>SFJA01000002.1 GCA_004556005.1 Bacteroidales bacterium | reverse complement strand
GCCTTGCCTATGGCAGGAAACGCTTATGGAAAGTATCTGCTCAAGCTTGCCGAAAAGAAATGAAACACAGAAGCATACTCATAACCGGAGGAGCGGGCTTCATCGGCTCGCACCTGGTCCGGCATTTCGTCAGGAAATACCCGGATTACCGCATCATCAATCTCGATAAACTGACCTATGCCGGCAACCTTGCCAATCTCAAGGACATAGAGAATTGTCCCAACTACCGCTTCGTCAAGGGAGATATCTGCGACATCGATGCGGTTTTGGCACTGATGCGGGAGGAAAAAATCGATGCGGTCATTCATCTTGCAGCAGAGTCTCACGTGGACAGGAGCATAAAGGATCCTTTTACCTTTGCGCGGACAAACGTCCTGGGAACCCTGAGTCTGCTTCAGGCGGCTCGTACGGTGTGGGCTGAGCTGCCGGAAGGATTTGAGGGCAAACTCTTTTACCATATCAGTACGGATGAGGTTTATGGTGCTTTGCAAATGACTCATCCACAGGGAATTGAGCCGCCTTTCAGTACGGCTGCCTCGTCCGGAGGTCATCTGGCCTATGGAGACCGGTTCTTTACCGAGGACCTGGGATATGACCCGCACAGTCCCTACAGCGCTTCAAAGGCATCTTCCGACCATTTCGTGAGGGCCTTCCACGACACCTACGGACTGCCCGTGATTGTAACGAACTGTTCCAACAATTACGGTCCATATCAGTTTCCCGAGAAGTTTATCCCGTTGTTTATCAATAATATAAAGCATCGCAAAATGCTGCCTGTCTATGGCAGGGGAGAGAATGTGCGCGACTGGCTTTATGTTCAGGACCATGTCAGGGCGATAGACCTTATTTTCCACGAGGGCCAGATAGCGAGGACCTACAACATTGGCGGTTTTAACGAGTGGAAAAATATCGATGTCGTCCACCTGCTCATCGAAACTGTCGATCGTCAGCTCGGCAGGCGTCCCGGTGAGGACGAATCTCTCATTAGTTATGTAACTGACCGTGCGGGGCACGACCTGCGTTATGCCATCGACAGCCGCCGTCTCCAGTCGGAACTCGGCTGGGAGCCTGAGCTGCAGTTTGAGGAGGGTATGGAACTGACGGTGAGATGGTATCTTGAAAATGAGGCATGGCTTGACAATGTGACTTCCGGGGACTATCTCAAATATTATGATGAAATGTACGGTAATAGATAATTTATGGATAATCATATAGTTATAATGGCCGGTGGCATCGGGAGCCGATTCTGGCCGATGTCCACGCCCGAATTTCCAAAGCAGTTTATAGATGTCCTTGGCATAGGCAGGACGCTGATTCAGATGACTTTCGACCGCTTCCTGCCTATTTGCAGGCCTGAAAATATGTGGGTGGTAACCAGTGCCCATTATGTGGATATCGTAAAGCAGCAGCTGCCGCAGATACCTTCGGAAAACATACTCGCAGAACCTGCAGCGCGCAATACTGCTCCCTGCATAGCCTACGCCTGCTGGAAGATACGCCGTAGGCTGGAACTCGAAGGCGGCGATGCCGATGCCAATATCGTTGTAACCCCTTCCGATGCTCTTGTTCTCAATCCTGAACAATACAGACGCGTCATATCTTCTGCCCTTGACTTTACCGCCGGCTCTTCGGCCATAGTCACGGTCGGAATAACTCCGACCCGTCCTGAAACCGGCTACGGATACATCCACGCCCGGAGCAACCAAGGAGAGGGAATTATCAAGGTGCAAGAATTTAAGGAGAAACCTGACCTTGCAACTGCTGTTTCCTATCTTGAGGATGGCAATTACCTCTGGAATGCAGGAATCTTTGTCTGGAAACTTTCCACGATTGTGTCTTCTCTGCGCCGCTTTGCGCCTTCCGTGGCAGAAGTTATGGATGAAATTGCCGAGGCTTTTTATACCGATGATGAGTCCCGTGTGATAGAAACGCTTTTCCCTACCTGTGAAAAGATCAGCATAGACTACGCCGTGATGGAAAAGTCCCCTGATATCTATACCATACCGGGCAATTTCGGCTGGTCCGACCTCGGTACCTGGGGCAGCCTGAGACAGAACAGTGCAAAGGATGCAGATGGAAACGCAATTGTAGGCCCTTCAGTAGAACAACACGAATGTTCAGGATGTGTAGTACACGTTAGTGACCTCAAGCACGTTGTCATCGAAGGCCTCCACGACTACATAGTCGCCGAAAAAGACGGAAGGTTGCTGATTTGCCGCCTCTCTTCAGAGCAGAGAATAAAGGAATTTCAGAAATAATTGTTAAATTTGCATCGCTTTGATGCGGGCGTGTTGAAATTGGTAGACAAGCAAGACTTAGGATCTTGTGCCCCGTGCGTGTGGGTTCGAGTCCCACCGCCCGCACATAAAACCCCTCTCAATCATTTGATTTTGAGGGGTTTATCTTTTGCCTTGGTGTACTAAAAGTGTTCTGTTGGCCAAGTAAATCCGGTTCCTTACGATGTGTCTCTTTGACCAGCATCCCGCAATAAGAAAGAGGATGACATTCTGGCCTATGCCTTAATGTCATCCTCTTCAAAAAGTGTCGCAGCAATGCTATTCAGCGGTAATGCTTACTCTTCTGAATGCCGGTCCTTCGCCGTTTGCCGATGAACCTATGCCCTTGGCGCTGCTGATGCGTTCTTTTCCTATACCAATCTGGTTCAGGATGTTGATTACGCTTGACACGCGCTCGTCGCTGAGTTTCTGGTTGTATTCACTTCCGCCTTCATTGGAAGCTTCTCCCACGATGCTTATCATTCCATCGGAACTGAGCTGAACACCGTAAGCAATCAGTCTTTCACGTTCAACGTCGCTAAGTGTGCTGCTGTCCAGATTGAAATATACGATGTGACTCTTGGCACTGCCGGAATTGGCCTGCTCCAGGGCTTCAATTCTTGCCTTGAGACTCTCATTCTCGTCAATCAGATCCTTGAGGCTTGCATCCTTTTCGCTCTTGGCCTTGGTGCATTCTTCCTGAACCTTGTCATAATCGGCAACAAGCTCCTGGAAGCGTGCGTCCTTCTGCTCGCAGGCACGGCAACGGATTTTTCCGGTCAGTGTGAACCTCAGTGTAATACCAGCGCTGAACAGGTTGCGTGGAGCAAGATCCATATTCTTGCAAAGGAATTTGTATCCTCCTTCGATGCCTATGGCCATCTGAGGGAGTACATTAAATTCAACAGACAGTCTTGCAGGAACATACGGACTGTTGAATTTGCATTCCTGATTAAGTCCTTTCACCCAACTTTCCGTGGAGATGTTGCCGAAAGTTCCGTCGGATGATGGGCCGGAAATACTGCTGTGTCCCGTGCTCATACTCCAAACGTTGCCTGTCCCCAACATCCATCCGAATCCAGTTCCGACGTAGATGTTGAACCATCCCTTGTCGCTGCGGTTCTTGAAGAGTTCCATCAGGTTAAAGTCTCCGCTAAGGTCAACTCCGTGCATTCCTGCATTATACCTGCGGTAGAATACTCCTCCCTGACTGTTGTTTACAACCATGCCTTCACCTGCCTCAACTGCCGGTCCTTCCGGCTGAAGCTCGTTGTAGTACCGATTGCGTGAGGAATATGTGTAATCGTAGTTCAGACCTAGTCTGACCCACGGTCGGATGTTCCAACTCAAGCCGGCTCCTCCCAGAATCTGGACGGGAGTGCAAGCCTGGCTCCACTCGGCAAAGCTGCCACCTGTTGCCCAGGCTGTCCCGCCTCTGAGATAGAGGCCCACTTTGTTTGTACGCTGCTCCTTGTACTCGGGCTCCTCCTGCTCTTGAGCAAAGAGGGGAGCACCGAGCATAAGGGTCAACGCGGCCAGAACTCCGGTTATCGTTTTTCTAACCATAAATCAATTGTTAAGGAGCTGGAGTTGTGTTGGTTGCAATAGTTGCAAGCTGGGTCTTGATTTCGTTAAGGATGGTGCTATAGTCTGCAGGAGTGAGACCGTCAACGGAATTCTTAAGCTCACTTATGCCGCTTACTACATTGCCGAGTCCGGTAGAAATCTCGCTGAGTTTGCTTGCCTCGCTTGTCTGGTTGCTTGCAATAGTTTCGAGTGAGGTCTTGATTTCGCCAACGGCACTTGTCATATTGCTGTCCAGCGTGCCTACAGAGGTTGCGATTCCGTCAACTGCGCTCTTGATAAGTCCGAGAGTGCCGTTCACGTCGCTCAATCCGGTTGTGATGCTAGTGTTGATTGCATCAAGCTTGGTAACTACTTCTCCGAGTGTGGTGCTCTGGGTGCCGATGGCAGCGTTTATAACATCGAGTTTGTCGCTGATAGAGGTATTCATATTCTTGATGGCAGTCTCTACCAATCCCATTGCCGTAACATTGTTTGCAAGTCCGGTATTGACAGATGCTGCAATGGCATCAAGCTTGGTTTCGAGAGAAAGGGTCTGGTCAGAGATGGATTTCTGGATCTTGGTAAGCTTCTGGTTAACGGTACCTTCGAGGGAGTAGATAGCAGTCTCTATAAGGTTGAGTTTCTTGGCATCCTTTGCAAAGCCCTCAGCAACGGCAACTTCGATTGCCTCAAGATAGGTCTCGAGAGAAGCTGTCTGGGCCTTGATTGCCTTCTTGATGGTTGTCATTTTTTCGTCAACTGTACCGTTGAGAGTGGTGATAGCTTCAGAGATGAGTTTGAGAGCTGCTTCGTCGGATGCGATACCCTCCTTTATTGCAGCTTCAATAGCAGCGAGTTTGGTCTCAAGACGGGCAGTCTGAGAATAGATGGCCGTAGTGATCTGGGCGAGCTTATCTTTCACGCTTCCATCAAGTGACTCAACAGCCTTCTGTACAAGTTCAATGGCGTCTGCATTGTCAGCAAATCCGAGAGAAATAGCCTGCTCAACAGCTGCGAGCTTGTTGCTGAGTATGATGTTAGAGTTGACCATAACCGTGCGAAGAGCATCAAGCTTGGTCTCAAGGCTGCCCTGGAGGTTAGAGACAGCATCCTCAATGAGTTCAAGAGCGTCCTTCTCGTTGGCGAATCCGTTTTCGATGACTACTTGAATCAGTGCAAGCTTGGCTTCGAGAGAAGCTCCCTGGGTGTTGATGGCATCCTTGATAGCCTCGAGTTTGTCAGCGGTAGAACCGGTGAGGGAGTCAACTGCATCCTTGATGAGTCCAAGTGCGGTGGCATTGCTTGTAAAACCGGCATTGATGCTTGCATCTATAATTGCAAGCTTGTCTGCAAGCATCAAGGTCTGGTCGGAGATGGCTTTCTTGATCTTGGCAAGTTTCTCTGCAAGGGTACCGTCAAGATGCTCAACTGAAGAGTTGATAAGCTTGAGTGCGGTTTCGTTGTCTGCAAATCCCTTTGCAACGGCCTTCCTGATAGCTGAGAGTTTGGTCTCAAGAGTGAGGTTGGTTGCCTCTACGGCATCTTCAAGCTGCTCAAGACCCTTCTGTACATTGCCGTCCATAGTGGCAATTGCGTCCTCGATCAGGTCGAGACCCTGCTTGGTAGAGATGAATCCGGCCTCGATAGAACCGTCGATAAGGGCGAGCTTGGCTGAGATTTCGGTAGTCTGGCTATTGATTGCAGCCTGAATATCTGCAAGTTTCTCTGCCAGGGTGCCGCTCATATGCATAACGGCCTCCTTAACGAGTTCGATAGCATTGGCATTTTCGATAAATCCGGCCTCAACAGCGTTTTTGATTGCTGTAAGCTTGGTCTCGAGAGTGAGGTTGACATTGTCGATTGCGACGCGCAGAGCCTCAAGCTTTGTCTGCATGTTGCCGTCCATTGCTTCGATGGCATCCTCGATGAGATTGAGTGCCTCCTTCTCGGTTGCAAATCCATTGGAAACGGCCTTTTCAATAGCTGCAAGCTTCGTTTCAAGAGAAATCTTGGTCTCTTTGATAATTTCCCTGATGTTATCAAGACCGTCCTGCATGTTGCCGTCAAATGCCTTGATTGCATCCTCTACGAGTTCGATTGCCTCGGCGTTAGCGATGAAACCGGCTTTGATGCTGGCGTCAATGAGAGCGAGCTTGGTTTCAAGAGCAACGGTCTGTGCCTTGATTGCAGACTTGATCTGGTTAAGTTTCTGTTCAAGGGTACCGTCCATCGCTTCAATGGCTTCCTTAACAAGGTCGATTGCATCTGCAGTTGAAGCGAATCCCTTCTTGACAGCGGTTTCGATAGCTGTAAGTCTGGTTGCGAGAGTGCTGGTCTGAGCCTTGATGGCTTTCTTTATCTGGGCGAGAACCTCGGAAAGGTTGCCGTCGAGAGAAGCAATTGCTTCTTCAATGAGACCAAGAGCTGTCTTCTCATCTGTAAATCCTACAGTAACGGCAGACTCGATGGCTGCAAGCCTGGTTTCGAGTGAAAGACGTGTGTCGACGATAGCCTTCTTTATCTGAGTGAGTGCCTTGTTGATGTTACCGTCAAGGTTGGTAATGGCCTCCTGTACAAGTGCGAGGGCATCCTTCTCCGTTGTAAATCCGGCGGTGATTGCGCTCTCGATTGCACCGAGCTTGGTCTCAAGGGCAAGGTTGCCGTTCTTGATGGCCTTTCGGAGAGATTCGATGCAATCCTGCATATTGCCGTCCATAGCCTCGATTGCGGTCTTGACAAGTTCAATTGCATCTGCATTGGTTACAAAACCTGCCTTGATGGCCTCGTCAATGGCTCCGAGCTTGGCATCGAGGGTGTTGGTCTGAACACTTACGGCTTTCTTTATCTGAGCAAGCTTCTCGCTTACATTGCCGTCCATGGTCGCGATCGCGTCCTTCACGTAGCTGAGGGCATCGGCATTGCTTACAAATCCTGCCTTGATAGCCTCGTCGATTGCACCGAGCTTGGTTGCAAGCGAAACTGTCTGGGTATTGACTGCGTTCTTGAGCTCTTCGAGTTTCTTCTCCAAAGTACCGTCCATATTGGCGATGGCGTCCTTGATGAAACCGAGAGCCTCCTTCATATCGACAACTCCTTCGCCTATGGCATCGTCAAGCAGGTCAAGCTTGTCGCAAAGACGGGTGTTGGCATTGTAGATAGCTTCCTTGAGCTGGTCAAGCTTGCCGCTGAGAACTTTTTCAAGGCTTGCGATAGCCTCCTTGACAAGTTCTACTGCGTGGGCGTTGTCAACGAAGCCGTCTTCGATTGAATCTTCGAGCGCAACCATCTTGTCCTTCATCGTTCCCTCGAATTTTTCGAGAGCCTTTTCGATAAGCTTGATAGCTGCCGTATTGTCTGCCATTCCTGCAGAGATTGCAGCAGAGACTGCTGAAAGCTTTGACTCAAGAGATGCATTCTGGTTTGACATAGCAGCCTCAATGCTTGCGAGTTTGTTCTCGAGAGAGCCCTGAAGCGAGTTGATGGCGTCTTTGATGAGCCCTGAAGCGGCCTTTTCATCAGCTACTCCTGCCTTCATGGTTTCGTCGATGATGCTGAGTTTATCAGAGAGGGACTTCGTCTGGTCGTTGATGGCTTTAACAACGAGGTCGAGCTTGTCGGCAATCGACTTGTTGGAGTCATTGAGGGCCTTCACGATGTCGCTCAGGTCAGCGTTGATTACAATTTCTTCCTTAAAAGAAATGTTGATGTCCGGCTGTTCTGTCTCACAGGATGTGAGATCCGAAGCAACAAGGACCGCACCCGTTATCAACGAGCAGGTCACCAATGTTCTGGAGGTTTTTTTGTACATAAGATTATATTAGATTGAAATTGATTCGAAAATCAGTCAAATGTACAATAAACTATCGGTTGTTCATTTGTCTATTCGACAAAATAATGAGCCAAAACGGCAAATTATAGCGTCTGCTTCGCCCTGGTGTAGCTTTTGACCGAGCCGAAACCGCTGTTTAAGGCGATTTCCTGCTGGGTCGCTTTGGGATGCTCCTTGATGTATTGTCTGGCAAATTCCACCCTCTGCTTGTTGACGAAACTGTAAAATGAACCCAGCCTTTCGCTAAAAACAGTAGTAAGATATGTCCTGTTCGTGCCCAGTTCCCGGGCCAGTTCAGTCTTGTTAAGTTTAGGATTTAGGAACTTCTGCTTTTCACAGATATACTCCCTGACCTGCATCTCCAGCCTGTCCAGAGACTCATCCGACAGCAGGGCATTATCTTTTTTCAGGACCTCTTCTGCACTTTCAAACAGCTTGATGTCGCTCAGGTTTTCTTTGATGTCGCTGACAACGGGATTGTCTCCAATCCTTTGCGGAGGAAGGATCTCAATGAGAAATGCCACTCCCATAACCGTGAAGATGAGACAGAATACTCCAAAAACCACCGGGTTGTCCCAAAAATAAACGGCAATCGCCATTACAGTCGAAATAACGCTGACAGGAAAAATGCTCTTGGCAAACAGCAGAGGGAATGATTCATCGTCCGAATACTCCCCGTGTACAAAGGCCTTGATCAGTTTTCTTAGCCAATTCAGAGTAGCTGAAAGGTAAATCAGCATAACGAGGGTAAATGTCAGCAGTCCAATGTTGAGAATGTTAATGTGCTGAGATAAGATATCGTCCCCAATGCTTGCAATCACGCTCAAGCACGCCATCCCGATAACGCCTATGACAAGGAAACTCTGTCTTGCTATCTTCTTGACATCAAGAAAGTAACTTCTGATCAGTGTGGAATTGAGGGTAGGGATGTATATCAGATAGAACGCCTTGACCATAAACCAGGCGTCCGGCGCGAAAGGATCCGCAAGATAAGGAATCTCCAGCAGCGGAAGCAGGAAGAAAAAGCTAACCCATTTCCTTGAAGGATAATGATATGCCTCATTGTCTGAGTACGGCGGGCACATATGGAAATACCTTACCGTCCCGCAGACAACAAATGAAACTATCTGTATGAAAAGTGCTATCCAGCTGAATATTTGTCCGCCGCTCAGAATCATCCTTAATCCTTGTCAATATATCTGTCCGGAATATGCCTTGCCGGAATCGAAGTTTCCAGCAGTATGGTATCCCGGTCCGCCGGCTCGAGGACAAATTCTTCACACTCCGCTGGCACCAGAGCCGTCTCCCCGCAATCGAGCGGCAGCGGCTTGCATTCGTCGCAGAGCACTCTCGCCCTGCCCTGAACGCAGCTGAACAGCGAAAATCCGTCGTTCTCACCGTTGCATACCTTCAGTCCGTCCCTAAGCTCTATGCGCTTGACGGTAAACTGCGGCAGCTCGAGCAGCACGCTGACCTCACCCTGAGTCGCCGGTTTCGGCATCTCGCTGCTATATGCCTTATAATCAATAAAATCCAGAGCGTCAAGACCGCTAAGTGCGGGGTCGAATTCTTCCTCGGACCTTTCTTCTCCCCAGCTGTGCAGGCAGAAGTCGAGAGGGGAGGCCTCCGCTATTTCGAGCAGTTCGAGCTTTCCGACGGCAGCGTGGACCGTGCCGGAAGGAATATGCAGTAACATCCCCTTTTCCGCCCTGACGCGATTGAGCATCTCCGGCAATCTGTCGGGCCGGTCAAATGCGTCTATCATTTCAGAGGCATTGGTGCCCCTGTTCCATCCGAGCAGTATGGCGGCATCTTCTTCTGAGTCAGCGACGTACCACAGCTTTTCCTTGCCGAGGAGATCGTAGCGGTCCAAGGCGGTCTCATCGTCGGGATGCACCCTTAGAGGCATCTTGCCGTTAACCTTAATCGTCCTGATACACAATGGGAACTGCCTTCCGAAAAGGTCAAAGGAGAATTGTCCCGAAACCCTGTCCATATAGGTGTCCATTATCTCGCTGAAACTGTTTCCGGCGAGCCAGCCGTCGCGTATCAGCGAGTCCCTGTAACCGAGGTCAGCGGCACGGAAGGTCTCGCTGCCCCATATGTAGTCGTTCTGCAAGGCGCAGAAGCGGAAAGGATACAGTCTCTTTTCTTCTTCCATATCAATAAGATATTCAGATGGTTAGAATGACAGATGCAACGATGGCGGCTGTCACCATTATGGAAAACGCTCCGACCCAGTTCGCCGTGGTCTTGCGGGCATCGGGCCAGGGTTTGCGGCAAAGCAGATAGATTGCTGCTGAAAGCGCCAGGCAAACCCATATCCAAACGGAAGCGCCTCCCGGAAGAGCCCCTTCCGCAGCGTTTGAAGCAAGATATTTGGCCAGTGCGGTCGCAGGTAGCAGAGAAAGCGAGCAGCTGACCAGACTCTTTTCCCCCAAAAGCAGGAAGAATATGACCTGGAAACAGACCGGAATCAATGCCTTGACAACGGAAAGATTGCCGAAAATGCTATATGTTCCTATGCAGAGAAGTGTGAAACACAAAGACAGGGCTGCGCAAATATATTTATGGGTTCTGGTCATCAAAATAGTTTTTAATTCGCAAATTTATTAATTTTGCGTAAAACACAAAAATAACGCAATGAACATTTTATTTCTGCTTCTGGGTGTTATAACCCTTAATACTCCCAAGACAACGCTGGTTCTGCAGGCTGAGCCCGGCAAGGAGTTGAAGGTGGTGGAATATGGCGCCCGACTGACGGCCGAGGAGACAGAATCGCTGTCAAGTGCCGGATATGATGCGCGCGACCTATATACCGCATATGGACTCAAGACCTATGAGGAACCCGCAATAGCAATGATTCAGCCGGATGGCAACGCGACCCTTGACCTTGCCGTAACTGCCGTTGAATGTGTTGATTGGGAAGGAGGCAAACTGCTCACGGTCACCAGCCGCGACAGGCATTACCCAGTTGAAGTCAAGAATTTTTTCAAGACATACGACGCTGCCGACATGATAGGCACCTGGACCCGGATAACCAACGCTTACACTCCGACCAGGAAAGACAAGCAGACAATCATTCTTACAAAATATGCCTCCGGTGAGCTCCAGCTGCGTTATGAGGATGTCTGGGTGACGACATTCTACGGCGGTTGGGGGAACGAATGCCGCATTGTGGAGGCACCCCTGACCTACGGCTACAGGTCGGTAAAGAACGTTGACGGCACCCGGAACTCCCAGCTCGCCCACGCCGAAGTGATGATTTCGCTTGACGGAAAGGGACGCGAGAACGAAGGAAGGGTGATTGGTGCCGCGCTCTGCTGGGGAGGCGACTATGAGCTGACCTTCTATACCGAGAACAAGCCTGTTCATACTTTCATAGCAGGAATCTGTCCGGACAATGCCCCGTACTATCTTGACGGCGGATGCTCCCTGGTCACTCCGGAACTGGCATATACCTGGTCTGATGAGGGAATGAGCGGAGTGTCACGCAACTTCCACCGCTGGGGCCGCAAATACCGTATGGCCCACGGAGATTGTGAACGCAAGATACTGCTCAATAGTTGGGAAGGTGTGGACCTCGCTGTAAATGAGCCTGTTATGAACGAAATGATGGACGATTTTGCGGCAATGGGCGGTGAACTGTTCGTGATGGACGACGGTTGGTTCGGCAACAAATATCATCGTGATACCGACTCTTATGCCCTCGGGGACTGGCAGCCCGATGTACGCAAGCTTCCGGGAGGCATCGCCTCTCTGGTGCGCTCCGCAACCGACAAGGGGCTCAGCTTCGGAATCTGGATAGAACCTGAAATGGTCAACGTCGGAAGCGAACTGTACGAAAAGCATCCTGACTGGGTGCTCAAGGCTGAGCATCGCGACCAGCTTTACGGCAGGGGAGGAACCCAGCTCATACTCGATATGGCAAATCCCGAGGTGCAGGACTTCGTCTTTTCCGTCGTCGATGACATAATGTCGCAGAATCCTGACATAGACTATATCAAATGGGACTCCAATATGTCGGTGCGCGAACACGGTTCTCAATGCCTCGAGCACCAGACCCACCAGAACATTGCCTACTGGAAGGGCTTCGAGGCCACGCTCGAGCGCATCCGCGCCAAATACCCGGACGTTACCCTCCAGAACTGCGCTTCCGGCGGCGGGCGAATCAATTGGGGGATAATGAACTGGTTTGACGAATTCTGGCTTTCCGACAATACCGACGCTTTCCAGCGCGTTTATATGCAGTGGGGAGCATCCTATTTCTATCCTGCCATTGCAACGGCCTGCCACGTCAGCGATGTCCCTAGCCACGCAATACGCAAGTTCACTTCGCTCAAGTACAGGGTTGACGTGGCTATGAGCGGACGCTTTGGAATCGAACTGCTGCCTTCGAGACTAAGCGAAGAAGAAAGGGCATTTGTCACCCGCGCAATAGAACAATACAAGGAAATACGTCCTGTTGTACAGTTCGGTGACATCTACAGACTGGTCTCACCGTACGAGGACAAGGGCTGCGCTTCGCTGATGTATGTATCTGAAGATAAGAGTGATGCAGTCTTTTACTGGTATAGGATGGTCTGCCTCTATTCGCAGAAATTCCCTCGTTTCAGGATGCAGGGACTCGATCCTGACCGGAATTACCTCGTCACCGAACTCAATCAGATGGAACGCAGGAAACTGCCTTATGACGGCAAGGTGTTCAGCGGGCGCTTCCTGATGGAGCACGGCCTCGAACCTGTCAGGACTTATCTTGATCTTGATGACCAGGAAAGAACCGACTGGTGCTCTAGGGTCATCAGGCTGACTGCCCAGTAGAAATGAATTAATTGCAAAGAGATATGAATGGTGTTAATATTTTTCTTGCTGACGGCTTTGAGGATATTGAAGCCTTAGGTACATATGATGTCCTGCAGCGTGCGGGGATTAAGGCTGAACTGGTAGCCATATCGGACGATCCATTCGTGACTTCGTCTCACGGCATTACAATTGGGACGGGAAGTTTCCTCTCAGTTATGGACCTTGATGCGGAAGGGACTACAGCACAAGACTTTATGATTTTTCCCGGAGGTATGCCGGGCTCAAGGAACCTTGCAGACTGCAAGCCGCTGATCAAAGCGATGAAGCAGCATTATGAGGCTGGCGGCAGCCTTGCGTCCATCTGTGCCGCTCCTGGTCTGGTGCTAGGCCAGCTCGATTGTCTGGAGGGAAAGAAATTCACCTGTTTTGACGGATTTGAGAGCGGACCCGTTTCCAAAGGTGCGGTTTTTGTACCGGAAGGAGTTGTTGCTGACGGCCGCATCATAACCGGACGAAGTGCCGGCTATGCGATAGCGTTCGGGCTTAAGATTGTGGAAACCCTCAAGGGTCCCGAAGCCCTCGCCGCAGTGCGTCATTCTATGTTTTTGGACTGAAATGGACTGTGTCAGGATAGATAAGTTTCTTTGGTCGGTTCGGGTTTACAAGACCAGAAGCGAGGCAACCGATGCCTGCTCCGGAAACAAGGTCAGGATTAACGGAACGACTGCCAAACCATCCAAAGCGGTGAAAATCGGCGACTTGATCGAGGTGCGCAAGGCCTCGGCCCTCTTCAGTTACAAAGTCTTGCAGCTTTCCGATAACCGTATGGGAGCCAAGCTGGTACCCGAATTTGTCCTCGACCTCACACCGGACAGCGAAAAGTCCAAACTGCATGCTCCGCGAGAAACGATTATCCTGCAGCGCGACAGAGGCAGCGGCAGACCTACCAAGAAGGAACGCCGTGAACTCGATGAACTGCTGGAACAATTATAATAATCATAACTTTTAAACCGTCAATATCATTATGAAAAAGAAATTCAGATGTCTTGTATGCGGATACGTCTATGAGGGCGAGAATCCGCCAGCAGAGTGTCCTCAGTGCCATGCTCCTGCATCAAAGTTTGCAGAGGTTAAATCAGAAGGACTTTCCTGGGCTTGTGAACATCACCTGGGCGATGGCAAGGTTGAGGATGCAGAAGTGCTCCAGGGTCTCCACGACCATTTTAACGGCGAATGTACCGAAGTCGGAATGTACCTGGCAATGAGCCGTCAGGCTGAGCGTGAGGGCTATCCTGAGGTTGCAGAAGCATTTAAGCGCTATGCATTTGAGGAGGCGGAGCACGCTGCAAAGTTTGCTGAGCTTCTCGGAGAGGTTGTTTGGGATACCAAGACTAACCTTCAGAAGCGTGCCGAGGCTGAGTGCGGAGCCTGCGAGGGCAAGCTTGCCATTGCAAAACGCGCCAAGGAACTCGGATATGACGCAATCCACGACACAGTACACGAGATGGCAAAGGACGAAGCGCGTCATGGCTGTGGCTTCCAGGGACTTCTCAAGCGTTATTTCGAGAAATAGCATTCGACTCGCGGCTTCTGAGTCCGCAATAATCTGAAACAGAGGGTGAATCCAAGTCGCAAGACTTAAAGTTCACCTTCTGTTTTTTTTATAAATCTCAAGACATAATAAACAATGGTGACATTAGCCATTGGCGTTCCTCCCCACTTCTATTGGCCACTGCCACGTCCAACCTGCGCCAGAGCGCTTCTGGAGCCGATAAAGGCAATCGCCAGCCCGGCGACGGCTACGCCAAGGGCCGTAAACAGTACGTCAGAGGCCTGCAGTACAACCGGATACGAGTTTACCAGATAATTACCCGGCATCTTGACAAGCCCCGTAATCTGCTGAAGCAGAGCCAGTCCTATTCCGGCCACCAGTCCCACCAGCAGCCCCGAAAGACTAATCATCCAACCCTCGTAAAAGAAAATCTTCCTGATACAATTCTCCGACGCACCCATGGAGCGGAAAGTCTGCATATCCCCACTTTTCTCGATGACAAGCATTGACAGCGAGCCAAAGACATTGAAGGCGATTATGATGACTACAAAGATGAGTATCAGATAGATAGCCAACTTCTCATACCTCATCATCTTAAAAAGGGAAGGGTGCTGGGCAAAGCGGTCCTGAAGTACAAATCCGGCCTGCTCGAGACCGCGATAATCCTTGATGAAAGACCTGACGTTCTTTTCGCTGCCGTCCTTCAGCCGAATTTCCAGCGAACTGAGTTCGCCATATGACAGCCCCGTAATCCTCCGCATTGACTCTATCGGCACGATTATCAGCTCGTTGTCTATGTCCGCACTTATGCTGAACAAGCTTTTTGGCCACAGTTTCACGCTTCGCAGCGAAGAAGTCGGGTCCACAAGGGAAATGTTGGACTTCGGATCGGGATAATATAGTTCCAGCGGGCTTGTAAAATGCGCCCTGATGCCCATTCGGTAGGCAAGCGAAGCCCCGACGCTGCAAAGCGGCACCTCTGAATGGTGAAGGGAGAATTGACCTTCTACGCAGTGCCTGCCAATTCCGCTGGCCTCGCCGAACTTGTCGCCGACACCCTTGGCTCTGGCAATGCCCTGCTGGCCCCCATAGTTCAGGAATACGTTGTCTTCGAGCACTTCAGAGATGCTCTCTATCCTTTCGTCCTGCCTAAGCGAGTCCCAGAGAGGGCCATCGGGACGAAAGAATTTCCCCTCGGACGCTACTGCCCTGATATCCGGGTCGAGGTCCGAGAGGTTATCCCTGATAATGCTGTCAAATCCGTTATATACGCTGAGTATCAGTATCAAAGCCGCAGTTCCTACGGCCATTCCGATAGCGCTGATCGCCGAAATGATGTTAATCACATTGTGTGATTTTTTGGCGAACAGGTACCTTGCCGCTATGAACAGAGGCAGGTTCACTTTTTATTTTTTGAGCAGTTCGTCAATGTGCTCGGCGTAGTCAAGCGTCGAGTCGAGGTAGAAGTCCAGTTCAGGAACTATCCTCAGCTGGCTTGCCACCTGGCGTCCGAGCTCGCCGCGAATGGCCTTCTTTTCCTCTTCGAGAATCTGCATGACCTTCTCTGCCTTGTCGGACGGGAAAATGCTGGTATAGACCTTGGCGATGCTGAGGTCGGGGCTGATCCTGACTTCGCTCACAGTAACCATGGCGCCGCCAAACACAGCCATACCCTTGCTGCGTATGATTTCGGCAAGGTAGCGCTGGAGTTCCCTCGCCACCTTCAATTGTCTAGTGCTTGCTGGCTTGTCCATCAGATGACATTGATAAGATAGTAATCCTTCTTTCCTTTCTGGGCAAGAATGAACTTGCCGTCAACCACATCAGCCTCAGATACTTCGTAGGCGATGTCGGTAATCTTGTCCTTGTTGAGGCTGAATCCTCCCGCCTGAACCATCTTGCGCGCTTCGCCCTTGGAAGGGAAGATTCCGGTCTTTACGGCAAGGAGTTCAAGAAGCTGAGCCGGAAGTTCTTCACGCTTGATGCTGAAAGTAGGCACGCCGGCAAATACGTCCAGGAAGGTCTGCTCGTCAAGCTTGCGCAACTCTTCCGACGTTGACTTGCCGAAGAGCATGCGGCTTGCAAGCAAGGCGTTTTCGTATGCTTCCTCGCTGTGTACCATTATCGTAACTTCCTTTGCAAGAAGCTTCTGGAGTCTGCGCTGGCCAGGATCTTCGTTGTGCTCGGCTATCGCTGCCTCGATGGTCTCGCGGTCCAGCATTGTGAAGATCTTGATGTATTTCTCCGCGTCAGCATCGCTTACATTAAGCCAGAACTGATAGAACTGGTAAGGGCTGGTGCGCTTTGGGTCAAGCCAGATGTTGCCTTTTTCGGTCTTGCCGAATTTGCCCCCGTCGGCCTTGGTAATCAGAGGGCAGGTGAGGGCGTAGGCTTCTGCTCCGAGGGTGCGGCGTATGAGCTCAGTACCTGTGGTGATATTTCCCCACTGGTCTGCGCCGCCAAGCTGAAGCTTGACATTATGGTTTTTGAAAAGGTACAGGAAGTCATAGCCCTGGAGAAGCTGGTAAGTAAATTCCGTGAAAGACATTCCTTCGCTGGAGTCCCTGGACAGTCTCTTCTTTACAGAGTCCTTGCTCATCATATAGTTGACAGTGATGAGTTTGCCTATGTCGCGGGTAAAGTTGATGAAGGTGTAGTCCTTCATCCAGTCGTAGTTGTTCACCAGCTCTGCCTTGTTCGGCGCGTCGGAGTTGAAGTCCAGGAAACGTCCGAGCTGTTCCTTTATGCAGGAGACATTGTGCGCAAGAGTCTGTTCGTCAAGCAGGTTGCGCTCGTTGCTCTTCATCGACGGGTCGCCTATCATTCCGGTTGCTCCGCCGACAAGGGCATACGGTTTGTTGCCGCAGGCCTGGAAGTGCTTCAGTATCATTATGCTGACAAGGTGCCCGATGTGCAGCGAATCACCCGTCGGATCGATCCCTACATAAGCGGACATCATCCCTTTGCCCAACTCTTCTTCGGTTCCCGGGGTGATGTCGTGAATCATACCCCTCCATCTCAATTCCTCTACGAAATTCTTTTCCATATGCTTGTTATTTTTGCAAATGTACTACTTTTTGTCTAATTTTGTACAATATACGTGTCGCACGTTTAACCAAAACACAATAGAAAATGAAAAAGTTTTTCTTAGCTCTCGCAGTGCTTCTTGGCTGCGCAGTTGTGGCAAATGCCTCGAACTATTCAATCAATGACTCTGACATCGATGCCCTTATCGCTTGTGCAGAAGAAACCCCGTCACTTGATATCGACTCCTTTGACCTCGCTGCCGCATCTTCAGCCTCATCATCGGCTGTCATCAGCGAAAAGTCCGATGCTGTCGCTCTCGTGCTCTGTTTCCTCGTCGGCGGATTTGGAGTTCACCGTCACTATATGGGTACCTCACCTGCGATGTGGGCGTTGTACACATTCACGTTCGGAGGTATTTTCGGTATCGTCCCTTTCGTTGACTTTATCGTCATGCTCATAGATCTTGTGGAAGACAACGGATTCGGGGCATACTACGGCAATACCAAGTTCTTTATGTGGGCATAGTTTCTTGAAGACACTCCCGATTACAATAATATTATTGCTTCTGACTGCCTTTCCTGCTGCATCCCAGCGCAGAGTAGCCGTCGATGTGGAACGGAAGGAAGTCTCAGGAGGCAAAGTAACAAGCACTCGCAAGCACGTCTGCTGCCAGTCCGGCGGGCGGCTTGTGAGTTTTGTCAGTTATCCTGACAAGTATTACGTCATCGAAGACGCATCCGGGGGAACCTTCTATCTTCCCGGTTCAAACCAGTATTACACCGACCGCAGCGGGACTTTTTCGGGCAAGGACAACCTGCTCAACATCTTCCTCTCCCGCGCAGTCTTCGATATGGGTCTGGGCCAGTTCGGCTACACCCTCAAGTCCACCGAAACCGACCCGGAGGGCTATCTTATCAGAACGTTCGTTACGGACAAGGCGGGCGATACCCCTGTCGTTGAACTTGTATTCAAGGACTATCTGCCTGTGTGTATGATATATAAAAGTGCCGACGGAACGCTCCGGGGCAAGGTGTATCTTTCCGATTACCGCACGGTCAAGCGTTTCGTCTTTCCGCACCGCACGACGGAAGTAATGTATCCCAACCCCAAGGACTCCGTCGTCACCCGTACAATCTACAGCAATCTTACTGTGGACGAGGACGATGAGCTGTTCGATTTTAGCGTACCTCCCGACGCCCGTCCGGTCAAGATGAACAAACGCTGAGCCGGCAATGAAAGCTCTTATCGCCCTGCTGCTCAGCATCTTCCTGGCTTTTCCGGCCATCGCGTTTTCCCACGCCGCATCCCTGTCGCCGGGACCCGATGCCCAGCAAAGAATCAATGACTCTGCCTCTAGAAAGGACCCTGCGAGCCTGCAAGCAATCAGCGGCTCCACAGTCAGTCTGCCCTCCCGCGGACTGGGCCTCCTGCAATCCATTGACGGCCTGATGTCCTCCGGTCGCATCGCCTCTGCAGGACGCAAGAACTTTCCCGAAGCCTTGGCGCCGTCGCTGCCTCCTATGTCCGTGCAACCCTCATTCGGCAGCAATAGCGTTACTCAAGAATTCGGCTTTATCCGTTATCTTTTTGATAATAATCTCCGTTCCGATGCCCTGACACTGCTCAATGCGCCTTATTTCAGCGACTCCGATACACTTAGCTACCTGCGCGGAAAGGCTTTTTTCGAGAGCAGGAGGCTCTATGATGCCTCTGCCCAATTCGCCCGCGTGCCCTACTCGTCCGCATTTTTCGAGGCCGCCCGCTTCCACGACCTGACCGCAAGGCTGTATGTCGGGGACTATTCAGGAGCCGCAGCGCTTCTTGATGACTGCAAGGGCTGCCGCGAGGACCTGCTTTCGCTTGACAGGGCGGCCCTCTCGCTGCTTGCCGGCGACTTTTCCTCTTTTCCCGAGGCCATTGTTTCCGCCAAATCGAGCCCGCTGCCTCAGATTCGCGATGCGGCAGACGAACTCACGGCTGTTTCCGAGGCTATGCAGGCTTTCCGTCCTCGTTCTCCACTGCTTCTTGCAGGCGCTTCCGCACTCGTACCCGGCCTTGGCAAGATGCTGAGCGGCAGGGTAGGCGAGGGTGTGTCCGCTCTTCTGGCAGTTGCCTCGCTCGCTGCTGTAACTGCCGAAAATGCAGTGCATTGCGGCATCTCCGACTGGAAAACCATACTGTTCGGCTCAATGACGCTTCTAAGCTACTCCGCCAACATCTACGGCAGCTACCTGAGCGCCCGCATATATAATCAAAAAACAATTCTCGGTTATGAAACTGCAGTTGTTGTCTCTGTCCGTTTGCCTCTGCTTGAGCTTTTCCGCTAGCATCGGAGCTCGCGCCGAAGCTGGCACTGCCGCCCGAGTCTTTGACGGAGCCGAAACCCGCTCTGCCGTCAGCACCGAACCGGCCGCTTCCGCGACCGTTGCCGGAGCACGGACCGAGTCGCCGTCTGCGTACGATGAAACGACGCATTTGGCTGACAGTCTGCGATTTGCAGCGATTATGCTTGAGCGTGCATACTACTTTGCAGGGGAGTCCGAGGATGCCGAATCTTACCTTCTCGAAAAGGCCTCCCTGCAGCTGAGAGCGGGCGATAGAGAAGAATCGCTCCGTACTCTGATGAGGGTAAACGCATTCCTGCTGCCTGCCGGCGGTCGGGATGAGTACCAGAACTTGCTGGACAGCCTTTCGGTGACGCCAGTCGCGCAGCAAGGTCATTCCGCATTCTGGGCTTTTGTGCCTCCGGTAGGGCACTGCCTTGCAGGAGAGACAGTCTGGAGGGGCCTGCTGATGGCGCTGCTGGACGCGGGGGAGCTTTCTTTCGGGATATGGCAGGCGTGCAGCGGCAATTGGATCACTGCCTATGTCATAGGTGCCGGCGGGCTTTACCAGACATATTTTAAAGAAGGCGTGCGCATTGTCCCGAAAATTTCTCGTCAATTCAAAAATAATCCGTAATTTTGCAGGTTGGAAACCAAAATATTCTATATATGAGACAGAAAATTGTTGCAGGCAACTGGAAGATGAACACCACGGTGCCTGAAGGCGTAGAACTCGCCAAGGCAGTAGTTGCCAAGTCAGTAGAAGTTCCATCAGATGTCAAGCTCGTCATCGCAACTCCGGCAACCCACCTCGTTCCTGTTGCAGATGTAGTAAAGGGCAGCGTAGTCGCTCTTTCTGCAGAGAACTGCGCAGACAAGGAGAAGGGAGCATACACCGGCGAAATCAGCGCCGCAATGGTTGCTTCCACTGGTGCTACCTATACCATTCTCGGACACTCCGAGCGTCGCCAGTATTATGGTGAGACCGACGAGAAACTCGTTGAAAAGACCAAACTTGCACTTGCCAACTCGCTCAAGGTCATCCTCTGCGTAGGTGAGAACCTCGAGGAAAGAGAGGCCGGCAAGCATTTCGACGTTTGCGCCGCACAGGTTAAGAATGTCCTCTACAACTTCAGCGCTGAGGATATGAAGAACATCGTCATCGCTTACGAGCCGGTATGGGCCATCGGAACCGGCAAGACCGCTACTTCCGAGCAGGCAGAGGAAATCCACGCATTCATCCGCAAGGTCGTTGCCGACAAGTTCGGTGCAGAGGTAGCTGACGACACCACCATCCTTTATGGCGGCAGCTGCAAGCCTTCAAATGCAAAGGAACTTTTTGCCCAGCCTGATATCGACGGTGGCCTCATCGGAGGTGCCGCACTCAAGGCCGATGACTTCATTGCAATCGCAATGTCATTCTAAGACTCTGACAGTCAGCGCAATCTGACCGTTGGGCTCGCGTAGCCACACTTTGTCACCCTCAATCCTCAGGACTTGTAGGGTGACATTGATTTTTTGCCCCATACCTCTGTATTCTGTCCATTTGACAGAGGCCTTGATCTCTTCACCGACATAGAGAGGCAGGTTCTTGAACTGCACGCTGAAATAGTCGGTCATATCGTCATCCTGGGCCCTGAATGTCCTTCGGTCGCGGTTAAATGCATACTGGCAGTTGTCCCAGCTTCTTGAAAAGACAGTCGTGCCTCCAACTTCCAGACAAACTCCCTCCCTTGCAGCAAACGCCTCCTTCTGCCTGGCGTTCTCACAGGATACGAAAAGCAGCGAAAGAGCCAAAATAATAAAAAGCAACCTTTTCATCTTACTCTGAGATTGCGGATTATGACCTCATTGCTTCCGTCGGGCAGATGTATCACGGCTTTCAGTTCTCCACTCACGGAAAGCACATACCAGCCGTCAGCCTCGGGGCTTATTGCCTGCCCGTCAAAATACCATTCGACCTTTGCCGGACTTTCAAGATTGACCACTCGCAGAGGAATCCTGCTGCCGCTACGGAACGAGCCGTCAACGTTCTTCTCCGCGCTTGCAAGGTAGATGTACGCAGGCAACCCCTCCGGCCTGGTCTTGGTCTTGCATCTCATTCTGCACGCAACGCTTCTGCCGTCCCTGCGCACCGCATAAATCTCCACTTCGTAATCCACGCCCGCTTCCAGCCCCTCCACGGTCGCGCAGCTCTGATTGGTTTCAATGCTTTTGACAGTTCCCTGAGGCCCGTAAACATATAATTTATAGTACAATTCCTCTCCGAAGCGTTTGTTTGCCTTCCAAGATAGCATCACCGCGTCCTGGAAGCACCTGCAATCTTCCATCACGATACCCTCGTACACTTCAAACGACGCATTTCCCTCATTATCAAAACCTATCCCGTCAATGACCAGCGCAGACAGACTCCCGTCATAGAACTTCAGCCTGCTCGCCTCATCCAGTCCAATGCTCTCCCTGAAGTACTTCTGTCCGTAGTTCTGCGGAAGCAGCGCTGCTGCAAGCATCCTGTCCGGTCTGCAATTCACCTGATTAAGCCGCCAGCGTTCCGCCGCGCTAAGCTCCTTGCGGTAATAATCCGACCAGCCCGCAGGAGAGTTGCTTCTGTCGATGTGATACACCAGCAATCCGTCACCGTCAAGCCCGCCGTCCCAGCCATCGCGGAAACGATTTTCGATAAGGAAGAATTCTCCCTTACTGCCCTCCTTGCTGACCTTGAGGTACTTGCCTCCGTGGGAGAGAGGCTGCAGAGAGTAACTGCCGGGTGTCAGTTCCTGTACGCGACCGCTTTCCAGCTGCTCGAGATCTATGCTGCTGAGGGCTGGCGGAGTGCTGCCGCCGTCATTGTGCCTTCCCCTGTCCATCAGCGAGTTGCAGCCGCCTATGCCGTCAGTGAGGCCGCCGCTGCCTTCGCCGTCGGTATCGTACAGGTCCACCAGTCCGAGCATATGCCCGATTTCGTGGCACATCGTTCCAAAAAGGTCGTCCTGCGAGAACGCGCAGAATGCGTTTATCCGCCTCCCGTCCAGGGCGAGCGACGAGTTGAACTGCTCCAGGGTCGAATACTGCGGCCATATTCCGTCCTGTATTCCGCTCCTTTCCTGGCTTCTGCCGGCAAAATACAACACGATGCAGTCAACGCAGCCGGAAGAAGCGTTGTCGAAAAGGTCGAATTGTGTTTCGTCGTCTATTCTGGTTACGGATTCGATTACGGCCTTGTAAATCAGTGCGTCCAGCATCTCGGGAGAGTCCGCTCCGTAATGTGAGAGGGGTTGTCTGAGGCTCACTTTGCTGCAAATGATGAACTTAAGCTCGAGACCCCCGAGTTGCGAATTGAAATATGTCTCGAGGCTGTCCAGCCGACCGCGCAAGATGGTCCCGGACTCGGGATTGCCGAATGGGGTGTCGGCAAATGCAGTCGGAATCACCGGAATATGCAGTTTCCTTTCATTGGCCTTGGCTGGGATGCCGGTGTTCACGCCCACCAGTGCGCCGGCGAGCAGAAACAGCAGGTATATGAAGGTCTTTCGTATCACGTTCTATACGCAAATTTAAACTTTGCGCGGGTAGATTCCAAATGCTGAAACGGAAATATGCTATACTATTGCATTTCTCAAAATAGTTGTTTATTTTTATTGAAATTTTGCGTTATGGATTATCTGGAACTATTCAAAATAATCAAAGACAACAGAGTCTTTGACGATATGGGCACAATGTTTTTTGTCGTTGATCAAACGCTCCAGATACATTTCATTAATTTTGAAGCTGTTAGCCAGAATCAAAAAATGTGTGTTGGAGATTATCTCAAGTGCTCCAATGCGCTCGCCGTACCCGGTGGCTGCGGGACGCATTCCAATTGTTGCAAGTGTCCTCTTCGTGAACTGGTGGAGTCAAGTATGCGTGAAATGACCCGGCTTGAAGGTGATGCCTCTCTTCTTCTTCAGCACAATCGCGACTGTAGCGTCAGGGCCTGTTCGGTACCTTTTGTGAGTGGTGGCCGGAAATATTCACTGGTCATAATCAGTGATCATACAGCCCATAGCCGCGAACTTATGCTTGAAAGGATTTTCTGTCACGATCTTTTGAACCTGTCAGGCGCGATGAGCGGTCTGCTCGACTGTATGGACAGCGGCAACTTTGTGGAAATCAGCACCGTACTTAAAAGCATCTCATCCCAGATGATGGCCGAAATCAAGTCGCAGCGTGATTTGATATTTGCAATTAACGGATTGCTCAAACCTGATAACAAACTTTTCCGGGCCGAAGAAGTCAGCGATTTTGTCAAAAACAGTCTGGTTCCAATTGCCGGCGATATGTTCCAGGTGAGCCTTACTGTCAACTCCACTCTTGGCGATGTCAATCTCAATACCGACAAGAGTCTGGTTAATAGGGTGATACACAATATGGTAAAGAATGCCTGCGAGGACAGTTGCGGTTCCGGAATCTCATTCAACGCCCGGTACCGGGACGGCAAGGTCATATTCTCCGTCCATAACGATGCAGTTATGCCTCTCGAAGTCAGCAGCAAAGTCTTTATTCAGGGAAACACCACCAAGGAAAAAGGCCGCGGTCTCGGCACATTCAGTATGAAGCTCATAGGAGAGAATTACCTCGGAGGTAAAGTTTACTTCCGCTCCGAGGAAGGATTCGGCACAGAATTTTACATCGAGCTCCCTGCTGCCTGATCGTTCGCCCGGCGGTACTGCCGTTCTCTCATCGAGATGTCCGGCTTTATCTCCCGACTGGCGCGCAGAGGCAATTAAAAAAGCCGGCCAACCTCGCGGCTAACCGACTTTAAAACGTGTACTAAAACCTAAACCTGATATATAGATGCAAGTTTTAGGTGAAACGTTGCACGAAAAATGAAAAAAGTTGATCTTTTGACCAACTTTTTTCATTTTCTTCTTACTTTCCAGCCTCAACTGAGATTTTGCGGAATTCCTTAAGATCTTTCATAAGCTCAAGCGCAGCTTTGCGTGCTCTTGCACCAGCAGCCTTGTTACCTTTGTTTACCTGGGCGTCAGCATTCAGCTTGAATGCTTCGATTTCCCCATAGATTTTTTCGACGAGCTCTTTCATTGTGAATTTGGTTTATATGTTAATAATACTGTCAGACCAATACTTTCGGAATTTTCGTCCGCAATATAGGAAAATGCAAATAAAAAATCAAGAATTTTTCAAAAAATTATAATTGCGTATCTGTCTGATTGTTTCGCAGATGACAGCTACCGGCATTTGTCCGACCCGCTTACATCTGGTCAAGCTGCAGTGTCCGTTTCTGCCCGATGCCGTTTACTCCACGCTGCCGCTATCCGTTTCCGAATCGGCTGCAGCCGTCTTCTTCTCGACCTTTGTATTGATTGCCGTCATCGCCCTGTTGATCCCGACAAACGCCCAGTCACGGATGCCGCTGACAGCCCGTTCGCACAACTGCGGAATCTCCTTCTGCTGCTCCTCGGAGAAGCTGCCCAGAACAAAATCCACCTGACGCCCTTCGGAGAATTCGTGCCCGACCCCGACCCTGAGCCTTGCGTAGTCCTGCGTTTCGATCAGTTCCTCGATGTTCCTCAGGCCGTTATGGCCGCCGTTGCTGCCTTTCGGGCGCATCCTGAGCGTTCCGAACGGCAGGTTGAGGTCGTCGCAGATGACCATAAGCTGGCTGACGGGGATGTCGAGTTCCTTCAGCCAGTACCTTACTGCGTTGCCGCTCAGGTTCATATAGGTTGAAGGCTTGAGCAGGTGGAAGCGGCGTCCCTTGCTGCTGATGGTTGTCCGGTCGCCGTATCGTCCGGTTTCAAAAACGGCACCGCTCGCTTCCGCCCAGGCATCGAGAACCATAAATCCGATGTTGTGCCTGGTGCGAGCGTACTCCGCCCCGATGTTGCCAAGTCCGACTATGAGGA
Source organism: Bacteroidales bacterium (assembly GCA_004556005.1). Lineage (GTDB taxonomy): Bacteria > Bacteroidota > Bacteroidia > Bacteroidales > UBA932 > Cryptobacteroides. Next base: position 50,352 of record SFJA01000002.1, on the reverse strand, counting down.
ATTCTTTATCTGACACGATTCTGAAGAAGTCGATTGTTACCAAATAAAAAAAGGTGACTCCAATCCGGAAGTCAAACTGACAACCTGCTTAGAGTCACCCTTGTAAATCAACAGATTAAGCACCAGCTGACTTGCGGGTTGCCTTAACCAGACAGATGATGGCATCCTTGTCGGTAACGATCTTGATGCCGTCAACCTTAACGTCGCTTGCCTTGATCTTCTTGTCGAGACCGAGTGAAGAGATGTTAACGGTAATGTCATCCGGAAGGTTAGCCTGAAGGCCGCTGATGCGGAGTGAGCGAAGTCTCTGGATGAACTTACCACCCTGCTGAACACCCACTGCGTGTCCCTCGATAACGAGAGGAACTTCGATGCATACAGGCTTGGTCTCATTTACAACAAGGAAATCCACGTGCAGGCACTCGTCAGTAACCGGGTGGAACTGAAGCTCGTGAAGGACTGCGGTGTACTTCTGGTCTCCGAGAACGAGATCAACGATGAAAGCCTTAGGAGTGTTGGTGACTGCCTTGAGTTCCTTGGCATCAACTGTGAAAAGAACGTTCTCGATACCGCATCCGTAAAGGTTGCAAGGAACAAGACCCTGCTTGCGGAAAGCCTTGAGAGTGGCTTTGTTGCCGACCTGACGTGGCTGGCCTTTAAGTTCAAAATGCTGCATTGTAAAATAAATTAAAATGTGTTACTCATCCCCTGGACAAGCCCGGGACCCATTGCACCAAAACCACACGAGCCTCCGTAAAGCTACCCGACAGCTGTCGGAATAATCCCAGTTGCTATTGGAAAACCTCCGAAGACGTTCACCGGTTTTAAAAATGCCCGCAAATTTAAATATTATCTTTGTCAATTCAAAATTCCCCGCCTCATCATTTCATATCACAACTATCTCATCCATCTCCCGCGCCGCCACAATCCCGCCCGACTTTCATCAATTGAAATAATTCCTTCCGCAATCCCATAGGCTTTAGACTATGGGTTAAGGAAGGCATGAAAAATGTCAAAACGCTTAATATGAGTAATTGGCAATCAAGAAATAGGCATAAGTACCTGCTTCAATATCATCTTATTTTTGTCTGCAAATACCGTAAGAAATTACTATCTTCGCAGAAGATATCCGACTCTATCAAGAGACTTTCGTTGGAGATATGTTCCCTGCACGATATAGTCGTAAAATATATGGAAACAGACAGAGATCATATCCATTACATGTTGGAAACAAATCCCAAATTGAGTATCAGCAAAATTGTTGCTATTCTGAAAGGATATACAACATTCTGGATATGGCGGGAATATCCGTTGGAGTTGTCGAAAGAGTTTTGGAGGGAGCATACATTTTGGACGGATGGGTACTTTGTATGTTCTGTCGGGAATGTATCAGAGAAAATACTGAAGGAATATATTGAGAATCAGGGATGAAAATTTGTTCCACATATAAGGTCAGATTGACTGAGAGAAACTTAGCCTTCTCTAATACGGTGGAACTGTATCGTATGGCCGTGGATTTTTTCATTGACGTGATGCGGTCCCGGCCTGATTCTATAAGTGAATGCAGCACTGGCTCTCAAGCTGTGAACCGGATCGAACCGTTGACTATCCCTACTGCAAAACGCCCTGAAGTTCCGTATGATTTTTCCGCGAAGTTCTACAAGTTCCCCTGTTACCTCCGCCGTTCGGCGATAGCCGAGGCTTTCGGTAAGTACAGTTCCTGGGTGTTGAACCACCGTAATTGGGAGGAGAACGGCAGGAAGGGCAAGGTTCCCGGGAAGCCTAAGGCGGGTTTCTGCTTCCCTGCGATGTACAGGGACAATACCTTTGTTCGTACGGGTACATACACTGCGAGTATAAAGGCCTGGATACGCAACACCTGGGACTGGGTGGACGTCACTCTTCGTAAATGCGATGTTGACTACATATCCAAGCGTTGCTCTAACCGCAAGGAGTGTGTCCCTACGCTCTGCAGGAGAGGAAAGGTCTGGAGCCTGGACTTCAGTTTCGAAGAAAAAGTCAAACTCAATGATACAAAAATTCAGGAACAGCGGATAGTGGCAGTCGATCTCGGCATAAACAACGCCTGCACCTGTTCGGTGATGTGTTCGGATGGCACGGTCGTAGGGAGGAAGTTTCTTAGGCTCCCCGCAGAATACGACTGTCTGAACCATCGCATAAACAGGATAAAACAGGCACAGCAGAGAGGAGCAAGACGCACCCCGAGGCTGTGGGGCTATGCCGACAACGTTAATCGTCATATCGCGGAACTCACAGCTCGGTTCATATCGGATATCGCCATGGAATACAACGCGGACTGCGTGGTGTTCGAAGCGTTGGAACTAAAAGGCAAGAAACGCGGCTCCAAGAAGCAGAGGCTTCATCTTTGGCGAGCCAGATCCGTACAGTCCATAGTCACTGGTAAGGTTCATCGCTTCGGATGCAGGGTGAGCCATGTATGTGCGTGGAACACGAGCAGACTGGCGTTCGACGGCAGCGGCAGGATTCTTCACGGGAGCGAGTCCGAACGCACCAGTAACAACTATAGTCTTTGCGAGTTCAGTAACGGAAAACTATATCATTGTGATCTGAATGCCTCGTACAACATAGGTGCGAGGTATTATATCAGGGAATTGTTAAAATCCGTCACGGCAACGCGGCGGTTGCAGCTGGAGGCGAAAGTTCCTTCAGTTCGTAAGAGAAGCACCTGCGTCCTGTCCGACCTGATTAGTCTCGGTGCGGCGATTGCGGCGTAAGCCGCCGTTTGCTGAGCCTTGTACCGTATTCTCGGACAGGTGGTCCTGCCGCCTCAAGCGGCATCAGCCCGTCAGGGCTGACTCGGGAAGCACATTGGCTTTAGACAATGTGAGGCTTCACACACCGGCACTACACCGGGGGACAGCTTTCGGCTCACGTTAGGATGCCCCATGCAAAGACAATTCTTCCAAAAAAACAGGGTTGAGATGCAGAAAAAACCGTATTTTGGGCTGAAATGATAGAAAAATGAAAAAAAGTGCAAAAAAAATTTGCAGATTAAAAAAAATGCAGTACCTTTGCAATCGCAAAATCGCTCGGGAGCTTAGCTCAGTTGGTCTAGAGCGTCTGCCTTACAAGCAGAGGGTCGGGGGTTCGACTCCCTCAGCTCCCACAAAAAACGAGGTTGACTTCACGGTCAGTCTCGTTTTTATTTATATTTGTGTGTTCACCGCTTCTGTCACAATCTCTAGTGATACCTCGGGTCTCAGCAACGCTATACTCGAATACTGACAAGCTCGCTCTTTTTATGTCAGCGACTCCCAAAACGGCGGATTTTTTTATAAATTTGCAATCTGCTAACATTATTGCTTTATGAAAAAGTCCAGTCTGTTTTCTTTTGTTGCTTTGGCTGCCGTAGTTCTGGCATCCTGTTCCAATCCTGCCGCTCTGACCAGGTCAGGTCTGAATCCTGCTGATTTCGAGTCAGTTTATGATGGCTCGCAAACCTGCCTCCACACCCTTGTAAACTCGTCCGGCATGGAGGTCTGCATCACCAATTTCGGTGGCAGGGTCGTATCGGTTATGGTTCCCGACAGGGATGGAGCGTTCAGGGACGTGGTTCTTGGCTTTGACAAGGTGTCGGATTATTTCCCTGAGAACAACAAGACTGACTTCGGCGCCAGCATAGGCCGCTATGCCAACCGTATCAACCAGGGGCGCTTCACTCTTGACGGAGTGGAGTACCAGCTGCCTCAAAACAACTTCGGCCATTGCCTTCACGGTGGCCCGCAGGGCTGGCAGTACAAGGTGTATGACGTCATCTCCCACAGCGATACCACGCTTGTCCTCGGACTCGACAGCCCTGACGGCGACAGTTCTTTCCCCGGAGCCGTGCATGCGGAGGTGACTTTCACCCTACAGGCGGACAATACTCTTGACATCAGTTACAAGGCCAGCTGCGACAAGCCGACCATCATCAATATGACCAACCATTCGTATTTCAATCTTTCAGGCGAGCCTGACAAGCATACTGTCTGCGAACAGATACTTCAGATCAATTCCAGCTCGTTCACTCCGGTTGACAGTACCTTTATGACAACCGGTGAGATTGCATCGCTTGACGAATGGCCTGATTTTGATTTCCGTACACCAAAGGCCATAGGCAAGGATATCGACAACCGGGACGACATCCAGATTGTCAACGCAGACGGATACGACCATAACTGGGTACTTGATACCGACCGTTCCTTCGAAGCAGTGGCTCTCAGCATCGTGTGCCCTTCGACAGGCATCAGGATGGATGTCCACACGGATGAGCCGGGCATTCAGATCTACTCCGGCAACTTCCTCGACAGCAGCGTGACAGGCAAGAAGGGCATAGTTTACGCCCGCCGCACGGCCATATGCTTCGAGAGCCAGAAGTACCCTGACAGCCCGAACAAAACCCAGTGGCCGTCACCGGTGCTGCGTCCCGGCGAGACCTATACTTCCCGCTGCGCATACTCCTTCAGCGTAGAAAAATAACGTCCTATGCCGTCATATCTTCAGATAGAGAACATAAGCAAATCATACGGCCCGAAAGTTCTTTTTGAGAATATCGCCTTCAATATAAACGAAGGCGACAAGATTGCCTTGATTGCACCTAACGGCACGGGCAAGACTTCTCTGCTGAGGATACTTGCCGGGGAGGACAAGTCCGACTCCGGAGGCAGGATAATCTTCCTCAAGGACATCAGCATAGCCTTTCTCGAGCAGGACTACTCCTACGACCCGACGCTCAGCATCAGCGAACAGATTCACGCCCACGCCGCTCCGCATCTGCAGAAGATGCACGAAGACCGTCTCGCCCGCTTCGAAGTCAAGCTGGCAGAATTGTCCGGAACCTTCAGACTCGGCAGCCTCTCGCGCAGGATGGACTCTCTCTCCGGCGGCGAGGTCAAGCGGGTCGCCCTCTGCGAGATGCTCGCCCTCGAAGCCGAATTCTTCATTATGGACGAGCCGACCAATCACCTGGACATCGAGGCGATCGAGGCTCTGGAGCAGATCCTGGGTCGCAGCCGCTGCACCCTGCTGATGGTGACCCACGATAGGTATTTCCTTGACAGAGTGTGCAATACGGTGATGGAGCTGGACCGCGGCAGCGTATATTTGTATAGGGGTAACTATCAGAATTATCTCGAAAAACGCTCGGAGCGCATAGCCAACTACAACGCCGAGACCGACAAGGTCCGCAACCTGCTCCGCCGTGAACTCGAGTGGATTCACGCGACCCCCTGCGCCAGGACTGGCAAGGCGAAGTACAGAATCAATGCATTCCACGAGCTTTCCGAGAGGGCGTCCCAGGCCTATGTCACCAAGCAGATAAGCCTCGATGGAGTGGGAAGCGCCTCCCGTCTGGGAAATAAGATAATCAACTGCAAATCAGTTTCTTACTACTGGGAGGGGCAGTGTATGCTGGACTCGTTTACATACAACTTCCAGCGCTGCGACAAGATTGGTATCGTAGGCCGCAACGGGGTCGGCAAGAGCACTTTCCTGGACCTTCTCACCGGGGCCCTGGAGCCTCAGTCGGGCATCATTGACAGGGGAGAGTCCCTTCGCATCGGCTACTACCATCAGGAAGGAATCAGCTTCGACCCGGGCGACACGGTGCTCGACATCTGTCCGGACACGCGCCTGCTCGGCCGCTTCCTCTTCCCTCACGATATGCTCTCGACCCGCATCGACAAGCTCTCCGGCGGCGAAAAGCGGCGGCTCTACCTGCTGACCATCCTGATGAAGGAACCCAATCTGCTCATACTTGACGAGCCCACCAATGACCTCGATATCGTAACCCTCAACATCTTGGAAGAATTCCTCAATGACTACAAGGGTTCCCTTATCGTCGTCAGCCACGACCGCCATTTCCTCGACAGGGTGGTGGATCACCTGCTGGTGTTCTGCGGAGAGGGAAAGGTCAAGGATTTTGTGGGTAAATTCAGTGAATACCGCTCATATATAAAGGATTACGAGGCTTCGCAGAAAGCCGCGGCAAAGGCTGTGGCACAGAGCGCGGCACAGAAGTCCGGGGCTCAGGATTCCTCTTCCCGGAACCAGTCCCGGGAACCTGACCGTAAGGAGCGCAAGCTGAGCTGGAAGGAGTCGCGGGAACTCGAGGCGATAGAGGCCCGGTTGCCGCAGTTGGAGGAAAGCAAGGCTGAACTGGAAAAGACTATGAGTTCAGGACTGCTTGCTTACGACAAGCTGCAGGAGTGTTCCTCTCGGATTCAGGCAGTTATGGATGAGATTAACGAGTTGGAAATGCGATGGATGGAACTTCAGGAGAAGTTGTAGAGTTGCGCAAGGAGGTGATTAATATGACGTGTGTTACACAGTTTTTGGACAGGGAGATATTCCGCATTGTCAGTGATGTTGCTGCTGAAAAGTCAGTAAGAGCTTTTGTCATAGGAGGTTACGTTAGGGATTGTTTCCTTGGCAGACACTGTGATGACATAGATATCGTAGTCGAAGGCAGCGGACTGGAATTTGCCCGCGCAGTGGGGGAGAGGACGGGCAAGACCGTGTCTTATTTCAAGAATTTCGGTACTGCAATGCTGCATTACGGCGGCTGCGAAATAGAATTTGTCGGCGCACGCAAGGAGTCCTACCGCCGCGAGTCGCGCAAGCCTATAGTGGAAAACGGCACACTCAGGGATGACCAGCTGCGCAGGGACTTCACTATCAATGCGATGGCTTTCTCGTTGCAGAAGGACAGTTTCGGGGAACTGGTGGATCCTTTCGGGGGCATCAGGGACCTTGCGGCGGGCATAATACGTACGCCTCTCGATCCGGACACGACCTATTCCGACGACCCGCTGCGCATGCTCAGGGCCGTCCGTTTTGCGACCAAGCTTTCAACGCCCGAACTCAAGTTCAGCATAGTCCCCGAGTCTGTGTCATCGATGCGGCGAATGGCTGACAGGCTGAACATACTGTCGGCGGAGAGAATCGCTGAAGAATTGAACAAAATGCTTCGTTGCGACCGACCTTCTATGGCTTTCAGACTTCTGGACAGCTGCGGCCTGCTCTCTCACATCCTGCCTGAACTGTCAGCGCTCAAGGGAGTGGAAACTGTTGATGGCAAGGGACATAAGGATAATTTTGAACATACTCTGGAGGTGCTGGACAATGTCGCTTCCGCCCCGAGGCCCGAGGCGAAAGAGGGAGAACCCCGGCACGATGCCCTCTGGTTGCGCTGGGCTGCGCTTCTTCACGACATCGGCAAACCGGGGACCAAACGCTTTGATTCCGGCTCCGGATGGAGTTTCCACGGGCACGAGGTTCTTGGTAGCAAGATGGTGCCTGCTGTCTTTTCACGGCTGAAACTTCCGATAGATGAAATGAAATACGTGCGCAAGCTTGTGTGGCTGCATCTGCGGCCGATAGCGCTTGTGGATGAGATAGTTACGGACTCGGCTGTGCGCAGGCTGCTTTTTGACGCTGGAAGCGACATCGATGACCTTATGATTCTGTGCAATGCGGATATCACGTCCAAGAACGAGTCGAAGGTTGCGCGCCTGAGGTCCAATTTCGAACTGGTTAAGCGCAAGCTGGTCGAAGTGGAGGAAAAGGACGCGTTGAGGAATTTCAAGAATCCTATTTCCGGAGATTACGTAATGCAGGTTTACGGCATACCTCCGTGTTCCGAGATAGGTCGGCTCAAGGATATGGTCAAGGAGGCCATACTTGACGGCCGAATAGGTAACAATTTCGAGGAGGCCGACGCCCTTATGCGAGAACTTGCTCCGCAACTGGGGCTTAAGGAGCAATAAGTTATGCTGGTTCAGCAGTATATCGAGCATATTTCCAAAGTCAAACGCTACTCGCAGCGCACCTGTGCCATATATCAGGACTGCCTGGATGGCTTTTATGCCTATATGAAACAATCCTGTCCCGATGCTTCCGAGACGGAATGCCTTGACGTTCAGATGGTAAGGAGTTATGAAGTTCATCTGATGGACGAGCGTAGGCTGCAGGCGCGTACCGTCAATCTGCATCTTAGCGTACTCAGCGGCTTTTGCAGGTATCTGATAAAGAACGGAATCCTGCAAAGCAATCCGGTGCGGCTCGTGACAAGACCGAAAGAACAGAAGCGTCTGCCGGTATTTTATCGCGAGGACAGTATGGAGTCATATATGGAGGAAACTTCTGCATCTGCATCGGAGGAAAACCTGGAACTGTTGGTCGGAAAGGATGACAAATTGTCTGACGAGCTCTTCCTCCGCAGACAAAGACGCCTGATTATCAGTCTTTTGTATCAGACGGGACTCAGACGCTCGGAACTGATAGGGCTGAATGTTTCTTCGGTTGACTTTTCCCGCAAGGTAATCAGGGTGTGCGGAAAAGGAAATAAAATGCGTGAAATACCTGTTCTTTCTTCTCTTTGTGAAGAAATTTCATTATATTTGGATGCAGCAAGCTCTTTGATAGATGACGTATATGACCCGCAGCAGGCCCTTCTGCGCACACTGAAAGGGGCGCGACTCTATCCGGTCTATGTTGACCGGGCAGTGAAGCGCGAACTTGAAGGTGTCAGGGGCATAAGCGGCAGGCGTTCTCCCCATGTCCTGAGGCACACTCTGGCAACGGAACTGCTTGACAACGGGGCCGATCTCAACTCTATCAAGGAGTTGCTCGGTCACAGTTCGCTCTCCGCGACTCAGGTCTATACGCACAACTCGATAGAGAAGTTGCAGAAAGTTTATAACAACGCCCACCCAAGGGCTAAAAACGGAGGTAACAATGGAGATTAGGATTAAAGCTCTCAAGTGCGAGGCGGGTGAGAAGCTCACCCAGTTCGTGGAAAAGAAGGTTGCTCGTCTGGGCAAGTTCTTTGATGGTGTCGCCCAGCAGGCGGAGGTCACGCTTGAGGATCTCAAGGAAGGGAAGAAGGCCAGGATTCACATTCACGTGCCTGGAGAAGAATTGATTATCGATCGTGTTGCAGACACATTCGAAAATGCAATCACCGAATGCGTGGATGCGATGAAGGAAAAACTGACCAGATCCAAAGAAAAGAAATACGATATGTAGGATTATCTGGGGTGGCAGTTGCCGCCCCTTTTTTTTTATCAACAGGACAATGAACAACTTGTCTGACAGTACGCTCGAAAAGCCTGCCGGAACGCAGCAGGCGGGTGCTTGCTTGCAGAAAGTATTTGACCCCCTGCGCAAAAAGGAAGTTCCCCTTACTCCTGAGGAACAGGTGCGCCAGTGGTGCATCAGCGAACTGCTTGCTAAAGCGGCCGGCGTTCCTATGCACTTGATGATGAGCGAGGTAGGATTCCGCTATGGAGGTAAGCAGTACCGTGCTGACATACTCGTTTATGACAGGTCGGCAAGGCCTCTCGCACTGGTGGAATGCAAACGTCCCGATGTCGTTCTCAGTGCAAGGGTTGCGGAGCAGGCTCTCAGGTATAACGCAGTGCTTGACATAGACTTCGTTATATTGACCAACGGCTTTGCCACCAAGGTTTTTTGCCGCAACGGAGAATCTTTCCAGTCCTGTCCGGAACTGCCCCGCTATGAAGAAATGCTCTCCCGGGCTTCAAAATGATACAAATAATTTTTATATTTGTAGGATGCGTATGAGGTCGGAAGTACCGATGCGCCTAAATTTCTATGGCCAAGACCAGAACTGACGTCGCAGCACAGAGCAGAACAATCATTGAAGATGCCCGAAAAGGCATTTTCAGTCCGTTGTATCTGCTGATGGGCGATGAGCCTTATTATCCGGATCTGGTGTGTCAGGCCATCATCGACAACTGCGTTGACGAATTTGGCAAGGACTTTAACGAGCAGATTTGCTACGGACTCGACGTTACCCCCGAACAGGTCATTACCGCCGCGAGAGAATTTCCAATGATGTCCGACCGCCGTTTGATAGTGGTGCGTGATGCCCAGCTGATGACGGGGATAGAAAAACTGGATGTGTATTGCTCCAACCCTCTGGATACCACCGTGTTGGTGCTGTTGTTCCGCAAGGCTGGCCTGGACAGGCGCAAGTCCTTGTATAAGACCTTGAGCAAAAATGCCGTAGTGCTGGATAGCCCCTGCCTCCGGGACTACGAGGTGGCCGGCTGGGTTTCCTCTTTTTTTGCATCGAGGGGTCTGAATATCGATGGAAATGCCGCCGCGCTTATGGCAGAATCGACAGGAACGGACCTCGGAACCATAGTGGCCGAGACGGACAAAATCTGCCGCAACCTGCCTCAGGGCACCAGCTCTGTATCGGTCGCCGACGTGGAAAAGAATGTCGGGGTGTCCAAGCGCTTCAGCGTCTTTGAACTCAACAAGGCTCTTTCCCTTCACGATGCACAGTCCGCCCTGCGCATTGCCGCCTATCTGGGTGACTCGGCCAAATTCGCAATGCCTCAGGCGGTCAGCGCATTGTTCCTGCAGTTCAACCGCATCCTCAAATACGGAGCCCTGCTGTCTTCGGTCCAGCGACCTTCCGCAGAGGATAAGGCGCGGGCGCTTGCCGGGGTCCCTCCTTTCCTTTATCGCGAATACGACACTGCGCTCAGGTACTACCCTCCTGCAAAGGCCGCAGCCGTGATTTCGCTCCTCTGCCACTATGATTATCTCGGCAAGGGAGGAGATGGCGGGCAGGCCACGCCGGGCGAGCTTCTTACGGAACTCGTCGCTAAAATTTTGAATATCTGACAAATTCTATATTATGGCAATCATTGAATGTAAACAAGTATGCAAAAACTTCGGCCCTAAGGTTGCTCTGGACAATTTGAGTCTGGACCTGCCTGAGGGAAAGATTTTCGGTCTGCTCGGTCCGAACGGAGCCGGCAAGACCACACTGATCAGAATCATCAACCGCATCACCATTCCAAATTCAGGAAGCGTTCTTTTCAACGGCCGTCCAATCACTCAGGAGGATGTCGAAAAGATTGGCTATATGCCTGAGGAACGCGGTCTGTACCGCAAAATGAAGGTCGGTGAGCAGGCCATGTATCTCGCCCAGCTCAAGGGTATGAGCGCAAGGGAGGCGCAGAATTCGCTCAAGGAGTGGTTCATACGCTTCGGCATCCAGAGCTGGTGGGACAAAAAGGTCGAAGAGCTGTCGAAGGGTATGGCCCAGAAGATACAGTTCATTACCACTGTGGTTCACAAGCCTTCCCTGATGATTCTTGACGAGCCTTTCTCGGGCTTCGATCCCGTCAATGCCGACCTTATCCGCAAAGAGATTCTGAGGCTCAAGGAGGAAGGTGCGACCATCATCCTTTCTACCCACGATATGGGCAGCGTCGAGGAACTATGTGACGAAATAGCACTTGTAAACCACGGCAAACTTGTGATTAGCGGCGGGGTTGATGACATACGCCGTGAATATGGCAACAATAACGTGGAGCTTGTTTATACGGACGCGGAAGGTCGTCATACAGAGGTGCTTCCTCAAGAGACTGACGGCACTTCCACTCTGGCGGCATTCCTTGAAAAGGGAGTTCAGATCAATTCCTACAGGGAGCTTATGCCGAGAATGAGCGATATTTTCATCAAACTTGTAACTGAAGGGGAGGAAAAGAAATGAATCTGCACAGAATAAACATAATCATAGGCCGCGAATATCTTAACCGCGTAAAAAAGAAGAGTTTCCTTATCGTTACTTTTCTCGTACCTGTTCTCTTTGCGGCTCTTTGTATGCTTCCTGCATTGATAATCAATGGTTTGAATGAAGAGTCAAAGACACTCGCCGTCGTTGACGAGTCTTCTGTAGTGATGCCATATCTGCAGGATAGCGAGCTTGTCAGTTATAAAGACTGCACCGGACGCTCCGTTGAAGAACTCAAGGCTGAACTCGGGGAAAGTGACTATGATGCAATACTTGCCATTTCGCCTCTTGACACGGTCGCCCGTACCGTGTCCGCTGACATTTTCTCACTCAAACCGCTGGGAATAGAATTGGGTGAGATTGTCAACTCGCGCATCAACGATGCAGTTGAAGCATATAGGATTTCGACCTATGACATCGAGGACCTCAAAGTGATTATGGAGGAAGTCAAGGCTGATGTCAAGCTACGTTCATATACGCTGGATGAAGAAGGAAAGGAAACCATCAACGAGTCCGGAGTCTTTATGATTGTCTCAATGGTGCTTGGAATGATCATCTATATGTTCATAGTCATTTTCGGCGGAATGGTTATGTCTTCCGTAATCGAAGAAAAGAGCAGCCGTGTCGTCGAGGTGCTTGTCAGCTCGGTCAAGGCAACTGAACTTATGTTCGGTAAAATCATCGGTATTGCTCTGGTGGCAATTACGCAGTTCCTGCTTTGGGTTGTTCTGACTGCGGCAATCATAGGAATTGTCGGCTCGATTGCCGGTCCTTCCCTGCTGGCTGATGCCGACCCTGCCACTATGGTACAGATGTCTGCCGGTGTGGATGCTGCTCAGGCTGAGGCAATTGCGTCTGCAATGAGTGAACCGGGCGAGATGAGCGTAATACTCACGACTCTGAAGAATATGCCTATTGCTACGATACTTGTATGCTTCCTTGTGTTCTTCGTCTTTGGATATATGCTGTATGCTTCTCTCTTCGCCGCAATAGGTTCCGCCGTCGAAAACGAAGGCGACACCCAGCAACTTCAGATACCGGTAACCATACCTATTCTGATAGGATTCTTCATTGCAATCTATGCTTTCAAGGCACCTGAAAGCCCTCTGGTATTTTGGGGCTCTATGATTCCTTTCACTTCTCCTATAGTGATGCTCGCAAGGCTTCCGTTCGGCGTACCTGCCTGGGAGATAATAGTTTCCATTGTACTTCTCATTGCCACGGTGGTGCTCTGCGCCTGGATTTCGGCAAAGATATACAGGGTCGGAATACTCGTATTTGGCAAAAAATCTACCTTCAAGGATTTGTGGAAATGGTTCAAGCAAGACTGACGATTCTGCTGGCCGGACTGTGCCTGCTGGCCTCATCCTGTGCAGTCCCGAAAGAATCGATAAAGACAGACAGGTTTTCTTACCGCTGGGAAAAGGCGATGATGACAGGCAGCCGTACCGGAGTGACCGCAGTGGTGGGCAGCGGCGTTGAGAAAGCTCTGGGAATGGTGTCTGCTGATGGTAGTTATACTTCTCCTTCAGGAAGAATCTATGCGCCCGGCACATCCACCGCCCTGGCCGCTGCCGCGCTCATATCCTATCAGGATACTATGGCTCCTCTTCGGGAAGTGATAGGCCATAGTGCAGAGGAAATGCCGCGTGGAGGCATTAACTGCGCCCTGTATGCCTGGACTGCCGATGCCCTCAAGCTCGGGGTGGAAAGCGAACTTGGCTGCGAGGTGGATGCCGCCGTTATGAACAAGGGAGGAATACGTGTGGATATGCCTGCCGGTGATGTCACCGTTGACGACATCAGCTCTATGTTTCCTTTCCTCAACTACCTGACTTATGTGGAAGTTCCGGGTACTGAGATGAGGAAACTTCTCCAGTTTTTTGCTGCAGGAAACTTTCAGGCAATCAGCGGTATTGAGATGCGGGTAAAGGATGGTTCCTTTGTAGAAGCTACCATTGGCGGCAGGCCTCTCGATGATGCCGACTGGTACAGGATTGCAACGGTTGACTATCTCCTCGACGGTGGCGACCACATCTATCTTGCAAGAAACAGCCGCAAGCTCGTCATTAGCAAGTACCGTATGCTAGACTGGATGAAGAAGTATGTCGCAAGCCTTGAAGAACAGGGTAAAGTGATTGAATGTAAGGACTTTACGAGAGTAATAGAGTTATGAGAAACAGAATCTTCATCCCACTGCTTGTTTTGCTGGCAGTTTCATGCGCACCGCTTCCCAAACTTGTCATACTTCATCTCAATGATACCCACAGCCACTTCGAACCTGAACGCAGCGGCCGTAACGCCGGAAGAGGAGGAGTCATCGAGCGAGCATCATACATAGACTCCATTCGGACTAGATACGGCAAAGACAGGGTCCTTCTTGTTCACGGAGGCGATTTTGGTCAGGGTACGTCGTATTTCACCCTTCTGAGGGGCGAGGTAGAGACAGATATGATCAATGCTCTCGGCTATGATTGCACCGCGCTCGGTAACCACGAGTTTGACAATGGCATAGAAGAACTTACCGAAAGGGTGAAGAAAATGAAGACCGAGGTGGTCTGTTCAAATCTTGACCTTTCACAGTTTGAACTCGGCAAGTACGTCAAGCCCTACACGATCATAAACAGGGGCGGGCTGCGGATAGGAATAATCGGAATTACACCAGACCTGGGCTCGCTCGTGTCCAAGAACATCTCTGCGCGCATGCCTCAGAGCGGATATGTGGAGAGCGTCAACAAGTATGCACCCCTTCTGCGCAAGGAATGCGATATGGTGATACTCATTTCCCACGCCGGAATTGCCGCAGACCGTCTCAATGTGCCTCAGACCCATTGTCTGGACCTTGTGATAGGCGCTCACAGCCATACCTTCATGGATGAGATGGAAGTCCTCCGTGATGCCGACGGGCGCAGTGTGCCTATGATAACCGACGGCTGCTTCGGCTACAATATTGGAAAAATCGAGGTCTGGTAAAAGCGCTTCTCAACGGCTTTCAGTGACGCATCTTGCCAGTTTAACTGCAGCAAGGCTGTCTATGATGCCGGCCTCATACAAAGCATGAACGCTCCGGTCTTGCGGAGGAGTATGCTTACGGAACAGGATTATGGCTCTTGCCGTATTCCTGTTTCTTATATGCGGGTGCCTGCTCAAAGTTTCCTCGTCCGCGCTCCATAACTGCAAGGGATGCGCGGGAGGACTGCAGCAAATCAGGTCCTTGAGTCCGTCATATCTTTCTCTGTCAAACTTCCATATTTCCATCAACTGTTCCGTACACGAATACCCTCCCAACTCTTCCCTGTATCTTACCATCTTCGCCGCAAAATAGCCTCCTATTCCCGGCAGCGCGTCAAATGCCGCCGAGTCTGCTCGGTTGATGTCCACAAGAGGAATGTCGATGTACGGCTCCAGCCTTTCGTAAAGCGAATCCGATACTACGAACGACTTTGCAAAATCGCTTTTGCGCGCAAACCTGCCGCCCTTGGCCCTGTAGCTGACAATGGCGGCAGCCTGTTTCTCGCTCATACCCAGCCTTATAAGTTCTTCCGCGCTGGCAGTGTTGGGATTGAATCGGAAAGACTCTATCTTCCTTCCCCGCGACCTTTCCCTCGCCACATCCCGGGAATGTCCCGCATCCCTCCGCACAATAATAGCCCCGGCCCTCCTTGCAGCCCCATCACCCTCCGCAGCACCCGCAGCCCCGGCGCTACCTGCGGCTTCCTCCACCGTCCTCGCTGCCACTGCCTGCCCCGGAGCCACCTCTATTGCCGAATGGGTATCAGAACTTGTCCCTTCACCGCTCTCCGAACAATCCGCTGCGGCAGCACCCGACCTTCCCGCCGGCAGGTAACCCTCCTCGGCCAGCAGTCTGGAGGCGAATTGTTCCGAAATGACATATACCGTGTCGGGGTTGTCCCGCCGTTCCTGTATGCGCAGCGAGGCGGCCCTGTGAACAAAGAGCGCCGTTTCGTAACCTATTACAAGAAAAACAAGAGCAATTGCCCCGACCGAGAATACCGTTTTGCCGCTACTGTAATTCTGGTCCCTGTGCATCGTCGTCCCGGTATTTGTTGCGATGTTCCTTCTTCTCCTTGGCAGGCGTTCCTGCAACAATGATTACAATTTCGCCACGGGGCTCGTTGGTGCTGAAATGTTCGAGCACTTCGGCTATTGTGCCGCGGCAGTGCTCTTCGTGGATCTTGGAAATTTCGCGGGCGACTGAACATTGCCTGTCAGCCCCGAAATACTCCGCAAATTGCGCCAGAGTCTTGCACAGGCGCAGCGGTGATTCGTAAAATATCATAGTTCTTGTTTCTTTGGTTAAGTTTTCCAACAGTGTCGTCCTGCCTTTCTTGATGGGAAGGAAGCCTTCGAAACAGAATCTGTCGCAAGGCAGTCCTGAAGATACGATGGCAGGGATGCAGGCGGTCGCTCCGGGGAGCGTGCTGACACTTATTCCCTCCTCGGCGCAGGCGCGGGCAAGCAGGAATCCCGGATCGCTGATGCCAGGTGTGCCGGCATCGCTTATCAGCGCAACGTTGGCCCCCGAGGCTATCTTATCCTTGATTATCTGTACGGTACGGTGCTCGTTGAACTTGTGATGGGGCAACAGTTTGCCGCTTATTCCGAAGTGCTTGAGCAAAACCGAACTGGTTCTTGTGTCCTCCGCAAGAATGATGTCTGCCTCACGCAGCACCTTTATGGCCCTGATGGTCATATCCTCAAGATTGCCTACGGGCGTCGGCACTATGTAGAGTATTCCGGCTGACATCTTTCAATAGCGGGACTTTTGTTGTATATTTGTGTTCCTGAATACAAATGTACTTATGTTTTCTGAAAACAACAATAGGGGAGGCTGCATCGAGGTCGTTTGCGGCTCTATGTTCTCGGGCAAGACCGAGGAACTCATCCGCAGACTGCGCAGAGCACAGTTTGCCAATCTCAAGATAGCCATATTCAAGCCCGAAATCGACAATCGCTACTCTGACGTGGAAGTGGTGTCACACGATTTCCATAAGATTACCTCGAAGCCGATAAAGGATGCCGCCGCCATGCTGGACATTGATGACGACGTTCGTGTGGTTGGCGTTGACGAGGCCCAATTCTTCGGTGACAATCTCGTTGAAGTTGCACAGGAACTTGCCGACAGGGGCGTGAGAGTCATCGTGGCAGGCCTGGATACGGACTTTCTGGGCAAGCCTTTCGGCCCTATGCCCCGACTGATGGCTGTCGCCGAGGAAGTGCGCAAAGTCCACGCAATCTGCGTTCGTTGCGGCAATCTGGCTAACCATTCGCACCGTCTTTCCCGCAACCGCGATCTTGTTGTGCTGGGAGAGAAGGATGTCTATGAACCACTGTGTCGCCGATGCTACAATGCGGCAATGGCGGAGGATGCGGCTAATGCAGAGTAAACCTGAACTTTTCGCAGACCCAGCCCTTCCTTTCAAGCTTTCCTTCTGATACGAATCCCAGCTTCCGGTAGGCATTTCCGCTGTCCGGCCATCGCGTGTCCGCATAGCTCATCACGTCATCGGGCTTGACCTCTTTGATGAAGTGTTCGAGCATCTTGCCCATCCCTCCTACCACGCGCACCCCGTCGAGCGATGCGTAACGTATCCATTCATAGGATCTTACCTCTCCCTGGGGCTTCTGCCACCTGCGAGCGGATGAAAAGGACGCAACGGCAACCAGGGTGCCCTCTTCAAGCCTGAGTTCACCCGCACCGGTGCTTCTGCGTACGAACAGGCCATAAAAATACCTCCCGCCTGTAGAACCGAGCCTGTGGTAGCGCGTAAGGAACGCAGCCGCCACAGGCTTTTCGATTCTTCTTATCAGGCAGTTTCTCGCAAATACATTTGCAAGTCCGTCCATTTGTCAGGATTGGAGGAAGTTTGACTAGTCCTTGATGGCCTGGAGCTGTTCCCTGACCTTTGCCTCGATCTCTTCGCAAAGCTCCACATTGTCCTTGAGGAGCTGCTTTACTGAAGCCAGTCCCTGCGCAAGTTTCTCGCCGTTGTACGAGAACCAGGAACCGCTCTTGTGTATGATGTCAAACTCTATTGCGAGGTCGGCAATTTCCGCAACGTGTGAGATGCCCTCTCCATAAACGATGTCAAACTCGGCCTTTTTGAAAGGTGGAGCCATCTTGTTTTTGACAACCTTGACCTTGGTGCGGTTTCCCGTAGCTTCGTCACCGTCCTTGAGTTGGGAGGTGCGTCGTACATCGATACGTACGGAAGCATAGAACTTGAGTGCATTTCCTCCGGTGGTGGTCTCAGGGTTGCCGAACATGACTCCGATCTTCTCACGCAGCTGGTTTATGAAAATGCAGCAGGTGTTTGTCTTTGAGATGTTGGCCGTAAGCTTGCGGAGAGCCTGGCTCATAAGTCTTGCCTGGAGTCCGACCTTGTTGTCTCCCATCTCGCCTTCAATTTCCGCTTTTGGCGTAAGTGCTGCAACTGAGTCGATTACGACAATGTCGATGGCTCCGCTCCTGATGAGGTTGTCGGCAATCTCGAGAGCCTGCTCGCCGTTGTCCGGCTGGGAAATGAGCAGCGTGTCCAGGTTGACGCCCAGAGCCTGAGCGTAAGTGCGGTCAAATGCGTGCTCGGCATCGATCATTGCAGCAATGCCGCCCTGCTTCTGAGCCTCAGCTATAGCGTGAATGGCAAGCGTGGTCTTACCGCTGGACTCGGGCCCGTAAATCTCGATGATTCTTCCTCTCGGATAACCCCCTATGCCCAATGCGTGGTCGAGTGCCACGGATCCGCTCGGAATGACCTGCACGTCCCACTGGGGCTGGTCTCCGAGCTTCATTATGGTTCCCTTTCCAAAATCCTTTTCAATTTTGTCGATGGTTGCCTGCAGCGCCTTGAGCTTGGCTGCATTGATGTCGTTGTTGAGTCCTTCTACTGGTTCTTTAGCCATAATTCTTTGGTTTTAATGATAGTTTTACAAGTTTGTTCAGGTGCCCTCGTCGGGCAACGCAAATATATGGATTTTTTCCTTAATTTTGCCATATGAAAGAGAAGTTGCTTGGTAAAACTTTGGAAGAATTGAGGCAGGCCGCAGCAGAGTGCGGTCTCAAGCCTTTCGTGGGTAACCAGCTTGCTGGCTGGATGTACGGAAAGAAGGTGCATTCCTTCGACGAGATGACCAATATAGGCAAGGACGCCCGAGCTGCCCTCGCCGCCCGCTTCGACCTGGGCACCGCCGCCCCGGTAGGCAGCGCCCTGTCTTCCGACGGTACGTCCAAGTACCTGTTCCCGGTCTGCTGCGAGCACGCGGGGGTATGGGAGAATTCTGCCGTGGAGGCAGTCGTAATCCCGGACCAGGACCGGCGTACCCTCTGCGTCAGTTCGCAGGCCGGCTGCCGTATGGGCTGCCGTTTCTGCATGACCGGACGTCAGGGCTGGCATGGAAATCTGAGCGCCGCCGACATTCTCAACCAGTTCATCAGCATCCCGGAGGCCGGGGAATTGACGGGAACGGTGTTTATGGGTATGGGCGAACCTCTGGACAATTACGGGGCAGTGTCGCGCGCCATAGAGGTCCTTACCGCTCCGTGGGGATTTGGCTGGAGTCCCAAGCGTGTGACTGTCAGCACTATAGGCTTGCTGCCCAATCTTAGGACCCTGCTTGACGGGCAGCGTTGCCATATTGCAGTGTCGCTGCACAATCCTTTCCCGGAGGAACGCTTGTCGATAATGCCGGTCCAAAAGGCCTGGCCGCTGAAAGATGTGATAGCTCTGCTGCGCAGGTATGACTTTTCGGGCCAGCGCAGGGTCAGTTTCGAATATACAATGTTTGCCGGATTCAATGACGACAAACGCCACGCCGATGCCCTCTGCCATCTGCTTCGCGGACTGGAATGCAGGGTAAATCTTATCAGATTCCACAAGATTCCTGATTTTCCTTACGATTGTGCCACGGATTTTGCAATGCAACAGTTCAGAGACAGACTTAATAACAATGGTTTGATATGCACGATACGTACTTCGCGCGGCGAGGACATACTTGCCGCCTGCGGAATGCTTGCAGGGCAGCATTCGCAGCGCTCCTGATACTTTTTGCTTCTTTCCCGGCATTTGCCCAGGAATATCCTAACGGCTTGTCTGTGGACAGCGTCGATCCGGCGGGTGACTCTTTGTTTATCAGAAAGGTAAGGGCAAAGATGGACAGCGTTCACCGCTTTGCCGGCCGTCCTACCGTTGCTCTTGTGCTCAGCGGAGGCGGTGCCAAGGGTGCAGCCGAGGTGGGAGTCCTGCGGTATATCGAAGAGCAGAAGATACCGGTTGACCTTGTACTGGGAACAAGTATAGGCGGTCTGGTGGGCGCCTTGTACAGTTTGGGCTACAACGCTGACGAGATACAGTATCTCTTCCAGAATCAGGACTGGAATATGATTCTCAGTGACGTTGTCGATAACAGATATTACTGCTATGAGCGCAAGCGGTACAATGACCGTTATCTGATTTCAATTCCATTTCATTACGAAAAAAGGAGTCATAAGTCCGGTGATACTGACAGCGGGCAGTACACATCATCCGACGGATTGCTGCACATAGGTGCATCTGATGAAGAAGCCCGCGAAAAGGTCGTCAACAACAGTTTTGCGAGCTCCCTTCCATCGGGTATTGCATACGGGTTCAATGTAAACAATCTTATTTCCAGCCTTACCGTGGGCTATCAGGACAGCATTTCCTTCGCCGACCTTCCCATTCCTTTTGCCTGCGTTGCCGCGGATGTCGTTTCCTGCAAGGCAAAGAACTGGGGCTCGGGTTCGTTGAAGACAGCGATGCGTTCGACTATGAGCATACCGGGACTTTTCAATCCGGTAAGGACGGAAGGGATGATTCTTGTAGATGGCGGAACCCGCAACAATTTCCCTACCGACCTCGCCAAGGCTATGGGTGCCGATTATATCATTGGCGTGGACCTCTCCGACATCGATCCCGATTACACTCAGGTCAACAATATCGGTGACGTGCTGATGCAGTTCATCACCATGCTGGGCAAGGATGCTTTTAACAAGAATGTGGTGACACCGGATGTCTTTGTCAAACCGTCCATTTCAGAGTACAATATGATGAGCTTCAGCGATGACGCTGTCGAAACAATGCTTAGGCGCGGCTACGAGGCTGCCCGCAGGGAGGCGGATGCATTTGCCGAACTCAAGGCAATCACGGGGCCTTCCACGGGTGCTCTTTCAAATACAAAGGCTGTGGATGTTTCCAAAACACCCGTAAGACTTGAAGCCATAGTGTTTGAGGGGGTAGATGATAACGAGTCCAGGATGATGATGGAAATGGTCGATCTCGATGTGAGCGAAACCATTGACCGGGAGCGTATCGATGATGCTATGTCAAAACTGCAGGCCACCGGTCTTTTTGATGCCGTGACCTATTCCCTTACCGGTTCCGGCGAGCCTTACAGGCTGGTGTTTCATTGCACTCCTGCGCCTGTCCATCGTCTGGGTATGGGACTGAGAGCCGACACTGAGGACTGGGCGTCGCTGCTTTTCAACGTAGGACTCAACGTCAACAAGATGATGGGTTCAACCCTGAATATCGAAGGCAGACTGGGACAGAGCCAGTCGCTTGTTGCCAGGTATTCATACGGTTCGATGAATCTGCCTATGGTAAACGCTGAACTCTCTCTTGGACATTACAGAGGCAGACTGTCAGGCATCTATGACAACAAGGTTAACGAGTATGTATCATATCTCTCTCATACTGAGAGTGTTTTCATATCGTCTAGAGACTGGGCCCGTGCCGACGTGAAATTAGGCCTGCGTAACCGCGGATTCGTGCTTCCTGTAGATTCCCACTTCGGAAACCAGCTGGACCAGCTCTCTTCGTCAATGCTCAGGGGAGACTATGTAGGTCCGTTCTTCAATGTAAACGTCTATACCATGGACGACGCTTATTTTCCGACCCACGGCCTGGACTTGAAGGTGGATGCCTCGTATGATGTATGGAAGCCCGGTTCAAAAGGCTTCGTTCCCATTTTTACCTCAGGGCTGAATCTTCGTTTCGTGATTCCTTTCGGGACGGGATTTGCAATCATTCCGGACCTTGACCTGCGTTCGGTAGTTGACCATAACTCCATGGACAATTATTCCATTTCGCACCGCAACACCATAGGAGGTGCTATCAGAGGCAGGTACCTTGACCAGCAGATTCCTTTTCTCGGAATCAACAATACCTATCTTGTCTCTTACGACCATCTTGCCGTCGCGTCCATAGACTTCCGCATCAAGATGGCAGAGGACTTTTTCCTTACCGCAACAGGCTCGGTGATGCGGGACTCCGATAACTTCATCGGACTTGTGGATCCCCGTCAGGGTGAGTTGCATTTCGGAACGGCCATCCAGATTGGCTACAACTCCATTTTCGGTCCTTTGAAGGCTAATGTCCATTGGTCGGACATCAGCAGAAGCTTTGGCGCATATCTTTCCCTTGGATTTGATTTTTGATATCTTTTCAGCACTATGGAAGAAAGAATCAAGAAAGTATATGATGCCCTTGCATCTCTCTGTGCCAGACGGGAATACTGCGTTTCGGACATAAAGGCCAAGGCTCTCTCGAGACTTGACTCCGACAGAGCTGCCGCGGAAGAACTTGTGGAAAGGCTTGTCAGCGAACGCTTTGTCAGCGACCTGAGGTATGCAACTGCATTTGCGCGTGACAAGTCTTCGCTTTCTGCCTGGGGCCCGCTGAAAATCAGTCAGGCACTGCGGGCAAAGGGTATCTCCGAAGATGATATCAGGGCGGCTCTCGAGGAAACGGACCGGGTCAAAAGTTCCGATGCCCTTGGCAGGATGCTTCGTAACAAATGGAAATCCCTGAAGGATGACCCTCAGGGAAAACTCAAACTCATTCGTTTTGCGCTCTCGCGCGGCTATTCATACGATGCAGTGCGCGGGACGGTGGAGGAAATCGCAGCCGGCACGGGCATAGATTGAGCGTTGCCAATCGGCCCTGCAAGCGCTCCGGGGCTGCGTTATGCGATCTGCGGCCTGTCGCTTCTCTGCGGTCTTTCTTCTCCGAGACTGCGCTCAGGCATCTTGTTTTCCTGCAGCTGGCGGAATTGTTCCCTCTTGCGGAAAATGTCGATTGCGGTGAAGATGGCGGCGCGCATTGAGAGCGGGTCGGCTTCGTCCCTGCCGGCCATCTCGAAGGCGGTTCCGTGGTCAGGAGAAGTCCTTACAACAGGCAGACCTGCCGTAAAGTTGACACCGTCTTCGAATGACAGCGCCTTGAAAGGGGCGAGGCCCTGGTCGTGGTACATGGCAAGGGTCGCGTCGAAGTTTTCATAATGGCTCAGACCGAAGAATCCGTCCGGAGAGAAAGGACCGAAGGCGAGTATGCCCTCGTCAACCGCCTTTTTGATTGCCGGAATGATGATGCGTCCCTCTTCGTCACCGAGCAGTCCTCCGTCTCCGCTGTGCGGGTTGAGGCTGAGCACGGCAATGCGTGGCTTGTCAATGCAGAAGTCCTTCTGGAGGGACTCGTTGATAAGGCGCAACTTGCTGAGTATCTTCTCCTCGGTGATGCTTGCGGCTACGTCTTTGAGAGGAATGTGACCGGTCACCACGCCGACCTTGATGCGGCTGCTGACCATAAGCATCGTAACGTCCTTGACTCCGAAGGCATTCTGGATATACTCCGTATGTCCCGGGAATCCGAATCCCTGCCCGGACATAGCCTTTTTGTTGATAGGGCCGGTAACCAGCACGTCAATTTCTCCCGCCTTGAGGTCCTCGACCGCCCTGTCAAGACAGGCGATGGCTGCCTTTGCGGACTCGGGAGTAGCCTGTCCCGGCTCTGCGTATGCGCTGTCAGGCAGGCAGTTGACTATGTTTACCCTCTTTGGATGTGCCTCGCGGGCATTGTTGATGGCATTGGTATCCATCTGTTCAATCTCCGGTATGGTCTTGCGATAGAAACTGAATATCTTGGATGACCCGTAGATGACGGGTGTGAACTGCTCCAGTATCCTCGGATCCGAGAGTGCCTTGATAATGACCTCGTATCCTATTCCATTCGAATCACCCTGTGTGATTCCTACCAATATCTTGCTCATAATCTACAATAATGTTTGATCTTCGCCAATATAGCCGTTGTCCTGTGGAAGTGCCTCTGCACCAAGCGAATACGCTGCAACGGCAAGTCTGTCGCACCTTTCGTTTTCGGGATGCCCTGCGTGTCCCTTTATCCAGTGGAAGGTCACGTCGTGCGCTCTATACAGGGGGAGAAACTCCTGCCAGAGGTCGGGATTCTTCACTTTTTTCCAACCCTTGGCTATCCAACCCTCGAGCCAGCCCTTCTGCAGGGCATCGACCACGTATTTCGAGTCGCTCCATACCTCCACCCTGGCGTGTTCCCAGCGTATGGCCTTGAGTCCCTCGATCACTGCCATAAGTTCCATCCTGTTGTTGGTCGTGTGTGCAAATCCTCCGCTCATTTCGCGCCTGAGGTTTCCGCACTTTAGCACGGCGCCCCAACCTCCGGGTCCCGGATTGCCGCTTGCGGCTCCGTCAGTGTAAAGGTATATGGGCGGTCTAGTTGACATTAATCGCAAATTTAGTTATTTTTGTGAGATTAACGAAAGTATTTTTATGAACATACTTGTAACCGGGGCCAACGGTCAGCTCGGAAGCGAACTCCGGCTCCTGGCAGTAAACTCGATACACCGATTCATCTTTACCGACGTCATAGACTTGCCGGGCAGGGAGACTGTATTTCTTGACATCTGCGACCCTGACGCCGTAAAAACCGTTTGTGATTCGGAGTCGGTTGACCTCATCATCAACTGCGCAGCATATACCAACGTAAACGCTGCGGAAAGCGATCCGGACGCTGCCGCGAGCCTAAATGCAAAGGCTCCGTCCCTGCTTGCCGACATAGCTGCCGCCCGCAGGATGACTCTTATCCACATCTCAACTGACTATGTTTTTGACGGAAGCGCCAATGTTCCCTATAAGGAAAGCGTAACTCCTTCACCTTGCAGCGTTTACGGCAGTACCAAGCTTGCTGGTGAAGAGGCCGTGCGAAGGTCGGGATGCAGGAGCATAATAATCAGGACGGCCTGGCTTTATTCGCGTTTCGGGAAGAATTTTGTAAAGACGATAGGGGAGAGGTGCGTGGCTACAGACAAGATCAGCGTGGTCGTGGACCAGGTCGGAAGCCCTACCTGCGCCACAGACCTCGCCGCGGCCATAATGTACATTATTGACAGCGGACAGCTCGACAAATGCGGGACCTATCATTTCTCGAACGAGGGCGCAATCAGCTGGTTCGACTTTGCGCGCGCAATCGCTGATCTGCGTTCAAGTGATTGCAAGATAGTGCCTTGCAGCAGTTCCGATTATCCTTCTCCCGTACATCGTCCCAACTATTCAGTCCTCGACAAGTCAAAGTTCAAGGATACTTTCGGATTTGAGATACCATACTGGAGGACTTCACTCTCAAAGTGCATAGCAGAGATATGGAAGTGATCGCAACCCAATTGCCGGGCGTCGTAATCATTCGCCCTGAAGTGTTCGGAGACAGCCGGGGCTATTTCTTCGAATCCTTTTCCGTCCGCCGCTACGACTCGCTGACAGGAAAAGAAGGATTTGTCCAGGACAATGAGAGCAAATCCTGCCGTGGAGTGGTCCGCGGCCTGCATTACCAGAAGGGAGCCTTTGCCCAGGCGAAGCTGGTGCGGGTCGTGCAGGGATGCGTCAGGGACGTTGCAGTCGATTTGCGTGTCGGCAGTCCCAGTTTCGGAAAAAGCGTCGCTGTGGACCTCAGCGGTGAGAATCACCTGCAGCTCTACATTCCGCGCGGCTTTGCGCACGGATTCAGCGTACTGTCCGAAACAGCCGTATTTCAGTATAAATGCGACAATTATTATGAGCCGTCCGCCGAAGCCGGCATAGCGTGGAACGACCCTGACCTGGGGATTGACTGGGGCCTGGATACAGACAGCGCGATACTTTCCCCGAAGGATACGGCCCGCCCGAGGCTGAAGGATGTCCCGGTCGAAGAACTCTTCATCTACTAGCGATATGAAACGGATTGTACTGGTCCTGCTGCTCATCCCTCTGTTCCTTTCCGCCTCCGCGCAGAAGGGCTCGGAGTGGCGATACTACGAGACTACGCTGCAATATGTGCCTATGGTGCTGGACCTTGGGCTTGGTGCGCTGGGAGCACAGACTTCAGCTCCCGTTCTGGACAGGGCGCTCGCACTGGGCTCCACGGCAATAGTAGTGAGCTTGAGCGTCAACGCCCTACTCAAGAATGTCGTGAAGGAGGAACGCCCGGACGGTTCCGCATTCAATTCCTTCCCTTCCGGTCACACGACCCTCGCATTTGCGGGCGCGGAACTGCTTCGCCGACATTACGGCAATGCCTGGGGCGCACTGGGCTACTCTATGGCGATAGGAGTAGGAATAGGGCGTGTGATACACAATCGTCACTGGTGGTGGGACTGCGTGGCCGGAGCCGGAATAGGCATAGGTTCGGCGGCTCTGGGCTCTCTGTGCGTAAAACCGATCAAACAACTTTTTGGATTGGGAGACAGTAACTTGACTATGGTTCCTTCAGTCGATCCCGTTTCAGGCGCCCTTTGCGCGAACATTTGCTGGACATTCTGATGGAAAACTTTGTAGATGCCGTAATTCTCTGGGTTGACGGTTCCGACCCCGTCTATGCCGGCTCCCTTGCCCGTTATGTCGGCGATGAGCAGACAAGACGCGAAGACTGCGCCGCCCCGACCCGCTTCAGCAATCTCGGCGAAATCTACCGTTGCGTCCGCTCCATACGCCGCTTCGCCCCCTTCATCGGCCGAATTTTCATAGTCACCGACGCTCAGGACCCCCATATCGAGGGCACCACGGTCATCGACCACCGCGTCATTTACCGCGGGCTGGAGCAGTACCTGCCAATATTCAGCAGCCGCTCCATCGAAACCCTCATCTGGCGCATTCCCGACCTCTCCGAACGCTTCATCTACTTCAACGACGACTTTATCCTCCGCAGACCCTGTCGTATGGACGAATTCTTCCTTCCCGATGGCAGACTGGTTTGTCGGGCGGACTACCGCAGCATAGCGGCAGTGCGGCTGCTTTCGCACCTGCGCACCCGCTACGGATACAACGACACCCTTGCCGCCGCTGCAACTGCCCTTGGCATACGTGACCGCTTTCTTTATATTGGTCACCAGCCGCATCCGCAACTGCGCTCGCTGCTCTGCAGCTTCTATGAGGAGCAGCACCCCGAGCTTATGCTCTCCAACTGTTCCTGCCGTTTCCGCTCTAGGGGGCAGTTCAATCCTGCCGAACTGGGTTTGCTGCTAGCGAGGGAGAGCGGGCGCTGCGTAGTGGTGCCGCGCCGGGGGAGCGAACTCTATTATAAGCCACGCGGAGGGAGGAACTACACAAAACACAAACTCGCTGAGTTCGAGAAACATAGCTCTGCATTGAGTATATGTGTCAACAGCCTTGACCGCGCCTGCGAGGAGGACAGGACAGCGCTTCTCGACTGGCTGGACAGAATGCTTGACAATGAATGAATTTTTTTACAGCCTGATGTTACTGGGCGGTCTTTCCTCTTCTCCGCAGATGCCGTTCTGGGCTACTGCGGGGCAGTACGGGATTATGCCCGACACTCCCGGCGCGCTTGCCGTCATTTCCGCCGGGACAGAATTTGACCCTTCGCGCACCCTGCAATGGCGTTTCGGGACTTCCCTTGCCGTCCGCAGCGATGCCTTGGACAGTTTCGAACTGCTGCCAGACGAGTTGTATGCAAGCCTGAGATGGTGGAAGCTGGACCTCGATCTGGGATTCAAGCACAAGGAGCGTTACTTTATGGCAAATACTGCTGCTCTTGGTTCGGTTTCGAGCACTTCAGGCAATGTGGTCTGGAGTGCCAATGCCAGGACAATGCCGGGTATCAACCTGACTCTCAGGCCTTTGGATATTCCTTTTACTCGCGGACATCTGCAGCTGCTGGGCTCCTGGGGAGATTATGCAACAACTGACGAGAGAGTTGTCCGAGGCGCCTGGATTCATAATATGCAGGCTTTCCTGAGATTGAACATCGGACCTGTGAGCTTTACTGCAGGAGTGGACCACAATGCGGTCTGGGCGGGCTACAGCGACCAGTTCGGCAAGATGCCGAATGGAATAATGAATTACCTCAGAATGTGCGTGGGCGACTCGGGACGCGCGGATGCCACGCTGAACGACCAATACAACGTGCTTGGCAATCAACTCGGTGCGGAGCGATTCCGCCTTGACTACAGGGCGGACGGCTGGATACTCAGCCTGCAGCACGACATTCCCTACGATGACCGTTCAGGAATGAGATTCCAGAATTTCCCGGACGGGGTCAACACCATAGCCTTTTCCCTCGATCGCAAGGATGCCTGGATAAGCGATGTCGCTTATGAATGGCATTATACCATGTATCAGTCCGGTACTATGCATCAGCGTGAGGCTACAGAAGAGGAGAAGGCGGCCCAGGACCCTTCGATTTTCCATTATGGATATATCATTCTGGGCGGTCTGGACAATTATTTCAATAATGGCGAATACGCCTCCGGCTGGACCCTGCACGGTCGCACAATAGGCAATCCGCTGTTCTATCCGGCGGGAACGCGAGATGGCAGCTGGAGCCGCAAGGGTATGACCAGGGGTGTTGAGAACAACAGGATAAAGGCGCATCACCTTGGAATCAGCGGCCGTCTGGCAAGGGTGGTTCCATACAAGCTGATGCTTACTTATTCCACCAACTACGGAACTTATGGCAAGCCTTACAATGGCGAAAGCCAGAAGGACAAGCCTTGGGGGACTGTTATGGAAACCGGCCTGCATCAGTTCAGCGCAGGTCTGCAATTGGAGATTCCTCTAGGAAGAACACGTCTGACACTTCTCCCTGCTGCTTATCTGGACAGGGGCGAGGTGCTTGGAAACAGCTTTGCAGCAACGCTGGGGCTGCGTTTCCAATAGCGGTCCGGTACTCCGTGCGGCTGCAAAGGTTTCGGATAGGCTAGGCTGCTGCCTGGGCCTTCAGACTGCGTATTGACTTGGCCACGTTGATAAGGTGGTCGGCGATACGCTCGGCATTTGAAGAGAGGGACAGATACTGGGCTCCGACTTCCGGTGAGCATACACCCTTGCTCAGACGCTTGATATGGTTGTCCTCCATTTCCTTGGTACAGTCGTCTATACGCTCCTCAACCGCATTGGCCTGATCGAGAGCATTGAGATTCTCTTCGGTGTAGGCTTCTATCGCCAGATTGTACAGTTCACTTACAAGAGCCTGCATACGTCCGATCTCTTCCAGAGCATCTTCCGAGAATCCCTGTCCGTCCTTTGCCATAGCTTCGGAGTACTCGAGAATGTTTTCGGCATAGTCTCCGATACGCTCCAGGTCCCTGATTGTCCTGTAGGTCGTTGCGAGATAGATATGGTCGTGTTCGCTTATTCCCTTGCATTCGGAGAGCATAACCACGTAGTTGACCAGCGCGCTGTTGAGGAAGTTGAGCTCCTTTTCCGTCTTCTGGAACTGTTCCTTCTCGCTAAATTCCATGGTGGTGATGATGCGAAGCGCCCTGTTGAAATTGTCTATCGCAAGCGAGGCCATCCTGAGAATCTCCTTCTTGGTCAATTCAACTGCAAGAGGCGGGGTCTTGAGCATATTGACATTGACATAGTGCAGGTGAGGTACGTCCTCTTCGGAACTTTCCTGGGAATCGGGAATGAGGGTCGTGACGAGCTTGACCAGGGCGTTGGTAAGAGGAAGTATGAGTATTACCGTGATGACGTTGAAGAAGGTGTGGAACATTGCAAGCTGTGTCTGCGGCGCTCCCGGGAACATAGTTTCGAAAAGATTTCCGTAAGTGATGCGGTGTGCGCTGAAGAGACCGAGCAACCATCCTGCAATCATAAAGAAAACTACACCTGAGCAGTTGAATATCAAGTGGATAAGCGCTGTGCGCTTGGCGTTCTTGCTGCTGGTGATACTGGCCAGGATTGCAACCACGCAGGAGCCGATGTTGGAACCCATCGTAAGGAATATACCCTGATCGAGCTTGATGAGTCCGGTGACCACCATCGCGAGCGCTATGGACGTCATCACGGAAGAACTCTGTATGATTGCGGTGAAAATTGCTCCCAGAAGCACGAGAAGTATAGGGTTGCCTATTGATGCAAGGAAGGTCTTGACTCCGTCCAGAGCCGCAAATTCTGACATTGAACCGCTCATCAGCGAAAGTCCGACAAAGAGCATTCCGAAACCGGTCAATATGCCTCCAGCCGTCTTCCAGCTGCTTTTCTTGCAGAAGAGCATCAGCAGTGCGCCTATTCCGGCGAAGGCCGAGAAAATGACTGAAGTTGAAACTCCGCCGCTTCCGAACATACCGAGAGCGACTATCTGCGCCGTCACCGTGGTACCTATGTTTGCACCGTAGATTATGGTTGCCGCCTGGGTCAGCGAGATGATGCCCGCATTGACAAAACCTATGGTCATCACCGTCGTGGCACCGGAACTCTGAATGGCTGCGGTTCCGAGAGTACCTATTCCGACCCCAAGCAGTTTGCTTTTTGATGCTTTGGAAAAGAGTTGCTTGAGTTTTTCGGAACTTGCCGATTCCAGATTGGAACTCATCATCTGACAGGCAATCAGAAATATGCCTATTCCGGCCAGAAGGCTCAATAAAGCAGAAAGTATCGCGCTTGTCGCCATTTTATTCTTTTTAGATTGATTCTACAAATTTACATCATTTTGCAAAAAGTCCCAACGAATACTCAAATATTGAGTCCCTGTCGGCCTCATTTTTAAGTATTTCCAGCGGGATCCCCACCGCACACACCCTGTAGCCTCCCGCATCGTGGAACACAGCGGCCGGAGCCCCTGTTCCGGCATACCTTAGCCAGACCTTTCCCTTGCGTGAGGCGGGCTCTATGGCATCGGGACACTCTACACAATAGCATTGTTCCCCCGGACTGTTGTAGAACGGGTAGGAAATCTTGACGTTTCTTCCCGCCGGTCGCACTTCGCCGACATAGCTGCCGAATGAGCTTGAGTGCTTGTAACCCAGCACTTCGCTGACGAACTGCTTCTGCTGCTCTGCATCATCTTCATTGCAGCAGTTCACCCACGGGTCAGTACCAATATTCGATCCGGAAATGATCATATTGCCTCCCGATGCGGTCCAGGCTCGAATCGCTTCCCTAAGTTCAGGCGTGAACAGCTTGAACCTTGCAGCCACCCTGCCGTTGCCCTGCACCGTCAACGCCTGCTTGCCGCAGATAAGGTCCAGAATCCTGCCGCTGCCGCATATCTGAGCTGTGTCCGCGCAGAATGCGTCGCTGGACATAGATTGGAACGAATATCCCAGCCTCATCAGCGAACGCCCGTGGACGGCAGGGTAGTCGAAAGAGTTTCCTGCGATGATACGGCCTGCGCAGTCATCCCAGCTCGCGCCGCAGCCCGGATTCAGGTCGCTCTCCCAGCGAAGGGAACGGCGGAATTCGTAATTCTCGCCAATGTAGCTGATATCGTTGACGTAAGGCACACCGCCGTCGAGTCTGGAGTAGAATCCGGCAATGCCCGGACCTTCCATCCAAGCGGGAGCGCTGACCCTGTCGAAGTTGTTGACTATCAGGGCCTCGCCCTTGGACTGAGGGGCAATGCCCACGGAGAGGATCTGGCTCGGGAAACTCTTGCCGCCGCTGTTGAATGCCTCGACCTTGAAGCTGTAGATATGCCCCGGCTCGAGATCCATTTCGAACTTGCAGTCCTTGACCTCCCTTCCGGCGTCAAAAGCTCCGTCGTCCCTGCGGACATAGACAAAATAGCCTTCGCTTGTCGCAGTCGGCTCCGACGGGTCCTCGCGTGGGCTCCAGCTGAGCATTGCCCTGCCGTCCTCCAGCCTTGCGGCGAATTGTTCCACCGGCAGGGGCTGTATCGCGTAGCGGCAGCCGTAGAGTTCGCTGAGGAATTTGACCACACCTTTATAGACCGACCTGCACACGCTGAAGCGGAATGCGGGATCGAGTCCGTATTTCATATCGCTGAAATTCTGGTGCGAGAGCAGTTCCAGAATCATTGCAGGCATATCGTTGGTGCGGCATTCGCTGTAGCTCTTGTCCCACAGCATTCGCCTCGTCCATTGCGGGTCGTAGCTGGCCCTGAGGTCCTGAACTATCTGGCTCTGAACCATATCGGCAAGCATCCTGGAGCACATCCTGTCGCCTCCCCGCATCTTGCGGCTGCCTTCGCTCTTGAGGGTGTAAATCGCCAGAGTGCCGACCAGGCTGTCGTTCGGAGTGGTGCCCGCGTCCGTGTGGAATGCCAGCGAAAGATCGAGGGGAATATCGAGCTCGTCCCTGAGCATCTTGCACCAGCGTCCGCGCGAGGCAAAATCCCTGGTGTAGTCGCGTTCCCATTCGCAGTACAGGGTAGAATCGACTCCTGCCCATATCATAGAGTAGAGGGCTCCTTCGCAGTAGGCAGGCAAGCCTGAAACCGTGCCTTCCCGCATAACTTTCCCCATACCGCCCCCGAAGCGTACCGCGTCCGCGCTGACCGTTCCTCCTGCCTTGGACGAACGGTTGTCCAGTTCCACATAGAAAGACTCTCCGCTGCCAAACTCGAAGGTCCCGAGATATATCCAGGTCCCGCCGCCCCGGCGCTGGTTTACGCGGAACTGGCTTTTTCCTCCGAGGTGGTGTACGGTGTAATGTGCGTCCGTGACGCTGTTCGGGAAGCTGCGGTAGCTGACATAGACCGCGTAACTGCCCCTTTCGGCAAAGTCCGGAGTCCATCTTGCAGTAGCCCCCGCGTTGCGTGAAGCGGTGCTCTGGCACCTTCTGGCACTTCCCATCCTGAACGGATTTGCGGTGCTGGAATAATACCTTCTTGCGTCAGCAAAGCCCGTCCCGCCGTCGCTCCATTGTCCTGTCTCGCTGTACTTGCCCGCCCGCCTTTCCAGCGGTCCGCGTTCGCCTTCCCAGGCAGGGTCATTGTCGCACACGACCTCCAGCTTCTGGGTGTCCCTCTCGCGCGGGGTCATCACGTAGGCCCCGGAATTTTCCAACATAGGAATCAGAAACGGCAGTACATAACTCTGGGTGTACATATCCTCGACGGTACGGTGCAGCCTTGCCCTCTGCCAGGTCCAGCAGCTGTCTGTCGGACTATACACCGAACCGTGACTCTGCCAAAGTGCTATATATCTGTCAGTCAGGCCTTTATCGTAGCGCTTGGCGCCTTCCTGACGAACGAAAGGCCAGCTGCCTGCCTTGCGCGGGTCCTCCATCGCATAGCGGTAGCCTCCCTTGGGCCGTCCGTTGTTCCCGGGACCCGGGGTTATCAGTTCGTCCAAGGCTATGCCCTTGCAGGTCAGGTTCCCGGCCCCGAAAGCGTAGCCTGCTGCCTCGATTTGCCTGTCCGTCTCCTCCCTGAACCATTCAAGGTCCCCCTCTCTCCACGGCCAAGCCATTATGTCATCGGTAAATATCAGGTCCAGTTTGTCCCCGTTCCTGCGGAAATTCTTTATGCTGACCTTCCAGTCCCCGCCCATGCGCCGCTGAACCTTCGCCGTCAGCGAGTCGGATATAATGGAGAATTCTTTCTTGCCCGGCATCTGGGCGAGTGCCTGCCTTGAGAGGGCAGGGAGCAGCATCAGAGAGGCGATAACTGCAATCAGAGCTTGGGTGATATTTCTCATCGCCGGCAACTGAGTTTTATTGCAAGCACGATAATGCAGGACAGTGCAAGTCCGAGGCAATCTGCCACAAAATCAAGCAGTTCCATCGAACGGTAGCCGCTGATTTTCTGCAGGTATTCCGTCAGTCCTGCAAGCACCGCCCCGACCAGGAACAGCAGAGCAACCCTTAGCAGCACCCTGCGAGAAGAATTGCCCGTTCCAAAGGAGAATTCTGCCAGAAATGGGAAGGGGAGGAACATCAGGAAGTGCACAATCTTGTCCTGGGGTATGCCCCAGAGAGTGAAGCTGATCTGGGGGAGACTCTCGCTGTGAATAAGGCAAAGCAGGCAGACTCCCGCGAGGTAGATGAGCAGGAGCAGTCTGAACGATATTCTCAATCCTTTAGTCATATAGCATCAAAGTGCCTGCATATCATACAGTTTGCGATAGTGTCCGTCTTTGGCGATAAGTTCGTCGTGGGTTCCTCTTTCGACTATCTTGCCTTCGTTCATCACGATAATTTCGTCCGCGCCCTTGACGGTTGAGAGGCGGTGGGCAATGGCTATCGTGGTCCTGGTGCTCATCAGGTGGTCGAGAGCGTCCTGTACAAGCCTTTCGGACTCGGTATCAAGCGAAGCCGTCGCCTCGTCAAGTATCAGGATAGGCGGGTTCTTGAGTATTGCGCGGGCTATGCTGATGCGCTGCCTCTGTCCGCCGGAAAGCTTGATGCCGCGGTCACCTACATTGGTATCGTAGCCTTCTTCCTTTTCCATTATGAACTGATGGGCGTTGGCTATGCGGGCCGCTGCCTCGACCTGCTCTCGCGTCGCAGATTCGACTCCAAATGCTATGTTGTTGAAAATGGTGTCGTTAAAGAGGATAGGGTCCTGGTTGACATTGCCGATGAGTTCGCGCAGGTCGTGCAGGCTGATGTCCCTGATATCCGTGCCGTCTATGCTTACGCTGCCGCTGTCCGGATCATAAAAACGCGGAATGAGGTCAACCAGGGTGGACTTGCCGGCTCCGGATGCGCCGACTACAGCGATGGTCTTGCCTTTTTTGATGTCCAGGTTGATGTCCTTGAGAACCTCGCGTCCGTCCTCGTAGCTGAAAGAAACGTTCCGGAAGCTGATCCTGTCCTTGAAACTGTCTATGTGGACAGGCTTTTCCGGCTCCTTGATATGGTTCTCGGTATTGAGTATAAAGTCTATGCGCTCCATGCTTGCAAGACCTTTCGGTATGCCGTACGCAGCCTTGGAAAGGTCCTTGATCGGCTGGATGACGCTGTAGAGTATAGCCATATAGCTCATAAATGCAGGTGCGTCTATGACAGCCTTTTCTCCGAGTATGAGCGTGCCTCCGAACCAGAGCACCATTGCAATCATAACCGTGCCGATAAACTCGGATACAGGATGAGCGCTGGCCTGCCTAACGGATACCTGGCTGTTCTTGCGTCTCATGGAAGTCGTTATGCTGTCAAAACGCTTCTTCATCTTGTCTTCGGCTATGAACGCCTTGATGATGCGCAGGCCGCCGAGGGTCTCCTCGACCTGACTCATAGTGTCGGACCAGTATTGCTGAGCTTCGGCGGAGTCGGCTTTGAGACGGCGTCCTATCATACCCATCACCCAGATGACCAGAGGGGCAAACAGTATTGTAAAGAGTGTAAGCTGCCAGGACTGGTAGAATAGCCAGGTCATATAGAAGATGATGAGCACAGGGTTCTTGATGAGCATATCGAGGGTCGAAGTGATGGAGTATTCCACCTCCTGGACGTCACCGCTCATCCTGGCGATGATGTCGCCCTTGCGTTCCTGACTGAAGAATCCTATCGGCAGGGCTACTATCTTGTTGTATATCTGCATCCTCATATCCTTGACCACGCCTGTCCTGATAGGAACCATTACGGCAGATGCGCCGAAATAGCAGGATGTCTTGACAAGGGTAATGATCGAGAAGATAACGCAGAGTCCGAGCAGGACAGTGCTCGCCCCGAATTTGTCAATGGAAACAGATACATAGTAGTATATGTTGTTTATCAGTTCGCTAGCCTTCATGCCTGCGTGCCACGGCACAAATTCATATACCTTGCTGCCGGTGTCAAACAGAATCTTCAGAATGGGCGCAAGCAGCGAAAAGGAGAATATGTTAAACACTGCGGACAGTATGTTCAGGACTACCGAACCGCAGAGGTAACCCTTGTAGGGGGCGACATAGCGCCTGATTATCTTGAGAAATTCTTTCATTACAATTCAAATAGTGGTGAGGCTGTTGTGCGTGGCAGCGCGCAGAGTCTTGCTGCCGGATTTATTGCAGTCCTGGATGCTTCCAGCGCCAGTTCCGGGGTGTTGTTGTGCTCGGAAAGGTGGCACAGGAACACGTTGCGCAGTCCTTCGTGGTCAAAAGCGGCGATGGCGCTTGCACATTCAATGTTGGATAGGTGTCCGCTGCCGTTCATTATTCTTTCCTTGAGCTCGCGTGGATACGGGCCGTTTTTGAGCATGTTCAGGTCATAATTCGATTCTATGACCACGGTGTCGGCCTGGGACGCAAAGGCTGCCGCCTGTTCGGTAATGTGGCCGAGGTCAGTCATTATCACGAATTTGTATTGACCAAGCAATATGGCATAGCCAACGGTCTGTGCGGCATCGTGGGGCAGTTCGAACCAGCGTGCCTTGATCTTGCCGGGTATGATTTCGTTCCAGCCGTCCTCCAGGGTGCGGGCACAGTCGTAGTAATGTTCGCCCGTATAGTATTTGCCTGCTATGGCCCTTCTCATCCTTGCCGGGCTCCATACCGGGTAAGACAGGTGCTTGCAATATGAGCCCAGGGAGCGTATGTGGTCGTTATGGTCGTGGGTTATGAGCATTCCGCCAATGCAGTCGGGGCTCAGTCCTTCCTTCCTCAGCTCGTTTTTGAGCGATCGCGGGCTCACTCCGGCATCAATCAGTATTGAAGAGTCACAGCGTCCGTCCTCGGAGAAGATGCCAAGGAAATAGCAGTTGCCGCAGCTTCCCGAAGATAGTGACTTGAACTTAATTTTCATCATTCTTGCAGTATTTGTTGATGATGCTGTATGCTTCGCGGACACCGAGTTCTCCTGCCCGTGAAAGGTCGATACAGCCTTTCTCCTTGTCTTTGAGATAGATGAGCACAAGGCCCCTGTTGAGATATGCGTCTCCCATCGACGGATACAGCTTGATGGCCATATCATAGTTTTCCATTGCTCCTACAGGCTGCTCGGACAGGCAGAGCAGGTTGCCGAGGTCGTAATAGAGCTGAGGAATGTCAGGCAGTATCCTGATTGCCTCCTCGAGGTCAGCTATGGCATCGGAATAATCGTATGTCCTTGCCACCTTGTCGCTGACCCTTGCCCTTGCGGCCCCGTCCGTGTCCATGGAAAGGGTCTGGACATTGCCCTCGAGCGAGGCGATGAAGTCTATCATCTCAGCCTTGAGCACGGCCCTGTTCATTAGGTAGAATGCCTTGTAATAGCGTGAATACTTGTCCTTCTCGAAAGAATTGCCCGCCAGATTCACGGCTTTGTCCAGAAGCGAGAGCGCATCCGGGAAGCGCTTGTCCCTGACTGCGATTATGCTTTGGACGAAGCAGGCCTCCGCGCTGCCTTCCTCATAACCATCGCCCAAGGCATAATCTCCGGTGCTGTCGCTGTTGTTCAGGCTCAGCGGGGCTTCGCCTTGGTCGAGGAACCTGTCTATGAGGGCGTTTTCGAAGCGGCTGCTCAGCGCAATGTTCCTGTCCTCCCTTTCCTCGGTCAGACTGAAACGGTACAAAGGCCTGAGCCTGAGGTCTATGTCGCGGTGCTGCAAAAGTTCGTTGTCAAAATTCTTCTTTGCAAAGTCCGCATCAAGCGATAGCAGAGAGCTGTACTTGCGTGTCGTGTCGGCAAAGTCTGCAACTCCCCTTGAATTCTTTTCGTGATATTCCTGAATCTTGCGCTGAGCAATCTTGTAGTCTGCCTTGGACTCGTTCTTGCGACCCAGCATATTCTCCACATAAGAACGGTTCAGATATGCCTTTGCAAAGTCGGGATACAGGTCTATTGCCCTGTTGTAGTCCTCGAGGGCATCCTGCCAGCGTCCCAGTTCTATGAACATCGATGCCCTGTTGAAATAGGCAAGCACATTGTCCGGGTTTATGTTTATGACCCTGTCCATATCGGCAATGGCCTCTTCGAATGCTCCCACCTGGGCATAAATCAGAGCCCGGTTGTACAGGGTCAGGGCGTTGCCCGGGTCGTCGCGCAGCACCCTGTCCAGATCCGACATAGCCGCGATGTAATCATTTGTCTCATAGAACATCAGGGCCCTGTTGAAATATGCCATGGTGTTTGTCGAGTCCAGCTGTATCGCCATATTCATATCATCAATGGCCTTGCTGAAGTCTTTCTGCTCAGCATACACCCTTCCGCGCCTGATGTAACCTTCAGGTTCGAACCTGTCGATCTTTATCGCCTTGTTGTAGTTCGTCATTGCGCTCAGCGTGTCGCCGAGGAACAGGTGGCAGGCGCCTCTGTTCAGATATGCGGAAGGGTCCTTTGGCTCCTTACGTATATAGTGGTCAAAATCCTTGATGGCAAGATCGAAACGTCTTGACAGGAAGTATGTTACGCCGCGGCTGAAATATAGTCCCGCCTGGCCTGGTCTGAGACTGATTGCCTTTTCAAGGTCCTCAAGCGCCTTGTCATACTGACCCTGACGGCTTTCGGCAATAGCCCGGTAGTGGTAACCGTTCGTAAACAGCGGGTTGATGCGTACGGAACGGTCAAAGTCGTCCGCGGCTCCGTGAATGTCCCCTAGATTGTATTTGGCTATGCCCCTGAAAAAGAAGCTCCAATGGTCAGTGGTGTCCAGCCTGGTGAGTATGTTGAAATTCTCTATTGCCAGAGCATATTTTCCGTCACTCAATGCGCTGCGTCCCCTCCACATAAAAACGTCCTTGTCCCATTGCGCGTGCAGGCTCAACCCCGCCGAAAGGCAAAGAAGGATTGAAATGATGGTGATTCTTATTGCTTGCACGGACTTTTTCATTAATTTTGCACGTTTTTACGATAATCTTGCAAAGATAATCAATTATCGCACCCGATTTGACTCTGAAACATAAAATAGTTGCGTTTTTTATGATACTTGCCGCGTTGATGCCTTGCTTTGATGCGTCCGCAAGGAGGTACTGTAAAAAAGATGTCGTGTTCAGGGTGGATATCCGACAGGATGAAAAGCTCAGGACAGACTTTCAGCAGCCGCTTGCCCTGATGAGCTGCAGCGGATTGAAATACGACCTTGAAGCCAGGCTACGCTCTTATGTGGCCTTCCTTGCCGGCGAGGAACTGGAAGGCAGGGCAATGGGCAGCGCAGGCTCGAGCGCCGCAGCGTTTTTCATTTCCGGTTTTTTCCGTAATGCGGGACTTGAAGTGAAGGTCAATACATTTTCGTCCGCAGGTCATACGGGACGCAACATATTGGGAATGAAGCGTTATCCGGGTGCTAACAGATATGTCGTCGTGATGGCCTCGTATGACGGTCTCGGCCGGCTGGGCGGAAAAATTTATCCTTGCGCAGATGCAAATGCATCCGGTGTGGCGGCATTGTTGGAACTTGCCTCAGATGTCCACAAACCGGTCGGAAGACCCAAGAATTTCATATATGTGGCTCTTGACGGCCACAACGTAGGAATGAGCGGAGGCGAAGCCCTCGTCAACTACCTTGCTTCCCAAGGCATCAATCCATCTTCGATAGCAATGGTCATCAACCTCGATACCATGGGATCGACCCTCGTGCCCCCTTCCGGTAGCGGCAAGGACTACCTGATAGCCCTTGGAGGCGGCCAGATGGCCTACTCGATGATGTACAGCAACACAGGACTCAATCTCGACCTGAGCTATGACTACTATGGATCCAAAGGATTTACGGAAATGTTTTATAGCCGTGTCAGTGAACAGAAGCACTTCCTCGCACTTGGCGTACCTTGCGTAATGTTCACCTCCGGAATCACCGATCACACCTTCAAAACCACCGACACAGCAGCAACTCTCGATTATCCCGTCTTTGCCCGCCGCGTCGAATTTATCCGCCGCTGGATGCGTCGCTTCTGAACTATATTTCCAGAGTGATGATTGAGCGTGCCGGAACACTCAGTTCCAGTCTGCCGTCCCTTTTCTTGAAAGAGTAGAAATTCTGCGGCTCTACCTGATGAGCATTATCGAATGTGTTATGGTCGCGTATATCATTGCAAGTCAATATTCTGGCCTTGATCTGGCTGCTTGGCGAGAGTTCCTCGACAACGGATCCGGCATCAATCCTCACGGCTATGTCTTTCTTTAAGCCCGTGTTTACCAGCGCAATCATCAACTTTCCATCCTTCCGGGCTGCAGTCACGCTCAATCCCGGATAAGAATCGTTCCCAACAACCTGCAGTGGATAGTCGTTCTGAACATCAAGTGCCTCAGCATCCTGGAAAATCCTGTACATCTCGTAAACGTGGTAGGTAGGAGTAAGAACCATCCTTCCTGTAGTGTCGGTAAGAATCATTGCCTGAAGTACATTGACCATTTGGGCAATGTTGGTCATCTTGATCCTGTCCGTGTATTTGTGGAAAACGTTCAGGCTCAGGGCCGCCACCATAGCATCCCTCATGGTGTTCTGCTGGAACAGGTGTCCGGGATTGGTCCCCGGCTCCACCTCGTACCAGGTACCCCATTCATCAATCAGAAGATCAACTTTACGTTCCGGGTCAAGCCGGTCCATCACTTTAATGTGCTCTTGTATAACATCTTCTATATCAACTGCTTTTGCGAGTAAGCGAGCGTATTCTCTCTCCGAAAAATCTGTAGCGCTGCCCTTTGCGCTCCAGTTCGGAACCGCGTAATAATGCACGCCCATACCATCAGCCTTGTCACCTATGTTCTTCAGCAGGCTCTCCGTCCACGCGGTGTCGTAACTGTTTGCTCCAGATGCAATCAGATAGAGCTCGTTTCCGTCCCATTCGCGAATGTAAGTGGTGTAGCGACGGTAAAGCAGACTGTAATAATCCGCAGGCATATTGCCACCGCAACCCCAGGCCTCGTTGCCTATTCCAAGATATCTGACCTTCCAAGGTTTGTCCCTTCCGTTTCGCCTGCGCATCTCAGCGACGCTGCTCTGCGAGTCTGAAGTCATATATTCCACCCACTTTGCAAGTTCCTCCACGCTGCCGCTGCCCACGTTTCCGCAGACATAGGCCTCGCAGCCGAGAAGTTCGCAGAGGTTTAAAAATTCGTGCGTGCCGAAGCTGTTGTCTTCCAGAGTGCCGCCCCAGTTGCCGTTGCTGATTGCCGGCCGGTTTTCCTGTGGACCTACGCCGTCCATCCAGTGATAGTCATCCGCGAAACAGCCTCCAGGCCAGCGCAGTACAGGGATTTGGAGAGCCTTCAGCGCCTCAAGTACATCGCTGCGGTAGCCGTCCTGATTGGGAATGGGCGAGTCCTTTCCGACCCAGATCCCTCCGTAAATGCAGCTGCCGAGATGCTCGGCAAACTGTCCGTAAATCTCTTTCGGAATGATTCTTGACCCACCTGTGGGCTCGCTGATGATTATGTCGGTCTGAGCTGACGCCGCAACTGAGCAAAACAGTGCAAGTGCCGTCAGAGTTGCTGAAATGCTGCTTCTCATAATTGTGAATATCGTATAGGGTTAGTGTCAATGGATGTGATTCTTACTTCAATGTCCGGGAAAGCCGCTGAGACAGTGTCCCTTATTAGTTCGCAGGTGTACTGTTCGCTCTGATAGTGCCCAAGTTCGGCAAGCAGCACCCCGTTGTTCTCGAAATAGTCGTGGTAGTGCAGTTCTCCGGTGATGAAGCAGTCCGCACCCGCCTTGACCGCATCCGGAAGCAGGAACGCCCCGGCACCTCCGCATAGCGCTACCCGCCTGATCATCCTGTCGCGAGGCTCGCTGTGCCTCAGGCAACTTACCCGGAAGGTTTGCTGGAGTTTGCGGAAGAATCTGTCCGCGCTGATTTCTTCCTCGAGTTCACCGACGAGGCCGCTGCCGAAGAGCCCGGACGTTGATGGCTGCAGAAAGCTGACTCCGACAAGCCCCAGCTTTTCAGCAATGCGGTGGTTTACTCCGCCGGGAGCGTTGTCGAGGCAGGTGTGAGAGGAATAGACGCTGATGCCCCGGCGCAGGGCTTCCACGATGCAGCGTTGCTGGTAAGTCCTGTCGCTGACCTGCTTCAAGCCCTTGAAAATCAGAGGGTGATGAGAGATGACCAGCTGACAGCCGAGCTCATCTGCTTCCTTTATGATTGCTTCCGTGACGTCCAGGCAGACAAGAACCTTGTCCACATCGGCGGTCTCAAAACCTACCTGAAGTCCGCAGTTGTCGTAGTTTTCCTGGAAGGACAGCGGAGCAAGCGCTTCCAGCTTTGCGAAAATTTCTGATGCCTTTGTGCCCATAGCGTTTCCTTTTATGCGAAGATACTTCATTTCTTTTGCTTGTCACAACATAAATCGTAAATTTGTGTACTTTTTTACGAATCTTAAAAAATTATGAACAAAACTGTAACCATTCTTTTTGCTGCTCTTGCACTAAGTGCTTGCTGCAGCGAACCTCAGGGCACTGCAATCGTTGCCCATCGCGGATTCTGGAAATGTGAAGCTGCCGGAATGTCCGAAAATTCCATCGCCTCACTAAAAGCGGCCCAGGACAACGGGTTCTGGGGCAGTGAATGTGACGTGCATCTTACCGCCGATTCAGTTGCCATAGTGAACCATAACCACGATATCAACGGAGCCATTATCCGTGAGCACAACTATGCCGAACTCAAGGACTCTCTCCTCCCTAACGGAGAGCACCGTCCAACTTTCGATGAGTATCTCGACCAGGCCGAAAAATGCAAAACCACACGCCTGATCATCGAAATCAAACCTCAGAACAGCGACGAAATCGACGACCTTCTGGTTCATACCATATTGGACGCAGTAAAGGCTCACGGCCTCTACAGCCCTGACAGGGTGGGCTTTATTTCATTCAGCCTCTACTCCTGCAAGCTCATTGCACAACTCGCACCGGAATTTCTGAACCAGTATCTCAACGGAGAACTCTCTCCAAAACAGCTCGATTCACTCGGAATCAATGGCCTTGACTACCACAAGAAGGTAATCACCGACAACCCTGAGTGGATTGAACAGGCACACGATCTCGGAATGAGCACCAATGTTTGGACCGTCAACAAACGCGAACAGATGGAACAGATGGCCGCCCTCAAAGTTGATGCAATCACCACCAACGAACCTCTGCTTGCAAGAGAGGTCCTTGGCGAAAGCGAAAAGGTAAACCGCTGAGGAAGACATTCCGGAACCACGTTTCCAAAGGATTTGGATATGCTGGACGGAAGCCAATTATAGTCCCAAGAATGCAGAAAGGCTGACCGGAAGTCAATTTGACTTCGAGGTCAGCCTTTCGTTTGTGGTGAACAATCCTAATACTTTTTCAAAAAGAAACATTTTAAATTGCGCTGACCTCCGCAACGGGAGCATCAGAATCGCAGTGTTCACATACATAATCCACGACTTCTCCTACCTTGCTGAACTGAGGAACCCCGTCAAAGGTAAAACCGAACCGGTTCTCGATTGCGAGACTGAGCAGCAGGATGGAAAGCGAATCGACACCCAGGTCCTCCAGCAGCGAAGACTGCATTGTGACCTTGTTGAGGTCGAGAGACGGCTTGACATTGGCTATGATAGCCTTGAGCTCGTCAAATACTTCCTGTCTTGTCATAACTTGATTAATTCTGATTTCGTAGTACTTTCATTGCACCGCTGCGCTTAAAGTCTTCCTTGCGCACGCTCACCTTGCGAATCCTGTGGGTGCTCGGCAGGGTAGCATTGATATCCTTGACAAGCTGCTCGAAATGAGCCGTAACCTCATCCCAGGACTTGCCCTCGAAAGCAGGCATATTCGGCAGAATCTCGATGGCAAGAACAGGCTCGCCGTCAATCTCAGACTCGCTGACCAGACAGTCGCGGACGGTAGGAGACTTGTAGAAAGGACCCTCAATCTCTTCAGGAGAGAGGTTTTCGCCGTTAGGCAGGATGATGAGGTTCTTGATGCGTCCGGTAATGTAAACGAAACCGTCTTCGTCCATCCTTCCGAGGTCTCCGCTCCTGACCCATCCGTCAGGGGTGAGCGTCTTTGCAGTCTCCTCAGGATCACCATAATAGCCGCTGAATACATTGTCGCCCCTGATCCAGATTTCGTCATCGACGAACTTGATTTCCTGTTCAGGATAAACCTTCCCGACAGAGTCCGGATGAGTGTCGGTGTCTGCGTTTCCGGTAGTAAGGTTGGCGGTTTCAGTCATACCGTAACCTGCCAGAAGCCTGACACCCATAGCCTCGAACACCTTCATAAGTCTCGGCGGCACGTTAGCGGCACCTGAGATTATGGTCTTGAGCTCTCCTCCGAAGAACTGAGGTCCGTACATCTTGGCAAGGCCTGCAAGAATCTCGCAAAGACCAGGCACCAGAACGAGCATGGTCGGCTTGATTGCAGGCAGTTTGCCCATCGTCGCCTTGGCATCCTCGGCTGAGAACCAGGTCGCGCCTACATAAAATGCTCCCAGCGTGCTGCGGATGAGTCCAAATACGTGACTGAGTGGAAGGAAGCAGATCAGCCTCTGGTTTGCCAGCTGGCTGCCCGGCGCGAAACACCCGTTGAATGCGCCCCTCATCAGGGCTCTGTGTGCCAGAACTGCACCCTTCGGAGCACCGGTAGTG
Organism: Bacteroidales bacterium; assembly: GCA_004556005.1. Lineage (GTDB taxonomy): Bacteria > Bacteroidota > Bacteroidia > Bacteroidales > UBA932 > Cryptobacteroides. The sequence continues at coordinate 6,298 of SFJA01000002.1, read as the reverse complement.
CCTCCGGTAAAGAAGATTGCGGCAGGCTGCTCCTTGTCCACGACCGCCACAGGAGCACCCTCGTCTGCCATTGCGGAAGACGAGATTACGCGGCAAGGCATCTGCTCCGGAAGGGCAGGGGAGAATTCGTCCCTGACGGCGAGTGCCGAGACTCCGAAGCGCTTGCAGCATCCGACGATTGCAGGGGCCGGCAGACCGGTAGGCAGGAGTATGCCCACATAGCCGGCAGAAGTGGCGGCGAGGAACATCTCGACTGCATCGATGGAAGTCCTTTCCCAGATTGCAAGCCTGTCGCCCTGGGCGAGTCCGAGCGCATTGAGATATGCCCTGCGGCGTGCAATTCTTTCGCCCATCTGGGCATAAGTATAAGTGTTGACCGTATCGGAAACGGCCGGAAGCTCAGCCCATTTGCGGGTGAACCATTCTACAAACTCAGGTACCGTCGGGATATAGGAGAGCTGCTCCATCTCTTCCGGCGGAAGCATTTTGTAAAAGTAATTGTCCATTTTTCTTTTGGATTAGATGATAGTAACGTTCATTTTTATGTCCTTGACCGGCCTGTCATTAGAGTCAGTGCCGACCTCCTGAATCTTTGCAACTACCTCAAGTCCGCTTTCGACTTCGCCGAATACGGTGTACTGTCCGTCGAGGAAAGGTGTGCCTCCAAGCGTGCTGTAAGCCTTTTTCTGCTCTTCGCTGAGCTTTCCGAGCCTCTTTTCCTTCACTGTCGCAAAGGTAATCGCGCTGAGCTCCTCCTGAAGGGCCTGCAGGCCTGCCTGATCGCGGTTCCGACGCAGTTGCAAGATCTGCTCGCGACGTTCCCCGCAAAGGCGGTTAAACACATCCTGCTGCGCCTGCATCTCCATCTGGCGTTCGAGCTGCGCAAGCTGTCCTTCGCTGTATTTCTTGCCCCAGACTATGTAGAACTGGCATCCGCTGCTGCGTCTTTCCGGGTTGACGTTGTCGCCCTGCCGAGCTGCCGCGATAGCACCGCGCTTGTGGAAAAGGGCAGGGGACAATTCGGCCGGGATGGTGTATCCGACGTCCCCGGCTCCGAGCATTGCGCCCTTGGCCGCGCCACGGCTCTGAGGGTCGCCGCCCTGTATCATAAAATCCTTGATTACACGATGGAAGAGGGTTCCGTCGTAAAAGCCTTCGCCCGCAAGTTTGAGTATGTTGTCGCGGTGCAGAGGCGTTTCATCGTACAGTTTCACGACGATATCGCCGTATGATGTAGTGATTTTGATTTTTGCCATATCAAATCTTATTTCAGAAAATATATTACCGGTGCTCCGAACGGGTCTATGTCTATGGTTTCGCAGATTTCGCCCTTTCTGATGACAAGAGTCAGCGGCATGGTGTAGAGTTTTGGGTCCAGGCTGCACTGCGGGGTGATGACCAGAGCTCCTTCCGGACAGCGTTCGACTTTGAGACTGCATTCCGCGGCTTCCTTCCTGTAGGCTGCCACTTCTGCGAAAGTTACTGCCCATAACCCTTCGAGTGAAGCCGCGTATTTGAGGAAATTCCAGTAGTCTTCTTCGTGCTCCCATTTGTCCCATCCGTCGCGGATGCCGTGCACCATCGTTACGCCCCATTTACCGTCGCGTACAATTCCGTCGATCCACGACTTCATAGCCGGGAGGTCCGTATATCGCTGACCCTGACCGAAATGCTTGCCCTGTCCGAGCCCCTTCTGGAAGGTTCTGACTGCGATGGAGAATTCGCTTGCAATATCGAGGACCCTTCCGTCGTACGAGTTGAACGGCGGGGCGATGCTGAGCGGGCGGTGACCGATATGGGATGCAATCAGCTCGGAAGTGAGCTTGAGTTCGCTGCGGACCGAGTCGGACGGAATCTTGCGCAGGTCGGTGTGAGTCCATCCGTGGTTGCCTATCTCGTGCCCGCGCCTGTCCAGGGAAACGATTTTGTCCCAGCTGAGCGCTCCCTCACCGAGGCCTTTTCCGATGAGGAAGAAGGTCCCGCGGAGTCCGAGCGAATCCATACGAGGCGCAATCAGCTCGTACTGGTCGATGCATCCGTCGTCGTAGGTCAGGCTCAGCGCCGCCCGGGCATTGCCGTAGAAAGGTGCGATGCTTACAGAGACGCTGTCGGTATCTGATGTCTCAACACCTTGATTGTCAGGCGTGTTTGCGAGTGGAAGAAAGATGCTCAGGAAGCAGGAGAGAAGAAGGTTTGTCATAGGCTGCCCATACTCTTACTTGCCTGCAATGGCATCGATTTCCACCTTTGCGCCCTTTGGAAGCGCCGAAACCTGATAGCACACCCTTGCCGGCTTGGAGTCAGGGAAGAATTGTGCGTAGGCATTGTTCATTTCTGCAAAATCGCCTATGTCGGTGAGCAGAACTGTGGTCTTGACTATGTCGTCCATCCCGAGTCCGGCTTCTTCAAGTATCATTTTGATGTTGTTGAGGCTGGTGATTGTCTGGGAACCAACGTCCTCGGGCATTTCCCCCTTTGCCGGGTCGATCGGAAGCTGGCCCGAGACGAAGACTGTTCCATTGAGTTCGATTGCCTGGGAATACGGTCCTACCGCCGCAGGTGCCTTTGGAGAGCTTATGACGTGTTTCATTTGTACATATCTTTATTGTCACAAAAATAGTGTTTTTTTTGTAACTTTGCACGATTCCGTAATGTTGGTACGGAAGTCAGGTTAGTATATTACTTTAAACAATTATCGTTATATGGTTAAGATTGATGTCAAAGGATGCAATTCCTTTGTGAAAGAGTCTGAGTATCAGACCTATGTTGAAAAGGCCCTCGCTGCCTACGATGTGCTTGACGCCGAGAACGGCGCTGGCAACGATTTCCTCGGATGGAAGACGCTTCCTGTCGATATCCCTGAATCTCTCATTTGCGAATTTGAATCAATACGCGACGATTGGAAAAACAAGGGCGTTAACCTCGTGATAGTCATTGGAATCGGCGGCTCATACCTTGGAGCACGCTGCGCCATCGAGGCTCTCGGACATCAGTTCGTTCGCAAGGAGGGTGTTCCTCAGGTCGTATTTGCGGGAAACAATCTTTCCGAAGAGTATCTTGCTGAACTTATGGATCTTGCAAAGACAAGCAATACCGCTGTCATAGTGATTTCCAAGTCAGGTACCACAACTGAGCCTGCAGTGGCATTCAGAATCTTCAAGGAATATATCGAGCAGACCTACGGAAAATCAGAGGCTTCAGAACGCATCGTTGCCATCACCGATGCCAAGAAGGGAGCGCTCAAGACCCTTGCAACCCAGGAAGGTTACAAGTCATTCATCGTTCCTGACAATGTCGGAGGCCGCTACAGCGTCCTGACTCCGGTAGGACTTCTTCCTATCGTAATTGCCGGATTCGACGTTCGCGCTATGCTTAAGGGTGCTGCCGACCAGAGGGAGGCACTCAGTGTACGCAGCGCAGAAAACCCTGCCGTACAGTACGCTGCAATGCGTAATCTTCTTCATAGCGAATACGGCAAGGCAATCGAAATCTTCGTTGTTTACAATCCGAAATTCACCTACCTCGCCGAGTGGTGGAAACAGCTCTACGGCGAGTCCGAGGGCAAGGACGGCAAGGGTATCTTCCCTGCATCCGTAACAAACACCGCCGACCTTCACTCTATGGGTCAGTTCATCCAGGAGGGCAGTCGCGTGATGTTCGAGACCGTAATCAATGTTGAAAATGCAAACAGAAGCGTAGTGATAGGCAGCGACGAGCAGAATCTCGACCAGCTCAACTACCTCGCCGGCAAGAGCGTAAACCACTGCAACGCAATGGCTCAGCTCGGAACCAAGATTGCCCATATCGACGGAGGCGTGCCTCAGATGGAGGTCAGCATCGAGCGCATCAATGAGGAAAACCTTGGCGCAATCTTCTATTTCTTTGAATTTGCCTGCGGCGTTTCCGCTTACACCCTCGGAATCAATCCGTTCAACCAGCCGGGCGTCGAGGCTTACAAGAAGAATATGTTCGCGCTTCTCCGTAAGCCGGGCTATGAGGCTCAGACAGAGGAGATTCTGAAGCGAATCTAATGGAAAGGACTCTTGTTATTATCAAGCCCTGCGCCGTACAGAGAGGACTGATAGGGGAGGTTTTGAGCCGCTTCGAAAGAAGAGGACTCAAGCTTGTCGCAATGAAGATGACCAGACTCGATGCGGAGATATGCCGCAGACATTACGCTCACCTTGCCGACAAGCCCTTCTATCCCATTATCGAAGAGTCGATGACTGCAGCCCCTGTGGTCCTCTGCTGTATGGAAGGGATTGATGCCGTGGAAGTCGTGCGTACTATGGCAGGTGCCACAAACGGCCGCAAGGCTCTTCCCGGCACCATTCGCGGCGATTACTGCGTAAGCCATCAGGAAAACATTATCCACGCGTCAGATTCTCTCGAGTCCGCCGCGCAGGAACTCGAGCGTTTCTTCAAACCGGAAGACTACTGCAGCTACGACAACCCTCTCCTTGGATATCTGTATGCCAAGGATGAGCTGTAGATATCAGCTTGTTGTCAAACAATAAGCATTGAGGCAAATCCCACTGCCAGGGCAATGACGCAGTTGATGCACTTTGCTGTGAGGAAGTCTTTTTTGCTTTCGGCGAGCAATGGGAGGGATGAGTGCCCGTCCTGGCTTATGCAGCTCGCGAGCAGTACAGGCAGGGGGATTATGCCCGATGCGTATAAAGTTACGAACACCATATGCGGGCCCGATTCGGGAATGATCCCGACAAGTGTAGCCAGCAGTATCATCAGTGCGGTGTTTGAACTTATCCAACTACCTATGTTGAGGTAGTGCAGTCCGGCACCTACGATGACGAGGACTCCGAAAGTCCATAGAAAAATTGACGCAAGGTGCTCTTTGATAATGTGTTGCCAGAGATGCTCCTCGACGAAGTGGTCGCTCCCGGTTACGAGAACTATCAGGACGATAAGACTGAGCGCGCCGAACAGCCAGTACATCCACTCCTCGCTCAGCAGGTTCAGTTTAAATGATTCCCGGTCGCTATTTGCACTAGCCGCAGCGTGCCTCTCGCGCTCTCCTGCCAGGCCGTACTCCCTCGCACACTCCGCACTCCGCACCAGTTCGTGCCCCTCGCACTCCGTACTGCATCCTGCACACACCGCGGTGCTTTCCCCGTGCTCTGCCGCGTGCTCGTGGCAGTCGCATTCAAGCCAGCCTGCAAGCAGCGCGGTGATGAATGCCGCTACACCCAGAAACATTACGATTCTTTTCCAGCCGAAGTGCCTTGCATTTGCGTGTTTGTGCTTCTTTTCTCCGTCCTCGTCGTGGACTTCGAACGAACGCTCGCACACCGCACGGGGAGCCGATTTACGGTACAACTTGTCAACGATGAATCCGCAGCAGACGGCAATACAGAACAATATTAGGAATATCCACCAGGCCTTGTCCGGCATTGTGGCTATCATCACGAAGGCTTCGTCGCCCGATGAAGCAATCATCATTGCAACCAGAGCGCCGAAGCCGATAATTCCGTGAGTGTACAATGAAACTGAAGCAAATCCTCCGACGCACCCGGGCACAAGTCCAAGCAGACCGGAAACCACTATCTGGGCCGGCCTGTTGTTTTTGAGTTTTCCCAAAAGCCGTCCGTGCGAGTCGATGTTGAGCGACTCGATGATCATCATCATCACTACGACAAGCCCGCTGACCAGAACGGCACTTCTAATTGCATCGAGAAGTATCTCCAGCATATCTTAAATTACTTTGAGACTGACTGACTTAAGGTCCTTGTCCGCCGATGACGAACCAACCATCACTGTAAAGTCGCCCTTTTCAACCGTCCATTCTTCTCCGGCTCCCCAGCACTGCAGTTCTTCAGGGCCTACGGTAAACTCCACGGTAGCGCTTTCGCCTGCCTTCAGGTCAACGCGCCTGAATCCTTTCAGCTCCTTCACCGGACGGGTTACCGAGCCGAATTCGTCCCTGACGTAGAGCTGGACGACCTCGGTGCCGTCAACCTTGCTGTCGTTGCGGACGCTGACGGAAACGGTGCAGCTTTCGGAGGCTGTCATTTCGCTGCGGCTGATTGTAGGTTCGCCGTAGCTGAACGTGCTGTAGCTCAGGCCGAATCCGAACGGATAGAGGCATTCTGACTTACTGAGCGCGAACTTGCGCGAATACTGTGAGTGTTTGTGGTTATAGACGGTCTGGATCTGTCCGACATTGCGCGGAACGGTTACGGCGAGCCTTCCCGAAGGGTTGACCTTTCCGGTGAGGACTTCTGCAACTGCCTGACCACCAAGCATTCCCGGCTCCCAGGCTTCGACTATGGCATTGACG
>SFJA01000018.1 GCA_004556005.1 Bacteroidales bacterium | reverse complement strand
GAGAGCTAACTACTTGATAATCAATAACGGCAGGTGCCAGGTGAATTTCACGAAGCGTTGTATGCGGGTACATAGCGGGTACGCTTGCGTGGCGGATGTACTTTCATTGCGCAGGCACTTTCATCGCGAGAACGCTCACATCACGGGTACGCTTCCATCGTGCAGGCTCTTACATCACTCAGGCGTTTACATCAAACAGTCGCTTCCATCGTGCAGGCGTTTACATCACACAGTCGCTTACTGTATGGCGGTGACAGATGTTGTAGGCGGGTCAAAACGGACATCATTTCGGAAAGTATTGTAACCTTTTGCGAGAATCGAAGGCGTAGCGTGTCACGATTGCGTATGCAACCGCAGTGCAAATAGAGTCTGAACCTATTTGCCAAGATATGATGCAACCACAGTATCAAGCCGGCGTGCGGTTATCTTTTGGATTCTCACGTAGCCGGCGCGGAACTTTAATACAGGATTCGATGCGTTTGATGATGCTGTTCAATAACTTTTCGTATTCCGGAAAATATCCCCAACTCCCTGCCTCTCATTATTGCTGGATTTACTATCTTTGCACCGATGAACCGCTTGTCCGGGGCAGTTTGCTTGAGCCCGGGCAGCGGCCGCCCGCGCAGGGCAATCCCGAAAGGAAAGTATCTCCGAAATGACTGCCAGCCCGAAAGGAAACGCATCTCAGAAAGGACCCTAATCCCGAAAGGAAACGCATCCCCGGGGGAGTAAAGAATTGTAACGTTATGTTGGAAAGTCTCGGCCTGTTCGGCCTTTTCATAGGGGTAATGCTGTCGGCTACCCTGGTTCCGTTCAGCTCGGATGCACTGTATGTGGGTGCGCTGCTGATCGGCAAGACCCCGGTGGTGCTTACGCTGCTGGTCGCTACTGCGGGCAGTTGGGCCGGGGCGATGATTACCTACTATCTCGGCCGCTTCGCAAAATGGGAATGGCTTGTCAAGCACTTCGATGTCAAGGTCGAAACCCTTGAGAAACAGAAAGTTCGCATAGACCGTTATGGTGTGTGGCTCTCGGCGCTTTGCTGGACGCCCTTTTTCGGAGAGGCGGTGATGATTGCTCTCGGCTTTTACAAATGCCGGCCGCTTCCGATCTACCTGCTTACCCTGGCTGGAGTCTTTGTCCGTTACGTCGTCTGGACCCTCGTCCTCGTCTAGGTCGAATTCTTCCCTGTCCCTTCGTCACAATTATGACTTTTTCCTCACAGCCTGATATTCCCGTGAGCAGAAGGGCCACTTTTACACATGAGGATTACAACTGATTCCGCTTTACTTGATTTTGTCCATGAAAAGGGCCATTTCCGTGGACAAAACAGTATCAAACCAGTTTTTGTCCACAGAATCGGGGCTTTTTGTGGACAAAATTCATCAGGGGGCGTTTTGAGGGAGGGGAATGGAGCAGTTGGGCGCTGACAATTCGCGGAGACGGGAAGCTTTGGTTGACTCTTACTTTTCCTGATGATCCTGACCCGTTGACGAGAGGGGCTAAATATGAGAAATGACCTGTAAGCCAATGCTTTACAGGTCATTTCTGTGACTTTTGTTTATGTGCCGGCAGACCGGACTCTTTGACGTGGCGTAGCCCCCGAAACTCCAGAAAGCGCAGCCCCCGAAAGCGCGGCCCAGGCGACGCCCGCCTTGCCTTTACTGCCTTGCTGCGATGATGAGGGCAAGTCCGGCTATGAAGAGCACGAACATTGCTGCAAGCAGGGCGTAAACGCTCTTCTTTGCGCCTTTGAATTCTTTCCAGACAAAGACTCCCCAGATTGCTGCGATGAGCGGCGCTCCCTGGCCGAGGGCGTAGCTGATGGCAGGGCCGGCCTTTTCAGCGGACATATAGTTGAGTGCGGTACCGAGACACCAGATTGCGCCTCCGAGCATTCCGACGAGGTGGGTCTTGGCGCTGCCCTTGAAGTACTGTCCGTAAGTCACAGGCTCTCCGACGAACGGGTGCTTCATCACGATGGTGTTGAAGAGGAAGTTGGAGATGAAAATGCCGACTGCAAATACGAACATAGCGGTGTATGGGGTAACCTTGCCGGCGGTAGGAGCTGTGAAGTTGAGGTCCATTCCGTTGTAAACGAGGGTGCCGAAGAATGACATCACAATACCTGCGATGAGGGCGAGGATGATGCCCTTGCGGTTCTGGGCAGGGTCTCTCTGCTCGTTTGATACCTTTCCGGAAGCGATTCCGTTACAGATGATTGCGATTACGACGAGCGCAACTCCGATGAAGAGAAGAACGATGTTCTGGTTTGGATCGGGATGGAACAGCAGCTGGTTGATGACTCCGATCACGAGCGCAAGGCCCACTCCGAGAGGGAAGGCCACTGAAAGGCCTGCAATGGATGTGGACGCGGAGAGCAGGATGTTGGAGATGTTAAATACCACGGATCCGAGAAGTATCCATCCTATGCTTTTCCAATCGGCCTGGGCAAGGTCCGCGCCGAAGGAACGTCCGCCTTCGCCGAAGCTTCCCAGAGTAAGGGCGAGGAAAAGAGAGAAGATGACCATACCGATCACGTAGTCCCAGTAAAACAATTCAAAGCGCCAACTCTTGGCGGCGAGCTTCTGGGTGTTGCCCCAGGAACCCCAGCAGAGCATAGTGACAAAACAGAGTGCCACTGCCAGTCCGTAACTGTTAACGATAAACATAATTTATTGAATTAAAGATCTTTGCGATAAGGGATACTTGACTGTGCGCCCATTTTCTGGACGGTCAGGGATGATGCCTTTGTGGCGAAGCGTGCGGCCTCGGCAAGGTCCTTGCCCTCGGAAAGCGCCACGCAGAGTGCTCCGCAGAAGGTGTCGCCGGCGGCAGTGGTGTCAACTGCATTGACCTTCAGTGCCGGAACGAGTTCAGCCTCACTGCCTGACGGGGCCACGTAAGAACCGCGGCTGCCAAGTGTGATGATGACGTCGCTGACACCCATCTTGCGCAGGGCTGCAACCTTGTCGTCGAGTTCGCCCGTTACTCCGGTCATAAGTTCCACTTCTCCCGCGTTCGGAGTGATGAGCGAAAGATAAGAGAACAATTCTGCCGGAAGCGGGCACGCAGGCGCCGGATTTAGAATGACATACACTCCAGCCTCGTGGGCGATTTGAGCAGCACGCAGCACGCTCTCCACCGGAATCTCAAGCTGAAGGATGAGATAGTCGGATGCCTTGATGACGTCTGCAACGGAATCTATATCTTCAGGCGTAAGGTCGTTGTTTGCGCCGGGCGCAACCGAAATGGAATTTTCTGCGTTTTTGTCAACGAGGATGAGCGCCACTCCGGATGCCTTGTCGGAACGCAGAACATGTGAAGTATCAATGCCTTCCCTGTCATATCCAGCAACTGCATTGTCGCCGAAAATGTCACGGCCGACCTTGCAGATGAAACATACGTCGCCGCCCAGTCTCCTGGCTGCCACCGCCTGGTTCGCACCCTTGCCACCGGGTCCCATGATAAATTCGCCTCCGAGGACGGTTTCTCCCGGTGCAGGCATCTTCTCGCTTTTGACGGTCATATCGGTGTTGCTGCTTCCGATGACCAGAATCTTTTTACTCATATTTTAGGATAAATTGGTTGTCACGTTTTGTGTCGTAATCACAAATATAAAAAAAATAATACAAATTGCTTAAATTTGTTGCATAAACCGGGATGGCAATTAATCGACAGCTTGCTTCGCGAAGAGTCGCTTCAGCTGCGATGAAAGACAGCCAATTATACAAAAAATACAATACACCATGTTGAAACACAATGTAGAACTCAGCGGCAAGGCCGTACTTGTAACCGGTGCTGCCGGATTTATAGGCAGTGCGCTCTCAAGGCGCCTGCTGTCTGACTATGAAGATATAAGAGTGATAGGAATTGACTCTATCACAGACTATTATGACGTGAATATCAAGTACGGCAGGCTCGCCGAACTGGAAAAGATGTCCCGCGGACGCTGGAAATTTGTCAAGGCTTCGATTGCCGACAGGGATGCTCTGGAGAACATCTTCAGCTCCGAAAACATCTCGGTGGTAGTTAACCTCGCAGCACAAGCCGGGGTGCGCTACAGCATTACCAATCCTGACGCTTATGTGGAGAGCAATCTCATAGGCTTTTACAATATACTCGAAGCCTGCCGCCACCATCCTGTGGAGCATCTCGTATATGCCAGCAGTTCAAGTGTTTACGGCTCCAACAAGAAGGTCCCGTACAGCACTGATGACAAGGTTGACAACCCGGTCAGCCTCTATGCCGCAACCAAAAAGAGCAACGAACTGATGGCCCACGCCTATTCCAAATTGTACGACATCCCGTCCACCGGACTCCGTTTCTTTACGGTTTACGGCCCAGCCGGCAGGCCAGATATGGCATACTTCGGCTTTACGGACAAGCTCGTCGCAGGCGAAACCATCAAAATATTCAACTACGGCAACTGCAAGCGCGATTTTACCTACATCGATGACATCGTGGAAGGCGTAGTGAGGGTTATGCGCCACGCTCCGGAGCGCAGCAAGGGCGAGGACGGCCTGCCGGTGCCTCCGTACAAGGTTTACAACATCGGCAACAACAATCCGGAGAATCTGCTCGACTTTGTAAGCATACTGCAGGAAGAACTCGTGCGAGCCGGGGTACTGCCCGCGGACTACGACTTCGAAGCTCACAAGGAGCTCGTCCCTATGCAGCCCGGTGACGTGCCGATAACCTACGCCGACACGACCCCGCTTGAGGACGAATTCGGCTTTAAGCCGTCAACTCCTCTGCGTGAGGGACTTAGGCGTTTCGCACGCTGGTACGGGGAGTACAGGAAAGGCAGCGGAGAGTAGATTGGCGCGAGCGTGGCTCTTCGGCTTGCCGCTGCGCCCGTTTCGCGGGCGGACCGGCTCAGTCGCCGCCCCTGGTCTTGCGCCAGATAAGGTCTATGACGCAGGACGGGAGCAGCCACAGCAGCACCGGCAGATAGTAGCACATAAAGGCGGGATAGCACACTTTCCTGCCTCTTCTGACAGCTTTCAGGGCCTTGAGTGCAGTGCGTCGAGGCTTCTGAATAAATCCGATGCGCGTTCCAAATTCGAGCAGGTCCTTGCGCAGACCGTAGAGTTCCGTGGCCACTGCAGCCGGGCACAGGGCGGTCACCCTCACCCCGAAAGGTCGGTATTCGTAATGCAGGGATTTGCTGTAATTCTTCAGCAGCGCCTTGCTCCCCGAGTAGCATCCAAGCCCCGGAAAAGGCAGCTGGGCAGCGCTCGAAGCCACGTTGATAATATATCCGCATCCGCGACTTTTCATCTGCTCGCCGAAGAGCACGCAGAGTTTCATCGGCGTCAATCCGTTGAGCCTGAGCAGTTCTTCCGCAACCTCGAGCCTTTCCTCGTTCATTTTATCCCAGAAGAACATGCCCGCGTTGTTGACAAGCAGGTCCACCTCCAGACCGAGCCCGTTGCACCAGTCAAAAAGCTTCTCGGCAGAATCGCGTTCGGATAAGTCCATGCAGATGGAATTGGCCTGCAGTTCGTCTGCGGCGGCCTGCAGCTTTTCAGCATCGTTGCTCACGAGTACCAGCTCGCAGCCGGCCTCGGAGAGCAGCCGGGCAAATTCCAATCCGATTCCGGAGCTGGCCCCTGTTACAAGTGCCAAAGGTTTGTGTCCCAGACGTTTATGCATTATCTGACGGATTTTTCAATTTCCTTTTCCGCATTGTCAACCTCCTTCCGAAGCTTTTCGGGCATATTCTCGACGCAGTGGTGGCACCTCATTTCTAGGGTGTACATACGTCCTATGCAGTAGTTGGAGTGTCCGCAGCCGCTGCGCTCGCACTCGCCGCTCCTGATCTTGTTGACAAAATCCGTATCGTGGACAAGCGCCCTTGCAACTTGAAGTGCAACAAAGCCTTCGTCCAGAACCTTTTCCATTCCTTCTTTGGACACCATCCCGCCAACATATATCAGAGGAACGCTCAGCTGGTCGCGGAAGCGCTTTGCATCTTCGAGGAAATACGCCTCCTTGTACGGAACGGTCGGAATCAGCTTCCTTCCGGCAATGCCCAGACCTGCCTTGAGCCACCAGAATTTCTTCATGTCCATATAGTGGGCGAGGGTCTTGAGGGGCATTGCCCCGCGCATCACCTCCATAGGAGCCTTGCTGACAAATCCCGCGGAGAGCACGAGGGCGTGAACGCCCAGACGCTGAAGTTCCTTTGCCACCTCGAGGCACTCGGGCTCCTGCATTCCGCTTTTGAATCCGTCGTGCATGTTCATCTTGACGATGACTCCCATATCGTCTCCGGCAACCTCCATTACCTTGTTGATTACCAGGCGCATAAAGCGCATTCTATTATCCAGGCTCCCGCCAAATTCGTCCTTCCTCCTGTTGGTGTACGGGGAGAGGAACTGGCTGATGAGGTAGCCGTGGCCGGCGTGGATTTCGACGCAGTCGAATCCTGCCTCGCGGGCGAGCTGCACGGCGTTTCCGAAGTCCTCGACTATGGAGAGGATCTGGTCCTTCTTGAGAGCTCTGGCAAAGGTAGGGGAGTAGAGGTTCAGTCCGCCGGAGGCCCCGACAGGGGTGCATCCGCAGGTCGAGCGGTGAGTCATATTGCCGCAGTGGCCGAGCTGTATGGATGCCTTGGCGCCTTCGGCGTGTATGGCGTCGGTGAGCTTCTTAAGTTCCGGGACTATCTCCTTGCGCATCCAGAGCTGCCCGTTGAACGAGAGCCCGCTGCGGCTGACGGCGGCATAGGCTATCGTGGTCATACCTACGCCTCCGCGCGCAACGGCGGTGTGGTAGTCAAACAGGTCCTGAGAAGGACTGTTGTTGTATGCCATATTCTCAAAAGCTGCAGAGCGGATGACTCGGTTGCGCAGCGTTACAGGCCCTATCTTGCAGGGCGTAAATATCTTTGATTCCATTTGCTAGTAAATGAAAGGTATCAGTCTCTTTATGCGTTTGGTATCGAACTGGTCGGCGAATTCTTTCTTGTACCGCTCGTATATGCGTGCGGCTCGCGGGCAGAGGTTGGCGAAGGTCCAGAGGACAAATACCGCTCCGGAGGCAGACCAGGTGAGTATGGCGAATCCTATCCACTCGAGCAGTTCGCCGAAGTAGTTGGCTGAGCTGACATAGCGGAACATTCCGCCTTTAGGAAGGTAGTGGGCAGTGTCGCCCGGCTTGCGCAGATGGCGTATGATGCTGTCGGATTGGATGTTGACGTACATTCCGACAAGGAACAGCATGGTTCCGGCAATGAATCGCGGGTCTGCGAGCCAGGAAACCGGGTACATCCCATCCGGCGACAGGTAGAAGAACCATCCTCCCTGCATCAGCGCGTTGAGGGTGTTGAAAGTTGCTCCCATCAGTATGATTGCGAGAGGCATCTTGTTCTTTCCGCTTATCAGGAAGGGGAAGATGAATGAACGCTGAAAGTAATGCAACTCAAACAGCATCAGGAAGATAACTCGGCAGATATCAGTTCTGCGGTCGCTCATCAGCCACAGCACGAGCATAGCGATGAACACAGGAGATTCCATTATTATCCACCCCGTCTTGTTGCTGATGGCGGGACCCCAGCGCTTGTTGTAGAATTTGCCATAGCCTGCATCGACAAAATACAACGCGACAAACACCACGAGCGCAACGGCACTCATCACTATAAGAAAAACATTGAAGCTATGCTGCGAAAATTCCATAATTCCGCTAATATAGCAATTTTTTATAACTTTGTCTTGGTTTTTGCCCTCGGCGATTCTGGTTTTCACGCCAGAGGCAATTGTATGTGTACTATGATCGGACTAATGCTTTCTATCCTGACGGTCGCAGCATCAACGGCCGTGAATCCTAAGGACAGTATTCTCATCGATGCGGATACCGTTTACCGTTACGAACTTGACGAGAGCCTGCTGAGCGCAAGCCGGCCTTCTCCGGTAAGGGGAGCTCTCAACCTGATAACCGTCTATGACCGCAAATTCGGGATGGCAACGCCAGTGCAGAGTTTCGAGGCAGCGCTGCGTACGCTCCCTGCGGTTGACCTGCGCGAGAGGGGCGGCAAGAGCTCCCAGGCGGACATTTCCATACGCGGAGGTTCTGCCGACCAGACTATGGTTATGCTTAACGGAATCAATTTTACCGACGCCAGAACCGGCCACCAGAGCCATTCCCTGCCCGTTGACATCGAGTCGGTGTCCTCCGTTTCGCTGGTCAGGGACGTTCCCGGAACGGGGGCATTGAGCGGAGCGGTAAACCTTGCGGTCAGGGGAATTGTTCCGAACTACCTGCGTACGGAACTGTCTGCAGGCCAGTTCGGCTACCACTACGGCAGCGTCAGCGGTGCGCGCACGCAGGGGGACGGCAGCGTTTACGCGGCGCTTTCTTTCCGCAACAGCGACGGCTACCGGCACAATACCGACTGCCGAAATTACAATGCTTACCTGCGTGCGGAGTGGAACAATGCCCGCGCAGGCTATTTCGACTTCCAGGCTGGTGCGCAGTCACGCGCATTCGGCTCGAACGGATTCTATGCCGCCTACAATCCTGACCAGTATGAGGCGACTCGCACCTATCTGGCTTCGCTTCGCTACACGCGCAGCCTGGGTTCTTTCGGGTTGAGTGCAAATGCCTCATACAGAAAGAATTATGACCGTTACGAGTGGACTCGCGGGACGCCTTCCAATAACCATAATACCGACAATGCCGGTGCAGAGTTCAAGGCGAGTCTGGACTGGGCTGCGGGCCACAGCGTATTTGGAGCGGACTACAGCTACAACCATATCTTTTCCTCCAATCTCGGAAAGCCGATTGACGAGCCGCTTGGCCCTGGCGGATGCTGGAAGAGGGAAGATTCACGTTCGGTTTCCAATATCTACCTCAGCCACAGCAAGAACTGGAAGCGTTTCGGTGCAGATGCAATGGGCGGACTGTCGATTACTCCTTACGGAAACAGCGCATTGTGGAGCATCGTGCTCGATTACAGGCCTTTGGAGGGGCTGCTGATCGAGGCGCAGTCTGGGCAGTCATCGCGTTTGCCGACCTTTACTGATCTTTATTATACCTCTGCGGCTCAGGTAAACAATCTTGATCTCGTGCCGGAAAAGGCTCTCAATTACAATCTTGACATAAGTTACGGCAGGGGAGGCTTCGCTGCGGGATTGCACGGCTATTTCCGCGATACCCGCGACAGGATTGCCTGGGTTTGGAGGGACCACCTCACGGTCGGAGAGAAACAATACACCAGCGTATGGCATTCGGAACAGATAAGCCGTATGCACAATTACGGAGTTGAGGCGGATGCGGCATACCGTTCGGCAGAGGGTCTGCTGCGTGAACTTAAACTCTCATACGGCTATGCGGGCGCAGAGTTGCTGAGCGACCTGCCTCTGAGCTCGGCTCTTGACTATATGAAGCACAAGGCAAGCCTGAGCGCAACTGCAATGCTTTTCCGCGCTTGCACTCTCTCGGCAATATGTACCTTCTATGACCGTTTTGGCAGCTACAATGATTACCTGAGGGATGACGAAGGCAATCTGCTCCGTGACGAAAGCGGGGCCATGCTGACCCGAAAAGTGGATTTTGAACCTTACTGCCTGCTTGACCTCAGGCTTGCGTATGAGAGGGGCAGCGTCCGTTATTATCTGGATGCCACAAACATAAGCAACACCCGGTATTGCGACTTCGGAGGTCTGACAATGCCCGGGTGCTGGGTAAATGTGGGAGTAGTGGTGACGCTACAGCCTAAGCAGTAGTTGTAGCCCTTCCGCGAAAGGAGTGGGCTAGTCCGCGAAATTTATCTCGGAGAGCAGCCTGTCTGCGCCCATATAGTGCTCCATAATCCACAGGACAAAGCGTATGTCAACGCATACGCATTTGTTGTATCCCGGAGTGTAGTAAACGTCTCCGGCGAGTGACTCCTTGTTGCCGTCAAAGGCAAGTCCAATGAGTTCGCCGCGCGCGTTCATTACAGGGCTGCCGGAATTTCCTCCTGTGATGTCGCAGTCGCAGATAAAGTCAACCGGCATGGACTCTATGCCGGCATACAGGCCTGGAAGCGGCTCCTTGAGGCTGAAGTCGTAGATGGCCGGCCGGTATTTTTCCAATATTCCCTTTACCGTGGTCTGGTGCGAGCATCTTACGGCATCCTTTGAGTCAAGAGGTCCGATGGTTCCGTAAGTGAGTCTCATTGAGGAGTTTGCGTCCGGATATTGCAGTACGCCCCTGTCATTTCGCATATTGTAGAGAGCCCTGGTGTATTCCTTGTCGAGATTCAGCAGATTCTCGTCTCCTTCCGCATCGCTGATAGCCTGGTTGAAGCTTAAGATCTGCACATCCTTGAAAAAGCGCACGAGAGGGTCGGAGCACATTTCGCACAAACTGTGTTCTTCCGAAAGGAAGCTGTCCTTGCGGGCGGTGTCGGTGAGGAAACTGCCATCCCAAATATGCCCCGCGATGGCTTCGCAGCCGGACTTGTCCGTTCCGTAACTGTCGGCGAGCGTGGTCTGGTACTGTCCCCAGAACTTCCTGTCAACGTTGCTGTAGTATTCTTTTACCGCATAGCTGAAAAGGTCCTTTTCGACCCTGAGGTCTATCTGGGAGTATTCCTTGTCCAACTTTTCACCGAGATTGTCAAAGTCCTTTCCTACGAAGGTGTAGCAGTTGTAGCACTGTTCCTGCGCCTCGACGTCACCAGGGTCGTTTCCGCGTTTGGTGCGTATTCCGCGCTTCTGCATCACGTCGGTCTTGAGATTGTTTATCGCATTGACTATGCGCCCCATACGCGTTCCGCGAATGAGAGTCTCGCGGTAATAGCAGGTGTTGCGCTGGGCATCGACAACGGCCTGGTACGTCTTGTCCAGACGCTTGAGCAGGTCCTTGTCGGCCTTGCCGCTGCGCTCAATCCACTCCTGCAACTCCTTCTCCTGCTCTTGCTTGGTCTCAATCACGCGGAAGCGGTCGATACATTCTACTTCACCGCTGTAGAGTTCCTGCACGTTGCTCAGGCTGAAGAAATAGTTTGCATACTTGAGCCTGACGGCCGGGTCGGCCTCCATCCACTCTGTGATGATGGACATCTGCTGTCCGCGCAACTTGTTGGCTATAGGATTCTTCACCGTCTGGTCAAGGCGATTCTTGGCGCTGGAAGAGTAACGGTTGGTCCTTCCGGGATAACCGATTACCATCGCATAGTCACCGCATTTGTAGCCCTTGCGCGAAACCTTCAGCTGTCCTTCCGACTCGAGAGGCACGTTAAAGGGCGAATACTCCGCCGGCTCTCCGTCCGGGGCGCAGTACACGCGGTAAACTGCAAAGTCGCACTTGTGCTGCGGCCACTCCCAGTTGTCAATGTCGGCACCGAATGCGGCCACGCATACAGGAGGCGCGGCAACCAGTCTCACGTCCTTGTAAACTTTGTACAGGGCGATGTAATACTTTGACCCTGACCACATTGAGTAAAGCCCCGCTTCCAGTCCATTGCGACTGTAAGCCTTTTCCATAAGGGAGCTTATCCTCCTGCCTCCTGCCGGCTTTCCTGCGGCGACGAGACTGTCACGCAGATTGTTTACCTCATCGGTAACGTCGAGTACCTGCTTGAGGAAATAAGCACCCTTGCCTTTGATATGAATCTCTTCGGCTTCGCTGCGCGCATAGAAACCGTCTTCCAGATAGTTGTTCTGCTCGGTGCAGAGCGAATGAATGTCCGAGTATGCGCAGTGGTGGTTGGTGATCAGCAGGCCCTCGGCTGAAATGATACTTCCGGTGCATCCGAAGTCCAGCGAAACCACGGCATCGGACAGCTGGGCACCCGGTGCGTCCGCATCGTATATCTGCCTGGCCTTGAGCTTGAGCCCCCTTGCCCGCATATTCTTTTCCAGAGCGGAGTTTATGGCGTTTATGCACCACATTCCCTCGTCTGCAAATGCTCCGGTGCAGACCGCAAGCGCTGCAAAAGTCAAAATAAGCTTCTTCATATCCGCTCTACTCTTCGTTGATTGCTTCCAATACTACGCCCGGAGTGCTGAACTGAATCTTTGCCGGAACTTGTCGAATGTCGTCCTCTGCATACTTGATGTTCCAGGTTTCCATATTGATGAGTTCCCAGATCCTGTCTGATGTCATCGGCTCGGCATAACGTATGCGAATTGCAGGTACCAGGTCCGAGTTAAGCTCTATTGCCACGCCGATGATGCCTTCCTCGCGTGAAAGATGGTTGCTGAGGAATGGTGCATTGCGCAGATATATAGGCTTTTCATAATTCTGGTCAGCTATTTCGTATATGTACTGTTTCTTGCCTTCGTACTCGGCAACTCTCTTTGCATACTTTGCACGGAACGGAGTGAACATCTTGCGTATGTAGTCTTCCATCCCTATATGACCCTCGCCTTCTTCGAGGCGTATGAACTTGTAGTCCACGTCAATGGTCTTTGTTCCGCCGCCGTGCTGAGGCATCTCGAGCTGCTTCATTTCCACGACATCCTTGAACCAGGCCTCCGGAGTATTGTGTTCTTCGTCCGTAAGAGTTTCATCTTCAGCCATATATACTCTAACAATCAGAGGGCAGGCAAACTCGCTTTCAAGTCCGTAAACCTTCTTTCCGCTCAGGCGCATCTGCATTCCGAGATAGTTTAGGTCCATCTTGTCATACATGTTCTCAGTGCGTATGGTGACGTATTTCACGCTCGAGGCCGAATTCTTGTCCGGACTTGCCACCCTGAAGGTGGACGGAACGTATATAGCCTCGCGTATCTTGTCAGGATTGGTTACGGCAGGGTCGTAGCTGATGGCTGCCCTGTGGTGGTTGACATAGGTCTTGACACCGTAGATTCCAGGAATCTTTTCGAGCTTGGCCTTGAATGCCATTGAACTTCCGTAGCATTTTACAGACCTAAGACCTTCCACAAGCGTAGTTTCGAGCTGCTCCGGAGCATCGCCCCAGGTTTCGTTGATTGTAGGAATCTCGCTGTTCCTTCCAAAATGCACTCCGACTGCGAAAAGCACGACTGTAATCACGAGAGGCAGGTAGTTCATCCATTTGTGCCCGCGGGATTTGACGGCTCCTATGGCAAGGGCGTTCCTGTTGCAGGCTGCAGCACATTCGCCGCAGAGCGTACAGTCAACGGAGTTGATGCGACCGTTCTCGAAAGAATTGATATCGATGTTGTAAGGACATTTCTTGGAGCACACGCCGCAGTGCGTGCAGCTGTTGTTGTCCTTCATCATATAGAGCAGCTGGAGTTTAGGCTTGCTGTGCAGAATCTCGAGCAAGTAGCCCAGAAGGCAGAATGCTGCCAGAAGCGCCCACCACGGAATCTGGATTCCAAGTCCTGCAAGAGCCAGATTGAGAAGATAGTATGAGAGGAAAAGCACGCCTGTCCAGAGCCAGAACTTGAATGAGTTGGAAATAGCTCCAAGCGGGCAGATGTAACGGCACCAGAACCTGTCAATGAGCAGGCCTCCGAGTATGAGGAGGGTAAGCGTGCATATTGACATCCAGAGGGTTATCTCTCCCTTGAATCCTGTTGCAACGGCATAGTAAGGGTCAAGGTTCTTGCAGAAGAGTTCGCTTGCACCTATGGTCATATAGAAAATCCAGAAAGCAAGCAGGTATTTGAACACCCTGAGAATGCGGTCGGCAACGGAAAGGCTGCGAATCTTTATGCTCTTGATGTGCAGCGCGTTGCGCAGTTTGATAAGCAGGTCTTCCACCGTGCCGAGAGGGCAGACCAGACCGCAGAACAGCTTGCTGAACAGGATGACACCCACAAGCAGGGCGAGCCCCATAAAAATCTGCATCGAGCTCATCGAGCAAGGCAGAGAGCCGTTTGCAAGCCAGGTGGCGAAAGCCTGGATGCCGCCCATAGGGCAATATGCTTCTGGGTCAACCGGCTGGTCGCTTTTAACAAGGCCTGCCACGCATACTATGATGGCTATGAGCACTCCCCACTGGAGGAGGTATTTTGGCCAGTTTCTGATGATGGTAGATTGTTTAGCCATAGACTATTCTTCAATTAAAATGTACCTGTACTTATCTGATTTGTAAACCTTTCGGGCAAGTTTTTCAATGTCCGAAGTCTTGATGCGACTTACAACTGCATCAAAATCGTAGATGTCGCAAGTGCCGTATTTGAGCTGGTCGTGCCTTTCGAAATTCTTTGAAACCACAGAGTTTGCTATCCTCTTCTGCCTTTCCATATGCACTTTGCGCAGGTACTTCACTGCATTGTCAAACTCCTCCTGACTTATTCCGTCCCAGCCGGCCCTGTGGAGTTCGTCATACACGTCCGCAACCAGCAGGTCAAGCATTTCCGGGCGGGTCTGGAATTCGACACAACTCTCGTAATAGCCTGATATCAGGTATATTTCCGTGTTGAAGCTGACGCTGTATGTGCCGCCCCTTTCCTCGCGGATGAGGTCAATGTAGCGTTTTGACATCACATAGTCGAGAATGTCCAGAGCGAGCATTTGCCTGCGATTGACCTTCGCTTCGCTCTTGAAGCAGCATTTTACAGTAGCCTTTGGCGCAGAGCTGGCAGGCACGGTTGATGTTAAATTACCTTCGCCCTTGTACAGAGGCACAAGCCTTTCGGTCTTTTCCCCGCTACGCACGCGCTGCGGAAGAGATCCGAAGTAGCGGCAGACCAGTTCCTTGACTGTCCCTTCGTCCATATCGCTGCAGATGTATATTTCAGCGTTGCCGGAGAAAGACTGCTCCCAGACGCGCTGAACGACTTCCATGTCCACCGCTTCAATTTCTTCCTCCGTAGGCTTGGACAGGGACGGGTTGTCACCGTAGCGGGCTTTCTTTACTTCCTCGTTGAATTTGTTGGTGTTGCTGACAGGTTTCTTGAGCGAAGCCAGAAGCGAAGCCTTGAACTGTCCCAGTTCCTTCTCCGATCCGAAATACGGGTCCTTGAGCTGCAATGCGGCAATTGCGAATGCTTTTTCGCAGTTTTTCTCGTCCGCGCTGACCCTTACCCTGGAAGCATAACGGCCGATATCCACGAGCAGGTTGACTCCTGCGCTCTGTGGCATTGACTTAAACTCTGACCTGCTTACTTCCCTGAGTCCTCCCCAACGGTCAAGGAAACTGATTGCCACCCTTTCGGATGCATTGCCCTTGCCGTCAAGCGAGCCGTAGCCGCTTTCGTACTTGACAAACATTGCAAGATGGGTGTTGGACTCAACGGGCTCTGAAGGGGTCCAGAAAACCTTTGAACCGTTGTCCAGCGTCCAAACCTTTCCCACCTTGTCCTTGCTTTCCCTGACTATCCTGCAATCCCGTCCGTCAGCTACTTTCAGGTCAATCTGCTTGAAGTTCATATATTCAGGCTTGATGTCCGACCTGTCAACAGAATCAATCACGGCGAGCATTCTCTGCTTGTCAGGAATGAGCTCTGCCTTTGATTCGTTGATGGAGTATGAGTATATGCGTTCGCTCTCCACGAACATCTTCCGGATATAAGCGTTCACTTCCTCCGCGCTTATGCTCTCAAGCTCGCCGTTCATCAGAGCATTGCGCTCGCGTGTGTAGATGCAAGGATATCCTCTGAGGAAATTCTCCTTGCAGGCATCGGCTATCTCTTTGGTAGTCAGGTCTTTATCAAAGACTTCGATATCCAGCTTGAGTTTGCGGCGCACCTTGAAACGCGCTGACTCCACCTCGTCGCTGCTGACTCCGTAGCGTATCAGACGGTCGATGTTGCTGCGGTAAAATGCAAGCGCGTCATCCATCTTGTCCTCGCTTTTCGGAGTGAAAGTGAACTGGGTCACATAAAAGTCCGTGTTGAATGCATTGGTGACCACAACTGCTCCGCGGACCGGACAACTGTCCTTGCGTAGCTCTTCTCCCAGCCTGCCTTCGATGATGCTGCTGAGCATCTGTCTGGTCAGCTGATCCCTGTAGAAAGCGCTTCCGCTCCTTGTCTGCTCGTCAGGAAATGCCTGACGGTGAAATACCTTGAGCGTATTGTAAGTGATTTCGGGGTCATTCATGTTCTCGAAGAGAGGACTGTCGAGAGGAGCCGGTTCGCATTTCTGCTTGACTGCTGGATTGACAGCGGCGGGAATGTCGGAGAATTTTGCCTTGATCATTGAGATCATCTTGTCGGCATCAATGTCGCCGGCCACGATAATTGCCTGAAGATCAGGCCTGTACCATTTGTGGTAAAAGTCGAGTATGTCCTTTCTCTCAAAGCCATTTATTACTTCGAGAGTTCCGATCACTGACCTTTCCGGATGCAACGAACCCTTGTAAATCAGGTTTATCTGCTTCAGCGCCATCCTGGTGCGGGTGTCATCCCTGCGCCTCCACTCTTCGCTGATTACGCCTCTCTCGGCATCCAGGGCATCCTGTTCGCAACTGATGTCGCAGGACCAGTCCCTGAGCAGGGTCAGAACGGAATCGACAAACGAATCTCTCGCCACCGGGGCGGAATTGACGTGGTAAACGGTTTCATAGCGTGAAGTGTAGGCGTTTATGTTGGCCCCGAACCTGACTCCCTCCGCCTCGAGGAAAGGGAACATTGTCTTGTCAGGATAGTTCTTCGTGCCGTTGAATGCCATATGTTCCAGGAAGTGCGCCAGACCGTTCTGTCTTGCTTCTTCCTGCAGGGCGCCGACGTTGTGAACTATGTAAAAGTCAGCCTTGCCTTCGGCATTGGCCGTAGGTCTGACGTAATAAGTCATTCCGTTTTCCAGTTTGCCGATTATGGTGCTTTCATCTGCCGGAATGCTGTTTTGCTGTGCCCATGCAGTGCATACGAGGCCAAGCAGCGATAGTGTTATCAGTAGTGTTCTTTTCATTTCTTTAGAATGTGCATCCTACGCTGAGGATAAGTGTATTTCTGTCTTTGCCTCCGAGATATTCAGGAGAACCCGTCATTCTTGCATATTTGTCCGACAGTTCGACGTAAGCAGCCGTCCTGTCGTTGAAAGTCCTTGTGTATCTGAAGCTTGCGCCTGTACGGATAACAAGTGCGCTTTTAAATTCAAAATCCCTCAAAAGGTATCCGTCCGCAGAATAAGGTGCGTCGGAACTTGTTGAGGCGTGGGCACCGTCTTCTTTCGGGGTACCGCCCCCGAATGCGCCCTCTACCCGTAATCCTGCCGAGAAGATGTTCTTCCCGCGTGATATGTTTCTGGTGGCGAATGCTGCCGCCTCGGATGTCCAAATGCTGGAGTTGCGGTAAAAAGGATAGATGGTCGCAGTCTGTTTCCTCAGGTCTCCGGTCAGGGAAGCCCCGTAATGCCAGCGGTGGCAGAAGGTCTCCGGTCCTCTCCGTCCCTGCCAGTCAAGGGCGATGCCAAGGTCTTGACGGTCAAGCACTTCCTTTGAGCTGAGGTATTCGATCACGGTCTGCTGTCCCGGCGGAGTCGTCGTCCTGAACACGTTTTCGCTGTTGGCGGTTCGGGACAATTCTGCCGTAAGGCTTAGCTTGTCGCTTCCGTTGCCGCCCTTGAGCAGCAGTGATCCGGAGTAGCCAAAGACGTCGCCTCCGTGTTCGGAATAGACTATGTGGCTGGTGCCCTTGTTGCCGTAGTAACCGTCGCGGTGTTTCCAATAGAGTTCGTGGAAGGTCCTGATCCTTTCAGACCCGCCTTCCAGTTCGATTGCGCAACCATAAAACGCATTGAACATATTTCTTGTGCCGGATCCCTGCGGAACATAGCCGTTGTCGCCTGAGAAGAGTTCCTTTTTGCAGAGGAATCCGCCGTAATCTACGAGTGAAATGTAATCCTTTGCAAGGTCGCCGAAGAGGGTGCCGTCGAACTTTTCAAGAGAGCGCCTGTAAATCAGCGAAATACCTGCGGAGAAATGCTCCGAAGGACGGAACATTACGCCTGCATCGAGGTTCAGGTCCATCCATATGCTGCGGAATCGCGGGTCCTTGCGCTTGGCGCTTAGGGCGGTCTCGTAATCCACCCTTCCTCCAAGATACCATTTGTCCGACAGCTTGTAGGATGCGGCTCCTATGAGTTTATAGTATTCGCGGCTTTTCGGCCCCGTGGTCGTTTCATCGGCCTCGATAAAGGAAACGGGATTGTATGAGGGGTCCAAAAGTATAGGGCCCCCCATATTCTTCCCGTAGAAATAGTCGTATGACAGGAGGCCGTAAAAGCTCATCCTGTCGGAAATTCTGTTGTACGACTCGGTCTCCAGCGCTCCCTTGATGCTGTCGTCGGACCCTTCGATGCCAACGAGTCCGCCGTTTTCCTTAACGGCGTATGCCCTGGCTACGGCTATGCGCTGCATGTCGAAAGTGCCTATGCCGGCGGCATTTCTGCTGCCCAGCCAGAGATTGGTTTCTTTAATGTAGTCATAGTCCCGTGCCTGTCCCCGTGCCGTCAAGCAGGCGGCGCAGAGCACTGCGGACATCATAAGGGTGTGGATTCCAAGTCTCATATTGATTTGAGCTTACTTCTTTTTGATTGAAGCGACCTTTCTCTGGTGGAAGTCGTTGCTTGAGTTGTTGCTGTCCATATAGATGATATGGGCGCCGTTTGCAATGGAAGCCTCGGCATCGATGCCTGAAGGATCGGTTGTTCCCTCGACGTCTTCGGTGCCTCCTGCATAGTTGTAAACGAGCTTGCCTTCGTTCTCGGCGAGAGCCTCGGTAGCGGCCTTGTCAACGTTGCGGTAAGCGGTGTAGCCGTTCTTAGGGTTGATCTCCACATAACCGGCATCGATCGATGCAGGGAAGCGCTTGCCGTTCTTGTCGGCAGTTGTCTGGTTGTACACCTCGACCGCATCGACAACCCACTCCATAGGAACCTTGACTACAGGCAGCTTCACGTTTTCTGTGGTGTCATAGTTGTTGCTGTCCTTGGTGAATTCTTCTATGCCGGCCTGTCTGATGATGTAGAATGCCGGAGAAGTGTTGCTGAGAGGCCAGGCGGTGCCCATTGCGTAGAGGTAGGTCTGGAGATAGTGGTCCACCGGCATCGATGCAGGAGGTGCAGGGTATTTGCTTGTGTTGGTGAATCCGCACTCAGGGTCGTACATATAGTAATCGGCTCCGCTCAGGTCAACGGAAGCGGGAACGGTAACGGTGTTGTCGGTGCATCCTGAAATGCAGATGAGAATCTGTGAGTATGGCTCGATGATGACCGGGCACTGGAACCACCAGATTGAATAACCTGCAGGGATCCAGCCCTCTGCTTCGTAAGACAGGGCTCCGTCAACCAGGTACTTGCTGGAGCTGTTTGAGTTGAAAGGTGTGGCAAATGCAAATCCTATCTTCGAAGCATCGGCAGGCTGGTCGGAGTTGTTGTAGAGGATGACGTAGGCGTCGTTGACAAATGACTTGCCTTCAGCGGTGGTGCATCCGGTGTTGTAAAGTTCCTTGATGATGATCTGGCTTGCGGAAGACTTGCTGAGGTTGAGCGGGTAGGTCTCATCGACTCCGGCAGTAACGACTATGTTGGTGTTGAGGCCGTTGTATATGTCCTGAACGCCTTCGGCAGGAACCTTGTAGCTTGCGCTGGCCTCGTAAAGACCGGCTGAAAGTACGAAAGAAGCGACACCCTCTGCATCGGTAAGGGCGTCATAAACGACTCCGGTGGCCGTTTCCTTGACGGAAACGTTGATGCCTTCCACGGCAAAGGCGGCGTTCTCATATGTGAGAGCTACGCTTACCTGGGCGGTGGTCACCTTTTGTTTCTCCTGGCAGGAGACAATCAGCATCAGTGCTGAAAGGACCAATAATAAATAACGTTTCATAATGATAAAGGTTTTAAAAGGTTTGATTTTCAAAATTTCAGTCTCAGGGACAGCCCGTAGAAGAAAGACGGGATATAGTTGCCTATAGGGTAGCTGCTTCCGGTCTTGCTTGAATGTACCTGTCCGAGATTGTTGAAGAAGTTGTTGGCGTAGAAGGAAACAGAGGCAAAATCGCCTATTTCCTTGGTTACGCTGATATTTGCGGTGAAGTATGGACTTATGTAGTCCTCGTTGAAATAATACAGGTAGGCGCTTGAAATTGCAAGCTTCTGCAGGTCGCTGTACATAGCCCTGTTATTTTCCCTTGCCCATTTCAGGTCCTCGAGATAATCCCTGCGAGTTGTCGGGTCGTCGATGGTGGAGTAGGTCTCCGGGAAGGTTACGGTATAGCTGTTCCCCTGATAAATGTCCTCGCCTGTAAATGAAAGCACGTCATCCTTGTTGGAGATCACGTATGTCCTTGCCTTCCCGTCGGCACCCTCGCTCAGGTAGCGCGAATACTTGATCAGCCCGGCTTCCAGACGCAATGAAAAGACCATCCTGACCTGAGGAATGTTGGTGTTGATTGTAAGGTTGGTCCTGAGGTTGCGGCTTATGCTGCCGTTTGTAATCTTGTTGCCTCCGGAGTAGTAACCCACGTATTTGTAAGGAGTTCCGTCTGTGGAGGTTGTCGTGAAAGGGCAGTATGCTTCAATCTGTGTGTCCAGGACTCTGTACGAGTAGAATGAACCGTCCCACCTTATGGACGTGTTCAGGGCCTTGATGCGCTTGAAGTCCACGATCCATTCCAGACCCCAGCGTGTTACAGGGTCGGTGGAGTTGTTTGCGTAAAGGTTTGAGTTAAAACCTGTCTTGGTCTTTGCCGGTATAGTCTCGCTTTTCATCTCACCAAACTTGTCGTGAACGGTTACAATACCTGTCTTCTGGTCCACCACGAAGTTTCTGCGGTCTGCAGGAATCTTGCAATTGCTTTCCAGCTCCTTGGCGCTGGTGTAGTTGTAGCTGAATGGGTTATATCCAGTGCTCATCCTGTAGGCATCCACAGTCTTGTTCCAGTATGCCGTTAGCGAAATCCTGTTGCCTGCAATGTCGGTTTCCAGGCCAAATTCTGCCTGACGGTTCTGCTGCCAGCGAAGGGCAGCATTGTAGTTAATCGTCTTTGGCATAATGAAATAGGCGTAGTATGCTGAGCCGTCAGAAGATGAGGTCGGTACGAAAATCTCGATGTCGCGGTAAGTAGGGACCGGATACAGGACGGAGTATGAAGGCTGCTTGACTGCAACGCCCCAGCTGGCCCTCAGTGCGAGTTCCTTGACCAGATTCTGCCTTCGGCCCTTAGGTGACAGGATGGTGTACTTTGCATTGAAACGCGGTGAAAGTGAACTTGTTACACCGTAAGCGGAACCTCTTATGATGCTGTTGTCGTTCCTGAGTCCGGCGATGAGGTTCAGTCTGGTCTTTCCAAGGCTTATGACAATGTTGTCCTCGATGTACGCCGCCACGTTGTTCATTGCAGGAACCAGGCTGTAGTCGTAAGTCCTGAATGTCGTTGCCGTTGACATATCCTCACTGTACTGCCCGATGCCGAAATTCCTGTCGCTTGACCACTCGGCACCAATCTTTACCTTGTTGTTTGCCTTCCCGAAATTCCTCGCCCAATTGGCCTTGAACGACACCTTGCTCGACATCGGTCTGTCGTCAATGCCCATCGTGTTGTAGTAACTCCCTCGTGGAATGAGGGTTATGGCCGCATCAGGATTGCTCTCCCAAGTCTGGGTAACGAAGTAACCCTCTTCCTTTCCGTGAAGCGCAACCGATCCTGCGGCATAGGTCGCGAAATTTCGCGTAAGCTCCTGCTTGTCGCTGTACGAAATGGATGCGTTGAGTTCCACGTTGGTTATCCACGGCTTGCTGAGCAGCCAGTTGAGCGAAAGGTTGCCCCTGACCGTATTGTCCCTTGTCTTTGACCAGGTATCCTTGAACGAGTCGGGGTCAGCCTCTGAATTGCGCCCTCCTATGTTTCCGGTGATTCCCGCTGTAAGCCTGAGCGGCGCGTCGCCGAATACTCCCTTGGTGAGCATGTTGCTGTAAGTGAGTGTGGCTCCGCGTCTCGTATAAGCAGTATAAGGTGAGCGAGGGTCGGAGATGGACTTTGTCAACTCTCCGCTGGCATTAATGACACCCATGGACTTGTCCCTGAGCCCAAATCCCTTGCTGACAGAAAGCTGCTTCATCGTCGGATTGGTGCTCATGCTTACGGTCCACGGAGTCACGCCCTTTCGCGTGTTAATCTTGACCACTCCCGTGCCCATATCTCCGTATTCTACCGAAGGCATACCCGAAATCACTTCCACGCTTTCAACGTTAGAAGATGCTATGTTGTTGGTAGTTATACCTTTGAGACCACTGCCCGTGGCGAGGTTGCTGAAACTTGCATTGTTGTTGATGCGTACACCGTCAACTTCGATTGCGGTCCCGAATGAAGAGTTGCCCGCCTCGCTGCTCCCTTCCGACCGAACATTCACCACCTGCTGGTTGGTCAGATCCGGATTGACCGTCCGTCCGCCCGGAAGAAGTGCTGAAATATCCGCTACATTGACCATCTGAATGTGGTCGAGTGCTGTCCTGTCTATCGTGCGGCTGGTAGCGGCGCTTGAACTATTCTCCTGTGCGGTAACGACCACCTCTTCGAGCGTCAGGTCGTTGGCCGCGAGGCTGATGTTGTAGCTGCTGATGTCCCGGCTCAGGTTGACCTCCCTTGTGTCGGTGACGTAGCCCAGGCAGGAAACGATGACGACATTTTCTCCGGCGGGAACATTCCTGATGGTGAATCGGCCGTCCTTGTCCGCAACTGCCCACTGTTCGCTTTCTCTCAGGACTATGGTGGCAAATTCAATCGGCTCGAAAGTCTTTTTGTCAAACACCTTGCCGCTGAAAGTCAGTTTACCCTTTTTGACAGCGCCCGTGCTCTGGTCTGCAGAGCCTGAGGCATTATCCGCTTTTTCCGCCTTTTCCGTTTTTGCCGCAGTGTTTGAGTAAGATGCGCTTGCTGCTTTTGTTGTTCTGTTTGTCGTTGGTGCTGAATAACTTGCCGCCGAACACAGCAGAAACAGAAGAACTGATAACGCAGTAATGTTAATTGCATTTTTCATAGCGCACAATAATTACGAGTCCAAATGCAAATATAAAAACTAATACAGAAAAAACAATCAAAAATTTATTTAGAATTATTCCAAATTACTTGCAATTTATAATAATTCTTATTTACTTTGCACTAAACAAAAACATTTGGAATATGAGAAGCATTACAACTTTCGATCTGCAGTACGCACACCGTTTCTATGGCTTCCAGGGTGAAGCCCAGTATCTTCACGGTCACACCGGAGTCCTTACCATCGAGGTCGAGGACAGCATCAATCCGGGTGTCAATATGGTATTTCCTTGCAACGAAATCCAGAAGACAGCCTGGGACGTGCTCAAGAATTTTGACCACGCACTTATACTCAGACAGGACGACCCGCTCCTGCCGGCAGTTCTCGAAGTATATGAGAAACAAGGAATTAAGAACGGCCATCCTCAAAACACCATGAAGGGCGAGGCGTTCAAAACCGAGCTAGCCACCGCTTATCCTGACTGCCGGCTCGTAGTTACCAAGGAAACCATGACGGTTGAAGGAATGATCAAGATCGTTTACGAACTCCTCAAGGACAAGCTCAACATTGCAAAAATCACCTTCACCAGCGGTGTCAATGCGGCCAGCGCCGAGTTCGATACCACCCGCACCATCGACCGCTGCCCTCTCTGCGGCATTGCTCTCGACGCGAACGGCGTTTGCCCTAAGTGCGGATATAGCAAGTAGTTAAGTTATTGATACGCAATTGCGCCGGCGTCTGTCTCTGCAGATGTCGGCGCTTTTTGTCCCAGCCAATTTTGTGGAAGAATTCTACCCTTTAACTAGTTCGTACCTGCGGCTGCCGAGACCTATCTTCTCGGCGTGCTCGAGGCAGGAGAGGTATTCGCTTTCGGGGTTGTTGTTGCAGAAATGGTCGTGCCTGTCGATAAATCCTATCGCGCGCATATGGTCTCCGAGCTGGCTGTTCTCTATCGGCGTTTGTTTCAGGCAGAGGTCAACGCAGGCCTGGTCGAGCGCGAGCGGGTCGAACGAGCAGAGCATTCCGACGTCCGGGATGATAGGCGCGTCGTTTTCCTGGTGGCAGTCGCAATTTGGCGAAACGTCAACAATCAGCGAGATGTGGAACGAAGGACGCCCGTCGAGAACCGCCTTGGTGTATTCGGCCATCTTGCAGTTGAGGTCGCTCACCGCCCCGTCGTTCTGGAAGCGTATGGCGTCGAAGTTGCAGGCTCCCAGGCATCTGCCACAGCCGACGCAGTTGTCTCTATTGACGGTCATTTTCCTGCTTTGTTCATCAAACACGAGTCCGTTGTTGGCACATTCCTTCCTGCATTTGCGGCAGCCGCGGCACAGGTCCGCTATTATAGTCGCTTTGCCGCTGCTGTGCTGTTCCTTTTTGCCGGCACGCGAGCCGGAGCCCATACCGATATTCTTGATCGTGCCTCCGAATCCCGTCGTTTCGTGCCCCTTGAAGTGAGTCAGGCTGATGACCACGTCGGCGTCCATAATCGCACGTCCTATCTTCGCCTTCTGGACGAATTCTCCCCCGACGACGGGGACTTCGACGTCGTCAGTGCCCTTGAGGCCGTCGCCGATTATCACCGGGCAGCCGACCGCGAGGGGAGTGAAGCCGTTTTCCCAGGCGCAGTAGAGGTGTTCGATAGCGTTTTTGCGGTAGCCGGGATACATCGTGTTGCAGTCGGTAAGGAATGGCTTTCCGCCCAGTTCCTTTACGACGTCAACCACGGCGCGCGCCCAGTTGGGACGCAGGAAACTGATGTTTCCGTGTTCGCCGAAATGCATCTTGATTGCGACGAATTTGCCGTCAAGGTCCATTTCTGCTATTCCGGCGCGTTTGATGAGCTTCTGGAGCTTTTTGAGTACGCTGTCTCCGTATGCGGGAGTCCTGAAATCGGTAAAATATACTTTTGAACTATCCATTTTCATGCAGTTTCAGTTTCGGGCAGGGTATCTTAACCTGCTTAAAATTAGCGGCTTACCGTTGGGAATACCGTGACTCTGATGGTTGTGCTGCCGTAAGGCACCAGTTCGATAGTGGTGTCGCTTCCCGCTGCAATGACAGGATTGTCCGGGAGTGCCGGAGTGTAACGGCCTTCTTCGAGCACCCAGTCCTTGACTTCCGCTGCCTTGACCCTGAGTTTTACAGGGCTGCATCCCTCGTCGAACGGGAATCCTCCATTGTTGTCAAATACCACTTCTACATCTTCAGGGCAGCAGCTTTCGAGAGCATAGTTCCATTTTGCCGAAGGGGTGATGGTCCAGCTCTTGAAGTCAGGGTTGCCGCATTTCTTGCCGGCAAGCTTGGCGTAGGTGAGGGTGTCCACCTGCCAGTCTGAAGGAATGCTGTATGAATAGACCAGAGGACCGCGGGTTACGCTTCTGCCGCTGACCGGGTTATCCTCGAACCTGACTTTCATAGGAAGATTCAGAACGAACCTGTCACCGCTCTTCCAACTGCGACGTTCCGTCTGGAAGCCCGGCTGCAGTTCCTCCCCAGCGTACCATTCCGGAACCCTGAAAGTGAATGCCATATCGTGGCTGGCACGTGAAAGCTTGCCGTCCTTGTAGAAGGTAAATTCGAAAGTGATGTTTTCGTCAAAAGGATAGCCGGTCTGCTCGTCTATACATACGCTGACTCCGTCTCCGAGGTCATATACTACCTCCGAAGGTCCGTACAGAGCTGCGACAGGCTGTCCCTCGGCATCCTTGAGCCACATTCTGGATACATAGTTCGGGAACATCCTGTGAACGTTTCCTATGCAGCATTCGGTCTGGTGTACAGGCCTGTACTGCATCCAGGTAAGTCCGCGCTTGAACTCGTTGTGGTCGGAAGTGCCGGTACAGATGAACTGGTTAGGGCAGGAGAAATACTGCATTGACTTGAAATCCTTGGTGATGCAGCCCGGAGCGGCGTTGAACATGCATCTTTCGATGCGGTCCGCCCAAGATGCGTCGCCGGTTGCCAGAAGGAAGTATCCCATAGTCCAGCTGTAGTCGGTGATGTCGCAGGTCTCGTGGCTTGCAAGCGCGTCCTGTCCGGCAAGATATTCGGAGCTTGAAACGACTCCGTCCACGAGCATATTCGCATCTTCCATCTTCTTGTCAGCTTTGAGCGCGGCCTGAAGGTATTGTGGCTTGCCTGTGTATGCGTAAAGAAGTACAGGGACTTTGAGTTCCTCGTTCATAGTCACTCCGTGCATGTTGAAATTGTTGTCATCGAGGCAGTTCTCCTGAGTGAGAGCTGAATTTGACCTGAGCCATTCCTCCTCGGCAATCCTGAGGAGTTCTTCGTTTCCTGTGATGGCGTAGGTCCAGAGGAGGCCCTCCACGTTGACTATCCAGCGTACTGAATTCCTGTCCTGAGGAGGATAGCTGAGGAAGTGCTTTTCCAGGGCTGCAGGTATCCTTTCATCGCCCGTGGCTTCATAGCAGGCTTTCAGGGCGCGGAAAAATACCGCCATAGGCCAGGCCATTCCTTCGGTTTCGTTGCCGAGGCGGCCTTCCGGTCTAACGATGCTGCCATCTTCTCCCGTTATTGCAGGAAGCGGATGGGCGAGAACGTATTCCAGATTGTTTTCCCATACATCGAGGAAGTCCCTGTCTTCGGTAAGATATCCCAGTCGGGTCAATCCGTCCAGATAATATGCTGTCTGTTCAAAACGCCACCAACCGTCTCCTCGGCCGGAGCCGTCACGCTTGAGCTCTCCTGCCCACAAGACGCTGTGATAAGGATAGTCCATTGCCTCGGGATGTCCGCTGAGGCCTTCCTTCTGCCGTTTCAGAATCTCGGCGAGCCAGCCCTTCGGGGTGATGTCGGCGATAAGTCCCTCAGAATAAACGGAATGCGGGGCCATTGGGATGTCGGCAGCCTGAGCGGCTTTGTAATCCTTGGTTGTGCAGGCTGTAATGGAAATCGCCAGAGCGATAATCGGAATGAAGAAATGACGTTTCATTTTTTTTCGTTCAATGTGGTTTACTTCGGCAAAGATAGTCAATTCCCCTCAAATTATATTATCCCCTGAACGCAGATAATCAAGATGAGCCCGATATGTATTGTAAAAAATAAATTATATTTGCCGTAATTGGAAATTGACTTTGTTTGTATGAAAAAACTGCTGTTGATTGCCGCGATGCTGCTTATGTGCTGCATCACGCGAGCCCAGGACAATCCTGTGGCTGATCCCGAGGCCGTGGTAGTATCCGGAAATGCCCGTTTTACGCTTCTTACTTCCAGACTTGTGCGTATGGAGTGGGCGGAGGACGGAATCTTTGAGGACAGGGCAACGCTTGCTGTCGTGAACAGGAGGCTCGAAGTTCCTGAGTTTAAAGTCCGCCGCAGTGGCAAGACCTTGACAATCAAGACAAAAGATATCACTTTGCGATATGTGGGCAATGCGCCTTTCGACTCCACCAACCTCAGCGTGAGCTTTATGCTCGCTGTGACAGGCAAGCCGCAAAAGGTGGTATGGCGCCCGGGGGCAGACGACTCGGGCAACCTGCTCGGTACGACCAGGACCCTTGACGGCTTTGACGCCAGCAAGGACAAGCCGTTGGAAAACGGAGTGGTTTCCCGCGACGGCTGGGCTGTTGTTGATGAAAGCAGCAGGCATCTGCTGGTCCCTGTGGAAAGCGACTGGAAGCAGTGGGTCGCCGAAAGACCGGCGGGGAAGCGTCAGGACCTCTACATATTTGCCTACGGACACGATTATATGGCGGCAGTAAGCGACTTTGCAAGGATAGGCGGCCGCATCCCTCTGCCTCCGAAATATGCCTTCGGATACTGGTGGAGCCGTTACTGGCAGTATTCGGACTTTGAATTTGTAGATCTTGCCGAGCAGATGAGAGGATTCGGCATTCCTATCGACGTGATGGTGCTTGATATGGACTGGCACGACACCTATGGTCTGACTTCTAAGAATCCTCGCAAAGATGACCTTGGACAGAGGGTAGGCTGGACTGGCTACACCTGGCACAAAGGGCTCTTCCCAAACGCGGCCAATCACCTTGCCGACCTGCACAATCTCGGCCTCAAGACGACCCTGAACCTCCACCCGGCATCCGGCATACGTCCTTACGAGGACAAATACGAGTCCTTTGTGGAGGATTACCTTGCCCGTACCGATGATTATGACGGGCCGAAGGGCTATGTCAACCCTGACGGAACGCCTCAGTACGTGCCTTTCCGCATTGACCAGATGGAGTGGGCGGATGCCTATTTCAACTCCATAATAAGGCCGCTGGAGCGCGAGGGAGTTGACTTCTGGTGGCTTGACTGGCAGCAGTGGAAGACCAGCAAATACACCGAGGGCCTGAGCAATACCTTCTGGCTCAACCATACATTCTTCAACGATATGGCCCGTCAGGGGCTCTCCGAGGGCAAGTACGCCCGCCGGCCCATAATCTACCATCGCTGGGGAGGTCTTGGCAGTCACCGTTATCAGGTAGCGTTCTCAGGCGATACCTATGCCAAATGGGAGGTCCTTGCATACCTTCCGTGGTTTACGGCAACCTCTTCCAACGTCGGATTTGGCTACTGGGGTCACGACATCGGCGGCCACTACCAGAAGAAGGGCGGTACCTCGACCGACCCCGAACTCTACACCAGATGGCTCCAGAGTGCGGTTTTCAGCCCGATATTCAAGACTCACGCAAACAAGAACACCACGATGGAGAAGCGTTTCTGGATGTTCCCGGAGTACTTCGACGACATGAGGGACGCCATACGACTGCGCTACACTCTATCTCCGTACATATATCGTTCTGCCAGAGAGGCTTACGACACCGGCGTCTCAATCTGCCGGCCTATGTACTACTACTGGCCGGAGGATGACCGCGCTTATGATTGCAAGGAACAATTCTTCTTCGGCCCCGACATCCTTGCAGCTTCCGTCTGCACTCCGGTTGACAGCGTGACTGCCCTCGCCACCCGTGTCGTGTGGTTCCCTGAGGGTAGCGATTGGTACGATATGGCAACCGGCCAGATGTACAGCGGCGACCGGACCGACACTCTCCGATACACCATACACGAAACCCCTTGGTTCGTCCGTGCAGGCAGCATAATCCCGATGGCATCGCCGCAAATTACTAATCTCCAGCAGGATAATAACGAAATATGGCTTTGCGTAGCCCCTGGTGACGGCAAGTTTGAAACAGAATTGTACGAGGACGACGGCAGTACCCAGGCTTACGAAAGCGAATGGGCCACCACAAGGGTCAGCAAAGAGTCGACCGCCCGGACCCTTTCGCTTACCGTCGAGCCTCGCAGCGGATCATACCGCGGAATGGACCCCAACAGGACCGTCCGCATCGTGCTCGAAAGCGTCCCCGCTCCCGTTTCTGTGAAACTCGGAAACCTCGAAATCCCTTACTCACGCTTCGCCCAGGCGCAGGCTTCGGCGCAGTCTCAGGCTCGGGCGCAGGCTCCGGTGCAGGCAAGCAGCGCAGCGGAAGACCATTTGTGTGCGGCGGACGCCGTTTGGGGCTATTCTGGCAAGGACCTTTCCGTTGTGATTTACCTCCCGGAAATGCCGGCTGACGAACAAATCGAACTAACAGTCACTTACAGCGATGAGTCTGCAGAGACCCGCGAACTCTTCTACGGCAAAAAGGGAATAATCCACCGCTTTATGGAACTCACCCCGGAAGTTAAGCTCGAATACGCCCGCAAGGTTGACATCTGCCTTCAGCTGCCTATGCCTTTCCTCACATTCTCCCAGTGCGGTAGTTTCATAACCGAAGACCCATACGGAGCAGTGCGCTATATCGAGGCTCTGGATTCCGAGGCCCTGAAAGCTGAACTCGACTCACGCCCGAAACTCAGCGAAGAGTTCAAGCACAAGGTCCTTGAACAGGCAAAACTGTAACTCATTGAGGCCAGGATTTCCAACATATATGGAATGACAGTGAAACCACCGAAAAGTGGAACGGGTGTACTTTCCTGATTTAGGTTGACTCCGATCGGAGCCTATCTCTGAAAGAAGTTGACTCTGGTTTAACTTATAACTGATATTTGTTGACTTGTAGTCTTTGTCCCTTGTTTTGGTTGTCTAGCCAGGTCTTATCCCGTTCAGGGGTTGACTGGAGGGCGTAGCCCGGAAGGAGACCCCTGAACGGCAGACAAAGGTAAACCATTTTCAGGGATTTCCAAGTCTGTAAGCTTCTCTTTGATTGCTTTTACTCTATAGCTTATCCACCACTTCTTGATTTCACCCTCGCAAGCAGTAGCTTGGGAAGGAGTCATCATATTGATGCTCATATGGGGCGCTCATTGTTGTAGAAGTCTACAGCATTTGCAACAGCAACCTTGACCTCTTCGATATTTCTAAAGCGCATATCCTTAAGCAGCTCGTTCTTCATTGTATTGTTTATTCGCTCAGCCTGAGCATTATCTTTAGGATCTCCACACTCCGTCATGCTGATTCGGATATGATTGTCATTCAGCAACTTGATATAATCATTACTTGCATACTGACAACCACGGTCAGAGTGATGTATAAGGTCATGACATTCTACTCCTTCAATGCGTTTGAGAGCCATCTTAAGTGCTTCAAGAGGATATACCGTTTCCAGAGTCGGA
>SFJA01000084.1 GCA_004556005.1 Bacteroidales bacterium | reverse complement strand
TTGCTGGAACGGCAGCGAACGCCTTGCATATCAATTGATTGCAAGATAGGGCACTACCTGTCAAGATACAGTGTATCAATGAGATATCCGTCAGCGGGAGCTTCGGTGAGGGCGTCGTATGTGGATGTCGTGTTGATCTGGGCACCGGCGAATCCGTTGCCGGAGGTGCCGCCGTTTGTTTTGATGTAGTCACCGCAGATTGCGAAGTCCCAGTCTTTGCGGCTTGCCCATTGTGCGTCTTGTTCTTTGTTGTTCAATTCGCTTCGGCCTACCACGGTTCCGCTTTCGAATGAGAAGTAGCTCCACTCGGTGTCGCTTAATCCGTTGAGTACCACCTCTTCAGTTTTGTTTTCCTGACGGCGGGAGGGCGGTGCACGGTCGTAGGGCAAAAAGGAATTTCATCGAGCGAGCCGAATGCCTTTCTAGGCCCCTCCAAGGCACATTCCGACGCGCGATGGAGGCAAAAGGGTGCCATCGAGCGAGCCGAATGCCTTTCTACGCATCTGCAGGGCATTTCATGTCGCGCGATGAAATGACTATTTCGATTCTTGATGTATTCATCTGTCTCGAATAGGCCGCATCTACTCACTTGGGGAAATTCCCGTGTGCAAAAACCTCACATTTGCTCACGGGCCGAATGCGTCTCCGTCTTGATCTGGATTGTCCTACATTGCTCCGGCTTGACGCTGTTGCATCTGGCCCTCGTGAAATTCACCTGGAACCAGCCAATATTGATTATCAAGTAGTTAGCTAACGAAAAGGGTGCAGGTGAGCCCATTTTGGTTCCACCTGGACCCAGAACATGCCCTGGAGGAGCCTAGAATGGCGATTCGGGTTCCAGGTGAATTTCACGAAGCGTCATCGCGGGGACAGTTATGCCATCGCGCGAGCCGATCGCCATCCTACGCTCGTCCAAGGCATTTCCCGACGCGCGATGAATTCATTTCCGCCCCGGCCACGAGCCCCGCGACCCAGCCAACCTCCCAGCCGCCCCTCGCCCGACCACCGCCAACCAGCCTGCCAAAGCCAGCCAAACCCAACCCGAGCCAACCAACCGCCGGCACCGGCCCGAAAACCAACCGCCAACCTCCCTGCCGCGTTATTCGGCTTTGCGGGAGACGCCTTGCAGGGCCTGGGAGATGTTGATGAGGAAGTCGCCCATCTTTTCGAGGGCGTCGAGGATGTTGAGGTAGAATACGGCTTCGAAGTAGCCTTCGCCACTGCTTTCGATGCGGCTCAATTCAAAGTCCCGGCGTTCGTTACGGTAGGTGTTTATTGCTTTTTCGTCAGTTTCGGCGTTGGTGATGTCGTCGAGGGATGTTTCGTGTTCGAGATTGTATATCATATCTTCGTATGCCTGTGAGAGCAAGCCGGTCATTTTGCTCAGACTGGCGATATGTTCCTGACTGAGATGTCTGTCGTAGGCGTTCATATTGTTGATTGTCCGGCTGATGGCTTCGCCGCTGTCGCCGAGGGATTCGAGTTCGGAGCATATCCTTATGTATGAACGTACGGCTCGTTTGGAGTTTTCGCTGAGTTCGTCCCGGTTGAGGTCGTTGAGGAATTTGACTATTTCATATTCCATATTGTCCGAGATTTTCTCATACTTTACAAGTTTTTCACGGTAGAAAGTGAAGCGGTCGGAGTTGCCTGAGAGGGCTATGGCGGAACTGATGTATTCGAGCGCGTTTTTCATCACTGTGCCGAAGTGGACTACCTCTTTGCGGGCTTCGATGATTGCAAGTTCAGGTGTTGGGACTAGGCCGTAATCGAGGTAGCGGATGGTGAAGTCTCTGGTGTCGGAGTCGTCGCGTTTAGGTTCCCGTATGACTGCGGTTACCAGCGATTCTATCTGTTTGGTGAACCATATCAGGATGCAGGTGTTGATGAGGTTGAATACGGTGTGCAGCATCGAGAGTGAATATACCCTTGTGGTTGCTGCGTCGAGGCCGAACGATTCGACTATCGACTGGACGAAGTGTACGAAGGGTTTGAAGATTGCCAGGACCCAGATGACTCCAAAGAGGTTAAAAACCGTATGGGCCAGTGCCGCTCTTCTGGCGTTGACGCTTCCTACCGCTGCCGCTATGTTGGCGGTGATGGTTGTGCCTATGTTCTCTCCGAGCACCATTGCTGCCGCCATGTCGAATTGTATCCATTCCATATCCAGCATTATGAGCGTGAGGGCCACGGTTGCGCTGGATGATTGCAGGATGAGGGTGAGGACCGTTCCGAGGGCGAGGAAGAGCAATACCGAGCCGAATCCGTGGCCTGACCAGCCTTGTATGAAGGAGAGCACTTCAGGGTGCTGTCTGAGGTCAGGGACACTGTTTTTCATCAGTGAAAGGCCGAGGAAGAGCAGGGAGAATCCCATAACCAGCTCGCTGATGTTGCGAAGTTTTTCTCTTTTTGATAGACTGAGTACAAATCCCAGGGCCATCAGCGGCACTGCGATGATGGATATGTCCGCTTTGAATCCGAATACGGCTATGATCCAGGCCGTCATCGTGGTTCCTATGTTCGCGCCCATTATCACTCCGATTGCCTGGGCGAGCGACAGCAGGCCTGCGCTCACAAAGCCGACAACCATTACCGTCGTGGCGCTGGAGGACTGGATTACCGCTGTTATTCCGAATCCGGTAAGCACGCCCTTGAAAGGGTTGGAAGTCATTGCGCCAAGCAGATGCCGCAGTCCCGAACCCGCCGCTTTCTGCAGTCCGGAGCTCATCATGTTCATTCCGAAGAGGAACATTCCCAAGGCTCCGAGAAGTGTCAGAATACTAAGTACCATAATTAAATCTCGATTTCGCAGCAAATATGCACTTAATTGGCCATCCGACAGCAAGTTGAATGGCGCGGAGAGGCGAATTTAGCAGAGATTTAACAATACGGCGGCAGGCCTTAACAATATTGTAACAAGTCGGTCCGCACCCTCTTTGCGAGCGTCGGGGTTTTTATTAATTTTGCCGATATGATTAAGATACTTGTTGTTGACGACGAAGCGGACATAAGGGAAATCCTTTCATTCAACCTGTCCGCGGCCGGTTATCAGGTCATCGAGGCAGACAGCGGAGAGGCGGCAATGCTTCTTATCCAGCAGGGCGAGGCTCCCGATCTCATATTGCTGGACGTGATGCTGCCCGGCATCAGCGGATTCAAACTCGCCGGGAAGATACGCAGTCTCGATAACGGCCTCATTCCCATAATTTTCCTGACCGCACGCGACGGGGAAAACGACCTTCTGACGGGATTCTCCGCCGGAGGAGACGACTACATTCGCAAGCCCTTCTCTACCAGCGAGGTACTCGCCCGCATCCAGGCTGTCCTCAGGCGCAGCCGCAAGCACCGGAGCAATGTCCTGCAGGCCGGACCGCTGAGTTTCGACACCGCGGGAGGCAGCGTTGCCATCGACGGACAGGAGCTGGCCCTGAGCAGGAAAGAATTCGAAATCCTCCTTCTGCTTGCTTCGGAGCCCGGGAGGAGTTTTTCCCGCAACGAAATCCTGCAGCAGGTCTGGGGCGCAGTGCCTTACGTGCTTGAACGGACCGTGGATGTGCATATAGCCCGGATCCGGGCAAAACTTGGCGAAAAGCGGGCCCTGGTGCAGAACAGACAGGGATTCGGGTATTCGCTTGAATTGGACAGGGAAGTATGAAACGGCGGCTTGGGTTTGCAATTCTGCTGGTCTTTGTGGGGCTGTGCGCCGCATGCGTCGGGATACTGATGCGGAGCGAACGGCAGTACAAGGAGCAGGTGCTTTCCGCGCGGCTGGAGACCTGTGCGGACGTGGTGGAGAGCGTGCTGAACAGGGAGAAGAGCGTGCCGGACGGGGAGAATTCGCTCGAGGGCATAGACCGCATCCTGCCGGAAGGCGTGAGGGTGACGGTGATCGACAGTGCGGGATTTGTGATGTTCGACTCGAGCACAAAGGCGGACGGGAACCACTCCGGACGGCCCGAAATTATGGAGAGCCTGGAAAAGGGCAGCGGCGTTTCGCTGAGGCGGTCGGACAGCGACGGGCAGGAATACATCTATTACGCCCGCACTTACGGCGACCACATCGTGCGTACGGCTCTTCCGTTTACACTCGAAAGGAAAAAAATGCTGCATCCTGATTGGATGATCGCTCTGATACTCGCCCTGATGGTTGCGGTGGCAGCTCTTTGCATTATGTTGATAACCAAAAGGATGAACGAGGAGAACGATAAGGAGACCGACAACAGGCTGCGCTCGCAGAAGAAGGACCTGACCAACAACATCGCGCACGAGCTGCGCACCCCGGTCACAAGCATTCGCGGCTACCTCGAGACTGTCATATCAAACCCGGGGATGGACAGCGCCAAGAAGAATTCGTTTATCGAGAAGGCCTACCGGCAGAGCTTGCGGCTGTCCTGCCTCATCAAAGATATCGCGCTGATTACCAAGATGGAACAGGCTCCGGACATGCTAACGAAAGAGCACGTCGGGATAAGGCACATACTTGAGGATGTCTTTGAAGAGCTGGAGGGCAGCATAGTCGGCAGCGGGGTCCGGGTCGAAAACCTCGTGAGTCCCGAAACCAGCGTGAACGGCAATCAGGGCCTGCTCTACGCGCTGTTCAGGAATCTGGTGGAGAATTCGCTCCAG
This sequence comes from Bacteroidales bacterium, assembly GCA_004556005.1. Classification (GTDB taxonomy): domain Bacteria; phylum Bacteroidota; class Bacteroidia; order Bacteroidales; family UBA932; genus Cryptobacteroides. The sequence goes on along the minus strand of SFJA01000084.1, from coordinate 1,961 downwards.
TACGCGGGCAGGGACTTTGTGATTCACGTCGAGGCGCACGAAAGCGCCGACGGCAAGCTGCTGGTCAGATACTACGATACCGGTCGCGGCGTGGAGGCAAAGTACCTCGAGAAGATATTCGAGCGCTTCTTCCGGGTTCCGGCGCCCGATAAATGCGAGGGGTCCGGCCTCGGGCTCTCCATCGTGCGAAACGCAGTCGCATTCCACTGCGGCACGGTCAGCGCCAGACAGCTGGGCGGGGACGTCCGGGGTGGGGAGAATTGGTCCGGCAGCGGGCTTGAGATTGATTTTACGCTGAAAAAATAGGTATATTTGCATATATGGATGCAAATGTTCAGACAAGTCAATTCGTCCCGAAATGCGGGTCCGGGCTCAGGGAGTACCACAGCATAATCCGGGCACCACGGGCTGCTGCAGAAGGCGACCGGATGGATGCTGCGGGAAGCAGGCAAACGCGACCCCGGAAGGCTTGTCGGATACCTGCGGAAGAATTGGGACAGAATGCCGGCTACGATGCGGAGATACGCCTGCGAGAAGTTGCCGGAAGATACGGTCAAATCGCTGAAACTTAATATGAAAAGTGGCATTGCCTGCAAATTGTGCAGGATAATAACCATTGATGTAATTCAGGTCAATCATAAGTCATAGATTTTGCGAAGAATCTTTACGCGGGCATCCAGAGCCTTATTACCAATCTTCTGTTGATACTCCGAAAGACGTCCAAGATTAAGTTCGCCTGTCATATAGTCATCATCCAGACGAAGTTGCTCAATTTCTTCTTCGCTGTTATAGAAAGGATAAAGATAGAGCAAATCCAACAAGGCTTTCTCCGGATGAGCAAGCATCCATGCCTGCTTGGGCGCATTGATGATGGCGGTATTGACAGTTAGCATCACAGGCTTATAACCGAAGAATAACTCCGGCTTCACATTCTGATATGTATACTGTCCGAACGCATTCTCAAATCTAGCAGTTTTCAAGGTAGAAACTGACGTAATGCTTGATACAGCCTCCGGTATCATACCATAGATACTCAATGCCGTATGAAGGCTGATATAGGAGGGACGGTAAATTCTACCTGCTATGTAACGGGCAAAGTCAGGACGCTGAAGCAGTTCGGGAAAGGCATACCACTCCTGCCGTAGTCGAAGCAAAAGGCCCTTCTTTGTCCATCGAGTCAAGTTATTTCGATCAAAAGTCGGGAAATAAAGACGTGCCTGATGAATGGAGAAACACCCCTCAGGCAACAACTTTTCCTTGAACTCAATAAAACCTACCATACTATATATTTCTAAAACGCTACAAAATTAATGCTTTTTAGAAATATAAACAAGGTATTCTAATAATGTAACAAATAAGTCACCAATTTTTCGTAGATTCGTAGTATTGTAAAAATCAAGTCATGTTGGATAATATTCGCCCACTGATAATAGATGGTCACGGCAGCATTGTCATACGCAAAGCCGTGCGCGAAGACCTGGAGAGAATGCAGGAGGTATTTGCCCTGGCACAGTACGACTCCATCCGCATCGACACCCATAGGGACAATAGCGTGATGCGCAATGCCCTACTCCGCGAAGGATACCGCTACTGTGGCATCATCCATTGCTGGAACGGCAGCGAACGCCTTGCATGTCAATTGATTGCAAGATAGGAAACTACCTGTCGAGGTACAGTGTATCAATGAGATATCCGTCAGCGGGAGCTTCGGTGAGGGCGTCGTATGTGGATGTCGTGTTGATCTGGGCGCCGGCGAATCCGTTGCCGGAGGTGCCGCCGTTTGTTTTGATATAGTCACCGCAGATCGCTATGTCCCAGTCTTTGCGGTTTGCCCATTGTGCGTCCTGTTCTTTGTTGTTCAATTCGCTTCGGCCTACCACGGTTCCGCTTTCGAATGAGAAGTAGCTCCACTCGGTGTCGCTTAATCCGTTGATTATCACCTCTTCGGCTTTGTTTTCCTG
>SFJA01000083.1 GCA_004556005.1 Bacteroidales bacterium | reverse complement strand
AGCGCGGACAGGACCGAACGCTTCCTGAGCGACTGGCGCAAGACACTTGGAGAACTGATGAAGGAGAACCACTACGAGGCTGCTTCAGTTGCGCTGTCAAAATACGGCATGAAGCGTCATACCGAGTCCCACGAGGCTTACAGAGCCTTTGTAGGAGACGGTATGGATGTAAAGAGAAATGCTGATATCCCTATGTCGGCGTTCTGGACAAAGACCGAAGAATATGGTTCATATCCTATGAGCGAAGCGGATATACGGGAGTCGGCTTCGGTGGCTCACATCTATGGCCAGAACATCTGTGCGGCGGAGTCATTCACCAACAGGGCAGGCAGGGATATGAAGGCACTGAGCTGCAGTCCCTGCAACCTGAAGAGTTATGCCGATGCGGCTATGGCGAGCGGACTGAACCGCTTCATAATACACTGCTCCCCTCACCAGCCGGAGGACAATCTTATGCCTGGTATGAGCCTTGGCCCTTATGGTCAATGGTTTACGCGTCAGGAGACCTGGGCTTCGGAAGCGCGAGCCTGGACCGACTACCTCAGCCGCAGCTGCCATATGCTTCAGCAAGGCAGGTTCGTGGCCGACATCGCATATTTCTACAGCGAGAACACCAATATTACTGCCCGTTTCAAGCTCACCCGCCCGCAGATTCCGGAAGGTTATGCATTTGACTTCGTAAACTCGACCGCACTGACCGAAGCCCTCAGACCCGAGGACGGCAAACTGGTCACTGCCACCGGAATGGCCTACCGCGCGCTGTATATCGACAACGAAGTGCGCGCCGTATCCATGTCTGTGCTGCGGAGCATAGCCGAGGCCGCAAAGGCAGGCGTGCTGATTGTCGGAAACGAACCGGTGGACTGGCTCGACCTGCAGGAGGACGGGGAAGAATTCTCCCGTCTCATCAAGGAGATATGGCACAGCGGCAGAAGCAATGTCGTGCCGTTTGAAAAGGCGATGACGGCACCCGCCGAGGCAGGAATGGCTCCGGACGTGATGCAGGTGCAGGACAGGCATTACGACAATGTCCGCTTCGTACACCGCAGGCTGGAGGAAGGAGAACTTTACTGGATAGCCAATGTCAGTCCTGAATACCGCAAACTCGAGCTGAGCCTGAGGACAGATGGAAGGGTGGCTCAGATCTGGCACGCGGATGACGGAAGGAAAGAGGATGCAAGTTTCAGAATCGAGAACGGCAGGACGGTGGTGAGTCTGGATATGACTCCGGATGACGCATTGTTCGTGGTACTGATGGAAAAGGCCGAAGCAGACAGCCATGTGGTCGGCAAGAGAGCTGAAACTACACTCAAAACAATAGAAGGAGAGTGGAGGGTCAGGTTTGAACCGGGACGAGGTGCTCCTGAAGAAACTGTTTTCCCTCATCTTGTGTCATATGATTCATCTGAAGATGAAGGAATCAGGTACTTCAGCGGTATCGCATTGTATAACAAGCAGTTCAATTATAGCGGAAAGACAGTTGGAGTGATTTTGGACCTTGGAGAGGTATGCCAGATGGCGAGAGTTTACCTCAACGGCAAAGACCTCGGACTGGTCTGGAAACAGCCGTACCGGCTTGACACCGCGGGGGCTCTCCGTCAGGGCGAGAACAATCTGCAGATCAAGGTAATCAACTCCTGGGTCAACCGGCTTGTAGGTGATGCAAAGGAATCGGGACCGCGTATAACATATACCACCGTTTCGTATTTTGACAGCGACTCCGAGACCGATCCGGCCGGACTGCTCGGACCGGTGAGGCTCATAGGATATTGATATGTTAAAAATATTGAGTATATTTGTATAAACAACACATAAATCAATGAGGAAACTAAAGACCATCTTCTCTTTTGTTCTTGCCATTCTTCTGTTTACCGGAACAATGTATGCAACCGACTACCCAGCTTCGGACTTCGGCATCAAGGCAGACGGAAGGACTCTGAACTCCGCCAGCATTCAGGCAGCAATCGACTTTATCAGCACGAACGGAGGCGGCAGGCTTGTTTTCGGTCCGGGCAATTACGTGACCGGAACCATTTATCTCAAGGATGGAGTAACCCTGCATCTGGAGTCCGGAGCGACTCTTCTCGGATCCACCAATCCCTGGGACTACGTCAAGGACCCCTATATCAAATGGACTTCCATGATTTTTGCCCTGAGGCAGAAAAACATAGGCATCACAGGGGAAGGAACGATCAACGGCCGCGGATTCACCACGGCAAACAATATGGTGGACTACATTCACCGCGGGCTGTTCGAGGATCCTCTCAAACTTGACAGACCTAACGAAGTTAACAGGCCTCAGAACATTTATTTCCGTGAATGTGAGGAGGTTACGGTTACGGGAATCACACTCAGGGACCCCGCCAGCTGGAACCAGACCTACGACCAGTGCAGGAACGTTTACGTAGAGGGACTTACGGTTGACAGCAAGTCATACTGGAACAACGACGGCATCGACATTGTGGACTGCGAAGACGTGGTCATACGCAACTGCTACATAGACGCCGCGGACGACGTATTCTGTTTCAAGAGCCATTCGGCAGACCATATGTGCCGCAACGTACTGATAGAGAATTGCGTAGGCCGTTCGAGCGCCAACGGCGTCAAGTTCGGTACGGTTTCGAAGGGAGGTTTCAAGGACTTTGTCATACGCAACATCACAATGTTCGACACCTTCCGTTCCGCGGTGACTTTCGCCGCTGTTGACGGAGCCGAAATCGAAAACATTCTCGTGGACGGGATACGCAGCCTGCATACGGGCAACGTGATATTCCTGCGTATGGGCGAAAGGTGGAGCACTGTCAGGAAAACCAATCCTGACGGCAGCGTTACCGAGTACCGCAAGCAGCCTTATATGAAAAACGTTGTCATACGCAACGTTTACGCCGAGGTACCCGCCGACAAACCTGACGCAGGATACAACTACGAAGGACCGGTCGAGGACCTGCCGCGCAATGTCTCCCCTGCCATCATAATCGCCGGCATCCCGCAATACAGGATGGAAGGCATAGTACTCGAAAATATCGAAGTCGTGGTTCCTGGCGGCAGCAACCCGCTGTACGCATTCCGTGGCACCGATCCCGAGTCTCTCGACGGCATCCCGGAGATGGAAAGCTATTATCCCGAATTCTCCCAGTGGAAAGAGCTTCCCGCCTGGGGAGCATACTTGCGCCACGCGGACGACATCACCTTCCGCAACGTGGTATTCCGCGCGGAAAAGCCGGAATACCGGCCTGCAATTGTCGCCGATGACATCGACGGGCTCAGGATAGAGGAGGTGAAATACATTGAACCGGAATCTTCGGGCAAGGATCAGATGATAGGATACAAGACCAACATCAAACAATGAACAATATGAAGTTTATCTCAAAATCTCTGATCACAGCCCTGCTGCTTTGCTGCGGCTTGTCCGTACAGGCTCACGACTACTATGCTTCAGAATTCGGAGCAAAGGCAGACGGACGGACTCTTGCAAGCGCAAGCATCCAGGCGGCAATCGACTTTGCCAGCGACAAAGGAGGCGGACGAGTGATACTCACTCCCGGCAACTACCTTACCGGTACGATTTACCTCAAGACCGGTGTTACACTTCATCTTGAGGCCGGTGCCACCCTTCTCGGATCCCTCAATCCCTGGGACTACGTCAAAGATGCCTACGCCGGATGGACTGCAATGGTGTTTGCAATCAAGCAGGACAATATAGGCATAACGGGCGATGGCACGATAGACTGCCGCGGATTCGAGGTTGCAAACAATCTCGTCCAGTACGTGCATCGCGGAATCTTCGACGACGATCTGAAACTTGACCGCCCTTATGAAGGAAACAGACCGGAGAACATACATTTCCGCGAGTGCAACAACGTGGTTGTCAGCGGAATAAACCTCAAGAACCCTGCAAGCTGGAACCAGCAGTACGACCAGTGCCGCAACCTGCTTATAGAGAATATCAACGTGGACGCCAAGGCATACTGGAACAATGACGGTCTGGATGTCGTGGACTGCAGCGACGTTATCGTGAGGAACTGCTACATCGATGCGGCTGATGACGCATACTGCTTCAAGAGCCACTCTGTTGACGGTGTAAGCGAGAATATTCTCGTTGAGAACTGCGTGGGCCGCTCCAGCGCAAATGGCATAAAGTTCGGAACGTTCACGAGAGGAGTGTTCAAGAACTTCAAGTTCAAGAATATGACCATCTTTGACACCTACCGTTCAGCCATTACCATAGCCACGGTTGACGGCGCATCTGTAGAGGATGTCGAAATCGACGGTTTGAGGAGCATCCATACCGGAAACCCTATCTTTATCCGTTGCGGCAGCCGCCGCGAGGGCAAGGTGACCCCTTGTCTGCGCAATGTAGTTATCAAAAACGTCTATGCCGAGGTGCCACTTGACAAGCCGGATGCCGGATACAATTATGAGGGACCGGTAGAAGACCTGCCGCGCAATGTCTGTGCTAGCGGAATCCAGGGCATCCCGGGAATCAGGGTAGAGAACGTAAGGCTGGAGAACGTGGAAATCATATATCCGGGCCGTACGAACGTCAATTATGCTTACCGCGGACACTCACCTGAGGACCTGGCCGCCATTCCTGAGCTGGAGAAGTCTTATCCTGAATTCTCCAACTGGAAGGAGCTTCCTGCCTGGGGATTCTACATACGCCATGCTGACGGCGTAGAGTTCAAGAACGTGACTCTCAAGGTTCTGGAGGAAGACTACAGGCCTGCAATCGTAGCCGATGACGTTAACGGACTCAAGCTTGACGGCGTGAAGATCATCCAGAAGGATGCCGAGGGCAAGGAACAGATTATCACCAACCAATGCAAGGAAATCACAATCACCGAATAGTTATGAAAAGGTTTATCATAGCCCTGCTGGCAATATGCACGGGCATAAGCGCAATGGCGCAGCAGGAATACAAGGCGACGGTATTCGGAGCCAAGAGTGACGGGCTGACCGACAATACAGCCACTATCCAGAGAGCAATCGACCGTATCAGCGAACAGGGCGGCGGCACACTTGTGTTTTATGTCGGAAGATATGTAACCGGTGCAGTCGAGCTCAAGAGCAACGTTACCATCAGGCTCGCCTCTTCTGCAGTGCTGGTGGCTTCTCCAAACATCTACTCATACAAGGGACGCAAGGCTCTCATCACCGCCGCTGAAGGGGCTGAGAATGTTGGAATAAAGGGTCCTGGCGTCATTGAGGGCAGCAAGGAAGGCCTGCTTGAAAGCATCGAGTCTCAGGTAAGCAAGGGATATCTCCCTGAAGGAACTCCGGTTCCTGCGCTTGTGGACCTCAGCGACGCAAAGAGCGCCAAGGTTGAGAAAGTGAAGTTCTGGCAGCCAGCCGGAGAATGGCTCAAGGGCTGCGAAGGCGTGGAAAACGTTGTGTTTATCGGTGACAAATGCATCACTGCAGAGGGAAAAACAGTTAAAATCGTGAAGTAATATGAAGAATATCAAATACATACTTGCTTTGGCCGCTTCCCTTGCAGCACTGCAGCTGTCTGCAAAGGATTATTATGCGAGCACATTCGGCATCAAGTCAAACGGCACCACGCTCAATACGACTTCGATTCAGAAGGCCATAGACCACATCAGCGCCGAAGGCGGCGGAAAGCTCATCTTCAAGGTAGGTCGCTATCTCACCGGAGGCATCGAGCTGAAGGATAACGTAACCATCGAACTCGGCGAGGGAGCTATACTTGTAGGAAGCACCAATCCTTACGACTACCCTCAGCAGAAGGGTTTCTATGGTCTGGTTATGGCTAAGGGTGCAAAGAATATCGCCATAGTAGGCAAGGGTGTGATTGACGGACAGGGCCGTGAACTTGCTAACAACTATCTGGCCCAGGTCGCAAACGGCATTATCGAGGACAAGCTCCAGCTCGGAAGACCAGCCGACCGTCCTCATCTCTTCTATCTCCGTGAATGTGAAAACGTTACAGTTCAGGGTATCAATATCCGCAGTTCTGCCTGCTGGACCTGCACATACGACCAGTGCAAGAATGTGCTTGTGGACGGAATCTCTCTCGAGAGCAGGGCTTTCTGGAACAATGACGGCGTCGATATCGTTGACTGCGAGAATTTTACCATCCAGAACAGTTTCATCAACGCTTCAGACGACGGTATCTGCCTCAAGTCACACGACCCTAAGGCGAATTGCAAGAACATCGTTGTCAAGAACAATGTCGTTACCTCATCAGCCAGCGCCATCAAGTTCGGAACCTACGGTCGAGGCGGATTCGTTGACGTGCAGATTCTTGACAATACCGTATATGATACCTTCCGTTCAGCCATCGCAATCGAGGCAGTTGACGGAGGTATGGCAGAGAATGTCGTTGTGGACGGACTCAAGTCGCTCAATACTGCAAACGCCATCTTCATCATAGTTGGAGAGCGCATCGACAAGGGCAGCTACGTCAACAACATTACCATCAGGAACGTCTATGCCGAGGTTTGTGCCGCAAAGCCTGACCGCAACTACGACTACGAGGGACCGACCCTCGAGGACGAGCCTCGCAACGTATTGCCTTGCAGCATCGTAGGACTTCCGGGCAACAACGTGAGAAACGTTACGCTCGAGAATGTGGAGATCAAATTCCCTGGCGGCGG
>SFJA01000017.1 GCA_004556005.1 Bacteroidales bacterium | reverse complement strand
CGGATACAACATCAAGCCTTCGCCTTTCTGGGAGGATGGTCTGGGACTGAGCTACACCGAAGAGGAAGCGCATTTCAGCATCTGGTGCATAATGAGTTCTCCGCTGCTGCTCGGCTGCGATATGGAGTACATACCGCAGGAGACTATGGACATCATCACCAACGAGGAACTGATTGCGCCCAGCACAAGGGCGAGAGCTACGTCTTTGTCAAGGACATACTGCGCAAGTGGTCCGGAACCAGAGCGGTCGCTTTATACAACCCCGCCGACACTGCAACCCGCTTCTGCGTAAGCGCCGAAGAACTTGAATTCGAGGGACAATTCGACGTTCGCGACCTGAACCGTCACGCCGACCTGGGCAGGTGCAGCACGCTCGAATTGGAACTCGAACCGCATTCGGCAAGGGTGTTCAGGGTAGAGGGCAAGCGCATCGAGCCGCGGCTCTACGAGGCTGAATGGGGCTACTGCCCTGCCTTTACCGCGATTGATGGCAAAGGCGGCAAGTACGTGCCTGCAGAGGGCGCTTCCGGCAGGGCGGTTGTTGTGAACCTGGGAGAGTCGGAGGAGAATTGTCTCGAGTGGCGTGAAGTCCTGAGCCGCAAGGGAGGAAAATACACCCTGAAGCTCAGAGTCGCCAATGCCGATGCCCTCAACGACGTGCATCTCGAAGTAAACGGCGAGGAGATTCCTGTTGTCGGCAGAAGCATATCCGGCAGATGGGCTGAACTTGAATATGACTGCACGCTCAGGAAAGGAGAGAACCTTGTCCGTGTCCTCAACGCTGAGAAGAAACTTCCGGCAATAGACGTGCTTGAGCTGGAGTCTTATCGCAACCGCAAGGAGGCGCGCTGGAGCGAGGCTCAGGCAAGGGAGTGGTATGCCGGATTGGATTGGCCTGTCGGCTGCGACTACATCCCTTCGGATGCGATCAATCAGATTGAAATGTGGAGTGCTTCCACCTACAACCACGAGCAGATCGACAAGGAACTCGGATGGGCGGAAAGCCTCGGGTTCAACACTCTCAGGGTATATCTCAGCAGCGTAGTCTATGCCAATGATCCTCAAGGACTTAAAGACAGGATAAACGACTTTCTCGACATCTGCAGGAGTCACTCCATACGTCCGGTACTGGTATTCTTCGACGACTGCTGGAACGCGGCATCGCAATACGGAAAGCAGCCGGAGCCAAAGCCCGGCATACACAACTCGGGCTGGGTTCGCGACCCTTCCGATGCCCTCAGGTCAGATACTCTGAGTCTCTACCCTGCCCTGGAAAAGTATATGAAGGACATTCTGGTCACTTTTGCGGACGATGAGCGCGTGCTGATGTGGGATCTCTACAACGAGCCGGGCAACTCCAGATACAAGTCCAAAAGTCTGCCACTGCTCAAGAATGCCTTCAAATGGGCACAGGAAGTAAGACCATCGCAACCGCTTACCTCAGGTGTATGGAGCAACGGACTCAAGGAGTTGAACAGTTTCCAGCTTGCCAACTCCGACATCACTTCATATCACTGCTACAGCGACGGCGTTACACAGCAACAGACCATAGATACCCTGCAACGCTACGGCAGGCCTATGTTCTGCACGGAATATATGGGAAGGACCAAGAACAGCACCTTCCAGAATTGCCTTCCTGTGCTTAAGGCCAACAGGGTTGCTGCAATCAACTGGGGACTCGTGGCCGGCAAGACAAACACCATCTTTACCTGGGACGATCCTCTTCCTGAGCTGGAAGAGCCGCCATTATGGTTCCACGACATTTTCCGCCGCGACGGAAGCCCATACAGCGAGGACGAAGTCGAGTTTATCAAATCTCTGACACTCAAGTAGTTCAGTAATACATTCCATCTTACTGCCGGTTCAGGAAGCATCTTCTCCGCGATGCTCTCCGAGCCGGCAGCGTACTCTACGGAATGGCTAGAAAACATGTAAATCCTGACGCACCCGAACCAGACTTACCACGAGCGCTTCAGTCATATAATCGCAGTCGCTAAAGTTTCGCGATGGTTTTGTATTTGATTGTAAGATAGACCGTTCTGGCGAGCAGGTGGGCGAAGTATGCGGCCATGAGAATATGCGTCAGCAGTTCGGGCGTGCGAAGGGATAAGGGCAGGGCAATCCGTCCGAGGGCGAATGTTCCGAAGAACAGCACTGTCGCCCAAAGCATCGAGTTACGCATCTGGCGCGAGGCGGTTGCACCTATGTAGATTCCGTCCCAGTTAAATGCGGCGCAGCCCACTGGCGGCATCAGCAGCAGCCAGGGCAGATAGGCTTTTGCATCTGCTATTATCAGTTCATCCGAAGTCATCATCCTCAGGAGCAGTTCTCCTCCGAATGCATAAAGGATCATAAAGAGTGCAGCCAGCGAAAAGCTCCACACGAAGGTCCACTTCACCGTAGAACGCATCGCCAGAGCATTCCCCTCCCCTATGTAGCGCCCGGTCATTGCCTCGCCGGCATAGGCAAATCCGTCCGTGAAATATGAGAAAATCATCAGCAGTTTCATCATTATCGAGCACACTGCTGTCAGCGAGTCGCCGTAATAGCTGGAAATGACCGTATATCCGATATATACCGCGATGAAGCACAGCGACCTTACCATCAGGTCCGCGCCTGTACGGAAGAAGCGGGAGGTCTGCGAGCCAAGGAAAACGGCACGGAGTTTCGGCACAATTCTTCCTTGAACGTTTCGCAGCACCGGGAGGAATAGCGGGCGGAGGTAGCGCAGCAGGAAGATGCAGCCGGCGAGCAGCAGGCCGGTGTACTGGGCGATGACGGTGCCGGTGGCGATGCCGCTGAAGCCCATTGCGGGCAGGAGGCAGCGTCCGTCGGAGAGGGTGATTCCGGAGGCGAGCAGTATGGATGCCGCGATGTTGGTGACGTTGACGACAATGTCGGTTGCCATAGGGCTGACGCTGTCCTGCATTCCTATGAACCAGCCTTTGAATGCCATCAGGCCAAGAGTCGCCGGGGCAGCCCAGATACGTATGAGGAAGTATTTGCTTGCCAATTCTTTTATCTCGGGGGTACTGCCTATGCAGAGCAGGGCGAGCCTAAGGAAAAGCGGATGCAGCAGCAGGAGCAGCAGTGAGCAGCCGAGGGCTATGGTCATAGCGCGGACAAACACACGGCCGCATTCGACCTTGTCGCCGGAGCCGAATGCCTGGGCGGTCAGGCCTCCGGTGCCGACGCGCAGAAACGCGAAATTCCAGTAGAGCAGGTCAAAGAGGGTGCTTCCGATTGCTATTGCGCTTATGAGAGCAGCAGCGCCGGCCCCCGCAGAAGTTGCGATGTGACCGGCGATTGCCGTGTCGGCGATACCGACAAGAGGAACCGTAATGTTTGCAAGAATGCTCGGAATGGCGAGACGCAGTATCTCTCCGTTCAGCCTTCTGTCCAGTCCGGACCTATGCTTCATCACCTTTTGTATCTTTCTTCTCATCCTGGGCAAAGAAGCGCCAGTGAAAGAGCAGCAGATAGAATGCGCCGACAGTTACGCAGCTGTCGGCAAAATTAAACACAGGATTGAAGAACAGTACCCTTTCACCGCTTCTGATGATAGGGAAATAGAACATATCCACAACCTTGCCGAACATCAGCGGGGCATAATCCCAGATGATTCCGTAAAAGAGACAGTCTATCACGTTGCCTATCGCGCCTGCCGTTATCAGTGTAAGGCCGACGAGGACTCCCACCGGAACAGGGGCCTGGATGCCTTGGGATATGGCTTTGCGGTTCTTGCGGCACATGGATGCTATCCACCATATCAGCAGTCCGCTGAGCACGATGCGGAAAATGGTCAGCAGAAGCTTGCCTACCTTGCCGCCGAATGCCATTCCGAATGCCATTCCTTCATTCTCGACAAAGCAGAGACGGAACCACTGTCCTATGACAAAAATCTGCTCCCCAAGGTCCATATTGGTCTTGACCAGGACTTTAATGACCTGATCGATGATTACCAGCAACACGCCCAGAACAAGGAAGAACGCAGCCTTCGGTGTCTTTTTCATAAGCCGCTACTTGCCCTTGGACATCATTTCCTTTGCCTCGACGGTAAGGGTGGCGTGAGGGACCAGGCGCAGGCGCTCCTTAGGTATCAGCTTGCCCGTAGCCCTGCATATGCCATAGGTCTTGTTTTCGATGCGGACAAGAGCAGCCTCGAGATTCTGGATAAATTTGTACTGACGCTGCGCAAGGTGTCCTGCTTCCTCCTTTGAAAGCTGGTTTGCACCATCGTCTTCCACTGTCTTGAACGAAGGAGATGTGTCCTCGATATCATTGGTAGAGCTGTTCATCACAATCTCCCTCAAGGTTTTATACTCGGCCTTTGCTGCAGCTAGCTTTTCCTCGATAATGGCGCGGAACTCGGCAAGTTCCTCATCAGAATAACGGTTTTTGATCTCTTCTGCCATAACATTAGCGTTTTATGAGTTGTTTCTTACGATATTGATATAAATATTCCCATCTCCCCATTCAACTTCCGCAGCTTCTTCCGGCTTTTCGGAGAGGCTCTTGAGTTCAAGTGAAGTTGACAGGGTCTGAGCGGAAACGTATTCGGAGTACTCACCGAGAGCGTCTGCAACGGCGTCGTAAACGGCTCCATCCGCATAGATGCTGGTTGAAATGCGGTCGGTCACATCCAGTCCGCACTTCTTGCGCAGATTCTGTACAGGGTGAATAAGTTCACGGGCATTGCCTTCGCGTATGAGCTGAGGTGTCTGGACGATGTCGAGGGCAAGGGTAAGGGTACCTTCGCTTGCAACGAGATGTCCCGGCATATCCTCGGAAGTGATTTCGTAATCCCCCGCCGAGAGAGTAACCTTGCCAGAAGGCAGGTCAAGCACATAGTCTGCAGTGCGCTCGATGTCGCAGATGCTTTCCTGGGACAGACCTGCAAATGCGGATGCAATCTCCTTCATCTGCTTTCCGTATTTCTTGCCGAGGGTCTTGAAGTTTGGCTTGATCTTCTTGGTGATGATGCCCGTAGTGTCGTGGATAAATTCGAGTTCCTTGACGTTTACCTCCGTGAGGAATATGTCCCTGACCCTCTCGATATGTGCCTTGACATTGTCGTCGATTACCGGCAGCAGCACCTTTGCGAGCGGCTTGCGGACGTTGATTGAGACCTTCTTGCGGAGGGCGAGAACCATTGAGGATGCCTTTTGGGCAAATCCCATACTCTCTTCAAGGTCCTTGTCAACAAGTTCGGAACGGTACTGAGGCATTGCCCGGTAATGAACCGAATCGCTGTCCGGCACGAGGTCGAGCCACAGTCTTTCACTGTAGAACGGTGCAATCGGAGCAGAAAGCAGGGCTATGCTCCTGAGTGTTTCGTACAGTGTCTGGTAAGCGGAAAGTTTGTCCTGTGCAAGACCGGCGCCCCAGAGGCGTTTCTTGTTGAGTCTGATGTACCAGTTGGACAGGTCGTCGCAGACAAAGTCCTGGATAAGACGGCCGGCACTTGTTATGTCGTAGTCCTCGTAAGCGGCGATAACGGCAGCGACAAGGGTATTGAGACGGCTGATGATCCAGCGGTCAAACATAGGTCTTTCCGAATACGGAACAGCCTCGGATGCAGGGTCAAACCCGTCGATGTTGGCATAGAGGGCAAATACCGAGTAGCAGTTGTAGAGGGTTCCGAAGAATTTCCTCCTTACCTCGTCAACTCCGACAGGGTCAAACTTGAGGTTGTCCCAAGGCTGGGCGTTGGTGAGCATATACCAGCGGAGGGCATCGGCGCCATACTGGTCAAGTGCCTTGAAAGGATCCACAGCATTGCCCAGACGCTTGGACATCTTGTCGCCCTTGCTGTCGAGCACGAGTCCGTTGGAAATTACTCTCTTGAATGCAGGCGTATCGCTGACCATGGTATGGATGGCGTGCAGGGTGTAGAACCAACCGCGGGTCTGGTCCACGCCTTCGGCGATAAAGTCTGCCGTGCATCCGAATGATTCCGTGTCCATGCCCCTGAGACCTACCTGAGCATAAGGCATACTGCCCGAGTCAAACCATACGTCGATGAGATCGGTCTCGCGAGTCATCTTGCGTCCAGTCGGGGAAACGAGGAATACATTGTCCACGTACGGCCTGTGAAGGTCTATGCGGTCATAATTTTCCTTGCTCATGTCAGCAGGGTCGAATCCCTTGTCCCGGAGAGGGTTGCTTGCCATAATTCCGGCTGCAACAGCCTTGTCTATCTCGGCGTAGAGTTCGGCAACGCTTCCTATGCATATTTCTTCCTTTCCGTCTTCGGTGCGCCATACAGGCAGCGGGGTGCCCCAGTAACGACTGCGGCTGAGGTTCCAGTCCTGGATGTTCTCCAGCCACTTTCCGAACCGGCCGGTTCCGGTTGCCTCAGGTTTCCAGCAGATCTGGCCGTTGAGCTCAATCATACGGTCACGCACCGCCGTGGTACGGATGAACCAGCTGTTCAGAGGATAGTAAAGCACAGGCTTGTCGGTACGCCAGCAGTGAGGATAGGTATGAACGTGCTTTTCGATGCGGAATGCCTTGTTTGAACCCTTGAGCATTACGCATATATCCACGTCAAGCGTCGGAGCATCCGCAGGGAGGGTGCTGTCATAGGCATTCTTGACATACCTGCCAGCCCACTCTGAATATTCAGGGCTTACCCTTTCTGCAACATATTCAGGATCAAGGTCTTCGATACGGTAGAAACGGCCCTTCGGGTCAACCTGAGCCTGAGGGTTGCCTTCTGCATCAGTCACCATCAGAGGCGGCACTCCGGCTGCCTTTGCCACCTTTGCGTCATCAGCGCCGAAGGTAGGGGCAATGTGGACGACTCCCGTACCGTCCTCAACGGTCACGTAATCACCGAGGATTACGCGGAAAGCTCCCTCGTCCGGACGGAACCACGGAATGAGCTGTTCGTACTCCATTCCGGCAAGCTCGCTTCCCTTGAAGCTGCCCGGGAGTACCTCATAAGGTATCTTGTCATTGAACCAGGAACCAACGAGCGCCTCGGCAAGAATGTAGGTTGCAGGGATGCCGGTGTATGGATTGGTACTGCGTACCTTTACGTAATCGATATTCGGTCCCACGCAGAGCGCAGTGTTTGAAGGCAGGGTCCATGGCGTAGTGGTCCAAGCGAGGAAATAGAGATCTTCCTCTCCCTTGACCTTGAACTGGGCGCAGCAGGTGGTATCCTTCACGTCACGGTAGCATCCCGGCTGGTTAAGCTCGTGGGTGCTCAGACCTGTTCCTGCGGCAGGGCTGTAAGGCTGTATGGACTTGCCCTTGTAGAGATAGCCCTTGTCGTATATCTTTTTGAGCAGCCACCACAGGGTTTCGATGTAGCGGTTGTCGTATGTGATGTACGGGTCGTCCATATCGACCCAGTATCCTATGCGCTCGGTAAGGTTGCGCCACTCGGCAGTGTATTTCATCACCTCCTCGCGACAGGTGCGGTTGTACTCCTCGACACTTATCTTGCGTCCAATGTCCTCCTTGGTGATGCCGAGCTTCTTTTCCACGCCAAGCTCGACAGGAAGTCCGTGCGTATCCCAACCTGCGCGGCGGTTGACCTTGTAGCCGGACTGCGTCTTGTAACGGCAGATGGCATCCTTGATGGAACGAGCCATCACGTGATGGATGCCGGGCATTCCGTTTGCGCTCGGAGGGCCTTCGAAAAATATAAACTCAGGGGCACCCTCGCGCAGTTCGAGAGACTTTTCGAATGCATGGTTGCTCTTCCAACGGCGGAGAATTTCATCCGAGACCGCCACCAAATCAAGGCCCTTGTACTCTTTGAATGTCATATTTTTTGTAAATTTGCGCTTTAACTCATACAATAATCTGCAAAAGTACTAAATTCCGGCTTTTTTATCAATAACCATATGGCTATTCTGGACATCATTCTTCTGCTTCTTCTCATTCCGGGAATATATAACGGTCTGAGCAAGGGCTTTGTACGTCAGATCATAGGACTTGTCGCAATCATTCTGAGCATCTGGGCAGGATTCCACTTCCACACACAGTTGAGCGAACTCCTCCAGCCCCACCTGACGCTTCAGCCCGGAGTGCTCGACATAGTCAGTTTCTGTATGATTTTCCTTGTGGTCCTGATGGCCGCCTCACTCGTCGGTCTCATTGTCACCAAGGTGGTGGGTATGGCCTCTCTCGGATGGCTCAACCGCCTCATAGGAGTGATATTCGGCATACTCAACTCAGCCCTGGTTCTGGGCCTTCTCATCCTGCTTGTCGAGTGGCTCAACGGCCTGCTGCACTTCTACACACCCGAAAGCGTTGCCGGCTGCTCGGTTTTTCAGGCTCTGAAAAGCTTCTCACTAACGGTATTCCCGTTTCTTAAAGATATTGTCACTCAAGGACTTGACTCAGTTGGAGGAATGATTAATGCATAGAATTCTTTTAATAGAAACCTCGACCTCGCTCTGTTCCGTTGCGATAGCTGCGGACGGCAAGGTGATTGCCAGCCGCGAGAGTCGCGAAGAGCGCGCCCACGCAGCGATGACGGCACCGTTCATCAAGGAAGTGCTGGCAGAATGTGCAATGGATGCAAAGGACCTTGACGCAGTCTGCGTCAGCTCCGGACCGGGCTCGTACACCGGCCTCAGGGTAGGTTCCTCCAGCGCCAAGGGGCTCTGCTTCGGCTCCGGACTGCCGCTGATAGCCATACGCACCCCGGAGATTCTCGCCGATATGGCGGTCACCGAAGGCCTGCTCCCGAAAGGCTGCACCCGCATCGTCCCGATGATAGACGCGCGCAGGATGGAAGTCTATTGCGCACCGTTCTCTTTTTCCGGCGACCCTTCCGACTCGCCCGTGCTTGCCGGCGAGATCAGTCCGCTGGTCGTCGAGGCAGATTGTTTCGGGCCAATTCTATCAGAAGGTCCGGTGCTCTTCATAGGTGACGGCGCGGCGAAATGCAGCGGCGTAATCACTTCCGAGAACGCGCATTTCGCGCAGGTCAATCCGCACGCTGCCGGCATGGCGCGCCTTGCCGAAAGGGCATTATGCGAAAAAAGGTTCAAAGACACAGCGTACTTTGAACCCTTCTATCTTAAGGAATTTGTTGCGACCGTCAGCCGCAAGAAACTGTTTTAGAGAAGCTTGTCCAGCTGCCTGCGCAGGCCGGCGGCATCCTTTATCGCAGATGAAACGATCTCGCCGTCGGCAATCAGATATGATGTCGGCACGGCGCTGACGTTATAAAGCCTGATTGCAGGGGATGCGCTGCCCAGACCGTCGTTGACATTGATCCAAGGCAAGTCCTGGGACTTGACGACCGAAGCCCATAGAGCCTTGTCGGCAGATATGCACACGGAATAGATCTCGAATCCGCGGCTGCGGTAAGAGTCATATACAGGCTGAAGCACATCAAGGTTCATCATCTTCTGTGCGGCATCGTCGGCGGACCAGAAGTGAACGAGTATGGCCTTTGCGTCAACGGAAGAAAGACTGATCTTGTTTCCGGTAATATCCGTAAGGTTGAGGTCCGGAAATCCAATGCTCTGGGCAGATTCCATACTTGCCGAAAGGCTCAGGAGGTTCTCCCTTCTGGAAGCTTCCTTGTCAAGGGCCTTTACATAGCGGGACTCCGGATATACGGTCTTGAGAGAGTCGCAAGCGCTGCGGAAATGCAGGGCGTCGGTGTACTGGCCGAATGTTGCAAGATTGTTTACCGTTTCGTAAAGTACCGGAATGACGGTAAGTGAAAAAGGATGTTCCATAATATACTTGACCGACTCGCGGTAATGGCTTACATAAATGGAACTCAACTCCTTGCTGTCCTCGGTAGAAGCAAGCTGCCTTACGTATGAGGTGAAACATGAATCTACGGCGGAGAGCATTTCGGAGCCCTCAGAGCCGCTTACGCTGCAGTTTCCGAGCGTATCGGTCTCAAGTCTTACCTTTTCCCCCTTTTCCAGAAGAAGCGAGGCTATCTTCTTGTCATTATGATAGATATACACAAATTCCGGATCTCCCTTCTTTATGTCCAGGGCATACTTGAACGATCCGTCAGCAGAGGTTTTTATCGTGTCCGTACTCTCAAATGTACCCACGCCCAGACGGGCGACAACGATCTCTGATGAAGGAAGGTCCCTGACGCTTCCGCTGATTCTTGTGTCATTGGAGCAGGAAGCAAACAGCAGGACCGCAATCGTGGCTGCGGCAAACAGACTGTGTTTCATTGGATTAAAGCTTTTGGAATTGTTCAAGAATAGCGTTGGCAATGCGCTGCTGGCATTCCGGTTCCGGATGCAGATGTTCCTTGCGGAAATCAAAGTCGGACTCGCTGTTGAGCGGGATGAGATGGATATGGGTGTGAGGCACCTCCATTCCAAGCACTGCAACGCTTACCCTCTCGCAAGGCACTGCCGCCTTGATTGCTACGGCCACCTTGCGGGCAAATGCCCAGAGGTCTGAGTAGGTTTTTTCGTCGAGATGGAAAATGTAGTCATCCTCCACGTCCTTGGGTATTACAAGCGTGTGTCCCAAAGCGAGCGGACTGATGTCGAGGAATGCATAGAAATGCTCGTCCTCAGCACATTTGTACGAAGGGATCTCTCCCTTGGCTATGCGGGTGAAAAGAGTAGCCATCAGAGGGAAATTTCAAGGATCCTGAACTTGATGATGCCTGAAGGAGCGTGAGCTTCAACAACTTCGTCCTTGCCGTGGCCGATGAGGGCCTTGGCAATAGGAGTGGTTGCAGCAAGCTTGCCCTTGGAGAAGTCAGCTTCGGACTCGCCTACGATGGTAAATTCCATAATGCGTCCGTTGTTGAGATTCTCAACCTTTACCTTGTTCAGCATAGAAACCTTGTCCGTGCCGAGCTGGGATGCATCAACGACCTTGGCATTGGCAACAAGGGTCTGCAGTTTCGCTATGTTCAGTTCAAGCAGGCCCTGGGCCTCGCGGGCGGCCTCATATTCGGCATTTTCGGAAAGGTCTCCCTTTTCGCGCGCCTCAGCGATTGCAGCCGAAATGGCCGGTCTGCGAGCTATTGCGTCCGCAAGCTCTTTTTTTAGTTTGTCAAGCCCGTCCTGGCTCATATAATGAATCTCTGCCATAGTATAAAAAATATTAAAAAGGAGTCCCACCGTCAAGGCAGAACCCATAAACATTGTTTTGCAAATATAATAAAAATTACTGACAGCAACAAACTGCCCTGTCCTTTTCCAATTGTGCGGCGAGTTCCTTCATCGAGTCGAACTTCATCTCGTTCCTGACTCTGGAAACGAAACGCAACTGAATGTCAAGACCATAGATGTCTTCGTCAAAATCAAAGATATTGGTTTCTATGGTCCTTTCGTTCCCAAGTCCCAGCGTAGGGCGGTATCCAATATTCGTCATACCCGAAAACCGGCGGCCGAGCACCTCCACCTCAACCTTGTAAACCCCGTTCAACGGCACAAGTTTGAGAGGTTCGTAAAGTTTCATATTGGCTGTAGGGAACCCTATCGTACGGCCCATCCTATTGCCCGCAACTACCACACCGTTAAGCATATAGCGGTATCCGAGCATATCTGCGGCATCCTCCACGAGTCCCTGTTCCAACGCCTTTCTTATCCTTGTGGAACTTATGTCTCCCTCAGGTCCGCACACAATAACCTCAAGTCCAAGCTGCGAAGCAGTTTCCGCTATGGCATCCGGGCCAAGCCTGTCCGAGCCCATACGCGTGTCGTATCCGACCACAACGGCAGTTACGCCGAGAGTATCACGCAGTACCTCGGAAAGATACTGACGGGCGGTCATAGAGGAAAAGGAGCGGTCAAAGCCCAGCACCTCCACCGAATCTACCCCGCAAGCCTTAAGCAGAGCTATCTTTTCTTCGGTAGAAGTAAGCAGTCTCAGCGTCCTTGCATCCTGCTGCAGGACGGTGCGCGGATGTTTGGAAAAGGTAACTACAATGGCCCTCTCCGCCCTCTTCCGGGCGGAGGAGACCAATATATCGAGAAGATGACGGTGTCCCCTATGGACACCGTCAAAAAAGCCGGTCGCGGCTACAGCCATTTTACCAGAGGGAAATCCTGTCTGTGCGGGAGTTCAGGATTTTTCGGGTAGATACGGGTACCTACCTGATACATACCGGTACGCTCAGGAAGCACGGTAGTCCTGTAGGTGGCCACAGCACCATTGGTTTCCTCAAGCTGAAGCTCGAAGATGTCCCTGATATGCAGCTTACCCTTGTCGTCAGCAGATGCAAATACCATCTCCACACCGATGTCCTCCGGCTTGAGGCGTCCGAGGTCGAGTACAACCTCGCCCTTGAGCGGATCGTCGATTGAAAGGACATAGGAAGAGTCCGGTCTTGCATAGGATACAATGCGGATGTTGTTCCACTCGGCACGCACCTGGTCCTTCCATACGGCAATTTCCCTTGCAATCTTGTTATCGTCAGCCGAAATCCTTTCATACCTCTCACTCTGAGGAACATAGTACTGCTTGCAGTAATCCTCGAGCATCCTGTTGGTGGTGAAGTTGCTTGCAACCTTTGCAATGGTGTTCTTGATGTATCCGATCCACTCGGAAGATCTTCCGGTTTCAGGGTTGACCTTGTAGTAGATAGGAGCTATCTCGTTCTCTATCGTTGCATAGATTGTAGCTGCATCAAGTTCATTCTGGTAGTTCTGGTCGTCATAGGTGCGCTCGAGAGGCAGGGCCCAGCCACATCCTGGCTGATATCCCTCAACCCACCATCCGTCAAGGACGGAGAAGTGCATTACACCGTTCATAGAGGCCTTTTCACCCGAGGTACCTGATGCCTCCTGTGGTCTGGTAGGGTTGTTGAGCCACACGTCAACACCCTGGACGAGACGTTTTGCAAGAGTAATGTCGTATCCCGGAACAAAGATAATCTTGCCGAGGAAACGGTCCTGCTTGCTGATCTCGATGATGCGCTTGATAAGTTCCTGACCACCACCGTCGGCAGGGTGCGCCTTGCCGGCAAATATGAACTGAACCGGACGCTCAGGATTGTTGACAATGGCATCAAGCCTGTCAAGATCGCTGAAAAGCAGGGTGGCACGCTTATAGGTAGCGAAACGGCGGGCAAATCCAATGGTCAGCACATCGTCACGCAGTCTCTCCTTGATGGTAACCACCTGGCTTGGAGTGTACTGGGAAGTGATGGAAGGGTTGGAAAGACGCTCGCAGATAGCCTCGACGAGAGTATGCTTGAGCACTTTGCGCACATTCCAGATTTCTTCGTCAGAAACTCCATATATGCCGGAGAAGCACTTCTTGTCATAGTGATGGGTCTGGAACTCAGGACCGAACACCTTTTCGTGCACTGACTTCCATTCCTTGGCTGCCCAGGTCGGATAATGGACACCGTTGGTGACATAGCTGATATAGAGCTCCTCAGGAAGATATCCCGGATACATGTCTGCAAAGATATCCTGGCTGACCTTGCCATGAAGCATAGATACACCGTTGACGTTCTGCGACATATTGGCCGCAAGAACGCTCATTGAGAACTTTGCAGCGTGGTCGTCCGGATTGGTCTTTCCGAAGCTCATGAAGGTACGCCAGTCAATTCCTATCGACTGCGGATAGAATCCGAGGTATTTGCCCATCGTAGCCTCGTCAAAGGCATCGTGTCCGGCAGGAACCGGGGTATGGGTTGTATAAAGGCTGGAAGCTCTCACAAGTTCGGTAGCCTCATTGAGACTGAGCTTTCCCGTCTGCATATATTCGCGAAGTCTCTCGAGACCTGCAAATGCAGCGTGACCTTCGTTGTAGTGATAAATAGTTGGATTGAATCCCATCGCGCGGAGGGCCCTTACGCCACCGACGCCGAGAAGGAGTTCCTGCTTGATCCTGTTTTCCCAGTCACCGCCATAAAGCTGATGGGTAACACTGCGGTCTTCAGGAGCATTGTTCTCAAAATCGGTATCGAGAAGTATGAGGTCCGTACGTCCTACGGCAACCTTCCAGATACGGGCGTGCATCTCGCGGCCCGGCATCTGAACCTTGATTGTCTTCCAGGATCCGTCTTCGTTGAGCACCGGCTCTGCAGGAATCTTGAGGAAGTCCTGCGCATTGTACTCGGCGACCTGGTTGCCGGCAGGGGTAAGTTTTTGCGTGAAGTAACCATAACGATAAAGAAGACCTACCGCAACGAGATTTACGTTCATATCGCTCGCTTCCTTGATATAGTCTCCAGCAAGGATTCCGAGACCTCCTGAATAAATCTTCAGGGAAGTGTCAAGTCCGTACTCCATACAGAAGTATCCGACTGACGGCTCGGTCCTTTCGCTCTTGGCAGCCATATAATCGTTGAACTGTGCCATCACGGCATTGAGATCTGCAAGGAATGCGGCATCCTTTGCCAGTTCCTTGTACCTCTTGAGGCTGACCTTATCAAGAATCTCCATCGGATTGTGGCCGGACTTGTGCCAAAGATCAGGATCCACAGTCTTGAAAAGCTTCTTGGCGTTATCGTTCCAGCACCACCACAGGTTCTTGCAAAGGGTTTCAAGGCCTTTGAGCTGTACCGGCAGCTGGCGAGTCACCATCACGCTTTTCCACGATGGGGTGTCATTTCCAATTGTGTTCATCTTTCTTTCTTAAAATTTTTACTGTTTTTCCGCAATTGCGTTGTTAACTCTTATAATAAAGTCGCTGAGCACGTTCATATAGTTGATGAATGCCTCATACGGTGTATTGTAAGGATTGAACCTCTGGTGAATCTCTCCGTCCGAGAAGAATTTGGTGCACATATAATAGAGGTGGTCGCTCTCCTGGAGGTGGCCGTAATCCACCCAGAGCGATGCATCGTCGAGGATCGAAAGCTTCTCCTGCAGGCCGTAGAGCTTGTTAAATGCATCCTGCTGCAGTTCGTTGCCGAGCCAGGCGGTAAGGTCGCGCTCCTCGTCAGCCCAGGAAATAGGGTCAGGAACCGACAGCGAAGCGACTGCCTTGTGCTTGGAAGCGGTCTCGGTAGGATTCTGGAATTTCATTCCGGCATCGAGAATTGCCTTTGGTAGGGCTGCCATAAAGTCGAAGATTCCCGAATCGGCCGACTGATGCTCTCCGAAAGTCTCGTAATCCATAAAGAGATTGAAGATTTCGCCTTCCTTTGCCTTGATCCATCCGGCGAACTTGTCAGCGGTCAGAGGATACTCGCACCAAGCCTTGTTAGAGAAACGGAAAGCGATGTCGTCGCTAAGTGCATAATCTCTGAGAAGAACCTTCTGCCTTTCACATATATCATTGGTATATACGTAGTTAGGAGAACGCTGTCCAAGGATGTGACGTGCACCTTCGGTCAGGATTGTCTTGAACCCGAGCTTGTGCGCCATCTTGCCTATGGCATCGGAATAGATGAGCTCCGTGTTGCGGAATGCGACCGGAGTCACGCCGAAATAATGCTCTATTGCCTGCTTGTGCTTGAGCACCTGATGGTTAAATTCTGCCTCGGAAGCTACGGAAGCAAGCGAGTGATAGTAGGTCTCGCAGAGGAATTCGACACAACCGGTGGCTGCGAGGGCGCGGAAGCTGTCGAGGACCTCGGGAGCGTAGCGGTCAAACTGCTCTAGCGCGGAACCGGAAATGGAGAATGCTACCTTGAAGTTGCCTTCGTTCTCCTTGATTGCCTTGAGGAGCAACTCATTCATCGGGAGATAGCACTTGGTGGCTATTCTCTTGAGAATGGTCCTGTTGGTGTAGTCATCATAATAATGGGACTCCTTACCGATGTCAAAGAATCTGTAGAGGCGGAGTCTTGTAGGCTGATGGACCTGAAAATATAGACAAACTGACTTCTTCATATCACTGCTGGTTCAATAATGATTCGTAAACTTTCTTGAGTTTGGCCGTTGCTCCGTTCCACTTGAGCTCGTTAACCTCGTCGAATCCCTGTCGGGTAGCGAAACGGGCGAGAGCCGGATACTGGAGGAGCGCATAGATGTCGTCGGCCATTGCATCGACATCCCAGAAGTCAACCTTGAGCGCATATTTGAGCACCTCGGCTGCTCCGGACTGGAAGGAGATGATGGAAGGGACGTTGGAACGCATTGCCTCGAGAGGTGAGATGCCGAACGGCTCCGATACGGAAGGCATTATGTAAACGTCAGAAAGCGCAAACATCTTCTGCACGTCCTGTCCCCTGAGGAATCCGGTAAAGTGGAAGCGGTCAGAGATACCCAAACGCGCCACCTGCCTGATCGCCCTGTTCATCATGTCGCCGCTGCCGGCCATCACGAAACGCACGTTCTTCGTACGCTTGAGCACCTTGGCAGCCGCTTCGATGAAATACTCAGGACCCTTCTGGAAGGTGATTCGTCCGAGGAAGGTCACTACCTTGTCCTTGACTCCCCTTTCGACTTCGAGATTTTCGCGTCCGCTGAAGTCAACGGCGTTGTGTACCGTCACCACCTTCGAAGGATCGATCTTGTACTTGTTTATCACTATGTTGCGGGTAAGGTCGGACACTGTCACAACCCTGTCCGCAGCCATCATTCCGCGCGTTTCTATGTCCAGCACGCGGGTATCGATGTGCTTCTCGTCTCCACGGTCATAAGAAGTCGCGTGGACGTGAACGACCAACGGCTTGCCGGTCAGTTCCTTGGCTGCGATTCCGGCGAGATATGTGAGCCAGTCGTGTGCGTGGATGACATCAAATTCATCCTTATGCTGCATTGCAATGGTACCTCCGACCTGAGCATAGCGGGCAACCTCTTCCATAAGGTTGGCGCCGTACTTGCCGGAGAACTTGAACTTCTGTCCGAAGCCGACACTCGTTTCCAGCGCACCTTCCTTTTTCATCTGTTCGATGGCGCTGAAATACTCGTCAGGATCCACATACGGCACGAGGTTGGAGTCAACGTACATAAACTTCACCTTATTGATGAACTCATCAACGGTGGAGCTTACGTTGCGCACCTCCACATCACTCGCATTGATGATGGTTGTGGCTGACTGGTCTTCGTCTCCGGAAGCGGACGGCATCACGAAGAGGGTCTCCACTCCGTTGTATGCCAGACCCTTGACTATTCCTTCGCAGGCGGTTCCGAGACCACCGGCGATATGTGGCGGGAATTCCCAGCCGAACATCAGCACTCTCATATTATTCCTCCCTGTTTTTTTCCAACATATAGTCAATTTCAAGAAGGGCTGCGGTGCTCAGGGCCGAAGAAATGGCTCCGTGCGGCTCCTGTGGAGGATCTCCGTCATAGAGTTCGGAGAATGCTCCGACACCGTGCTTGCCGAGGTCCTCGTAAAATCCTTCGGTGAGCCACTGCGCCCTCTTCCAGAATGAAGCGCCGTGAACCTTGAAGCTGAGCTCTACGAAAGGCTCGAGCAGGAAGGTACGGGTGCTTCCCTGATGGTATGCAAGGTCTCTTTCGAACTGTGTGCCCTGATATACTCCCTTGTATCTCGAGTCACGCGGCGAGAGGGTACGTACACCCCTTGCAGTGATGAGTTCCTTGTCAACCGCCCTGAGTATGGCAGGGAAGAGAAGTTCATCAACCGGGCTGTACTTGACCCAGATTGCATAAAGCTGGTTAGGCCTCATCTCGAGATGCTGACCTGCCTCGTCAACGTAGTCGGCAAGTATGCCGAGCCTCTCGTTCCAGAACTTAGGCTGGAAGCCCGCGAGAACGCGGTCCCTGATCGGAGTCCATCTTGCGACAAATTCTGCGGAATCTTCGGTCGGGAACTTCTGCTCCATCTCGAGGGCGAAGCATATGCTATTGTACCAGAATGCGTTGGTTTCCACCTGATAGCCGGCCCTTTCGGTAACGGCCCTTCCATTTATATATGCATTCATCCAGGTGAGCGCAACTCCGTCAACCCTTGCCCAGAGCAGACCTTCGTCGGTCATTGCAACCTCCTTGCGCACTCCCGGCAGGTAGCTCTCGAGCACTCCCCTGACGGTGCTGCCGTATTTCTTCCAAACCTTTGCAGGGTCTGCTCCGAAGTCATCGATGTACTTCTGGAGCACGCTGGCAAGGTAGAGAGGGGCCTCGACCTGGGTCGTGCGGGAGAAGAGACGCTCCTGCTCATCGGCGATGAGATTGTCGAGGATTTCCTCGAAAAGCGCCGGGCTGTGCATACCGTAGAGGGTAAGTCCCGGCAGCGCCTGCAGGGTTTCCCTGAGCAGTCCAGTGTACATCCAGGTAAGTCCGGCATTGATTCTCTTGCGGTTGTTGTGGTCGGTGATGAGCTGGTCCGCATTGCGCAGAAGCACGTCGTGATAGCTGTTCACCGCACCGGCCTTTGCAACGTAGGAGTTGAATCTGCGCTTGAAGGTCTTCGGATCCTCGAGTGCGGTCGAAGCGGAAAATACCACCGACTCGCCCGGCTTGAGCCTGCACTCGAACACGCCCGGAACCAGCAGGTCCTCGCGACAGTCGAAGCCGCGGCGGAATTCGTCCGAATAGGTAATGTTGTTGTACCACTGCGGGTCCTGGACAAAGACGGCCTTGGCATCGCTAAGCTGCATGTTCAGGTCCGGAAATGCCTGGTAGAGGCGGTATGCGACACCACCGGGGATTTCGCGGCCTTCGGTGTCGGCTTCGGCGTTCTGATGGGTGAGGCAGTGGATGTTCCTGAATGCGAGGAACGGCTTTAGCTGAAGCGCAAGCGCTGACGGGGCCTCGAGGAGGTCGTAGCGTACAAGCACCTGGTCCTTTTCCGTGGCCAGGACTATGCTCTTGCGCAGAAGTATGTCTCCAACCTTGTAGGTAATCTGCGGAACAGGGTCCGCACTGAAGTCAACGACATATTTATGACCCCTCGGCTCATAGACGTCACCGTAGCAGTGAATGCCGAGGTTGAAGCGTTTACCGTCGATTACGAGGCTCTCGTCAAGATCAGAGAGCAGGAGGAACCTGTCTCCGCCGAAACGATCCAGAGTAACGGCCAGCAAACCGTGGTAGCGACGGGTATTGCAGGTCACGATGCTCGTGTTGCAATAGCTGCCGGTCTTGTTTGCGCTCAGAATCTCTCTCTTCAGAGAATACGAGAGATTGACGAGCTCGGATTTGTTGAATTTTAAATATGCCATATTTTATCTGGTTTTCTTCAAAACAACTGCACACCTGCTCGGCAGGTAGAGCGAAAGCTCACCGCCAACAGTAACGTGGCGCTCCCCGTCCTGCAGACGTGAGTACCCCCCGAAACGCTTTTCATCAGAGTTAAATTCCATTGTATATTCTCCGTCCGGAGCATGGAACCGGAATCCTTCATAGGATGCAGTCGGATGAAAATTGAATGCAAAGGTACTATTTCCGCGCCTAAAAATCAAAACTTTCCGTCCTTCATCGACATAAAGCTGGACAGGCACGTCTTCCAGAACGGCCTCCTTGCGCAGATAATGCACCATACGGATGTCAAAATCATTCAGCATTCCGTAGAGCAGAGAGTCGTCATCGACAAGATGCCACTGCCTGCGGGCATATTTATAGGACCAGCCGTTTCCTTCGCGCGGGAAGTCTATCCACTCCGGATGTCCCCATTCGTTGCCCATAAAGTTAAGGTATCCTCCCCCGCAGGTTGCGGCGGTCACCAGCCTTATCATCTTGTGCAGGGCCAAACCCCTGTCAACCACGAGGTTGCGGGACTGCTTGGACATAGACCAGTACATATCCTTGTCAATGAGCCTGAAGATGATGGTCTTGTCTCCGACGAGGGCCTGGTCGTGGCACTCGGCATAGGAGATGGTGCTTTCGTCCGCCCTCTTGTTGGTGAGTTCCCACCAGATGGCGCCCATACTCCATTCCTCGTCCCTCTGCTCCTTTATCCATTTGATCCAGTGGTCCGCAATACCCATAGCCATCCTGAAGTCAAAGCCCACGCCTCCGCAAGCAAGCGGAGCGGCAAGTCCCGCCATTCCGCTGACGTCCTCCGCAATGGTGATCGCATTTGGATTGAGTTCGTGGATAAGGATGTTTGCGAGTCCGAGATAGCTTACGGCATCCTCGTCAACTCCCTGATTAAAATAGAGTTCGTAGTTGCCGAAGTCGGTGCCGAGGCCGTGGTCGCGGTAAATCATGCTGGTCACTCCGTCGAATCGGAAGCCGTCAAGGTGGAATTCTTCCATCCAGAACTTGCAGTTCGAGAGCAGGAAGTAGCGGACTTCGCTCTTGCCGTAGTCGAAGCAGCGTGAGCCCCAGGCGGGATGCTGGCCCCTGCCGCCGGCGTGGAAGTAGAGGTCCTCGCGGCCGTCGAAGTGGCTGAGGCCCTCGAGGTCGTTGCTCACAGAGTGTGAGTGTACTATGTCCATTATGACCGCAATTCCCATCCTGTGAGCTTCGTCCACCAGCTGCTTGAACTGCTCCGGCGTGCCGAAACGCGAGCTCAGGGCAAAGAAGTTGGATACCTGATAGCCGAAGGATCCGTAGTAAGGATGCTCCTGCAACGCCATGATCTGCAGGACGTTGTAGCCCAACTTGTGCACGCGGGGCAGGACTGAGCAGCGGAATTCGTCAAAGGTGCTGACCTTCTCGGCATCGCCTCCCATTCCGATATGGCATTCGTAAATGAAAGGATGCTTGCGCTTGCCGGTACGGCGGTATTTCCAGACATAAGGCTCGGCAGGCTCCCAGACCTGGGCGCAAAACAGATACGTATCCGGGTCCTGGACTACCCTGCGGACGTACGCCGGAAGCCTTTCGCCGCCACCTCCCGGCCATTCTATCCAGAGTTTGTAAAGGTCTCCGTGCGAAAGGGCTGACGCAGGGAGCTCAAGCTCCCAGTTGCCCTGTCCGACAGTCCGGAAAGCGTACTGGTCGGAGCGCTTCCAGCCATTGAGGTCTCCGAGCAGGAAGAGGCGGGTGGCGTTTGGTGCCCATTCGCGTATCACCCAACCCTTTTCCGTGCGATGAAGGCCATAGTATAAATGGTTGTTGGCTACGTCGGAGAGCCTGCCCTCCGGAGCCATTTCTTCCTTCAGTGAGAGTATCCTCTCCTGCCTTGCATCGATTGCCCCTGACCAGGGTTCCAGCCAGGGATCGGTTTCGTATATCTTCTTCTTTCTCATATATTAAGTGGTCAGTCCTTCTGCATTTCGTCCAGTCTGGTCCTGGCTCCCCTGAGGTATTCGCGACAGGCGCGTATCAGTTCGTCCGCCCTGCGTATGCTTCTCTCCACATCGGGAAGCGGGACTCCCGGCTGTTCCACGGCTGAGGCAAGCTTTTCGAGTTCCTCAACCGCTGCGTTATAATCAAATTCATTTTCCATAATCAACGTTCTTTACGATACATTGCACCTTTCCGTCCGGAAACCTTACGTCCAAAGCGTCGCCCTGACTGAATCCGGCTGCGCTCGCCCTGACTACGCCCGAAGCGTCCGAAACCAGGGCGTAGCCCCTCGCAAGCACGCTGCGCGGGTCTGCGGCGCGCAGTCTCTCGGCCATCCTGTCGAGATAGGACTCCTGCAGCAGCAATTTACCTGCAAAGGCCTGCAACACCCTGTGCTGCAAGCGGTCCACCGAGCGCTCCATCTCCGCGAGACGGTTGTTGAATGCCATCCTCAAGCGCGTTCCGAACTGGGAAAGTCGCTCATCTTCTAGGGCGAATGCGTCTATGAGGGCATCTGCAAGCGCAGTCGGCGTCTTGACGGAAACGCAGGCGACCATATCCGCCACGTGCACGTCCCTATCGTGACCTATGGCGGTCATCACCGGAATGCTGCAGCGGGCTATGGCAGCGCACATAAGCCATTCGTCGAAGCAGGCAAGGTCGAGGACCGACCCGCCGCCTCGCATTATCAGGATTGCGTCATACGGTCCGGCAAGTCCTTCGGCACATTCGTCCTCGATGCGCGAAATGGCGGCCGCCACCGACTCTGGGGCGGACTCGCCCTGCATCAGGGCCTCGTAGAGGGTGAGGGAGAATGAGAATCCCCATTCGTTTGTTTCGAGATGCCTGCAGAAGTCCCCGTAGCCTGCGGCATCGCGGGCGGAAATCACTGCAAGATTGCGAGGAAGGGCGGGCAGATCGAGCTGACTCTGAGCGTCCATCAGGCCTTCCTTTTCCAGACGGGCTATTGTCGCGCGCTTGCGCAATTCCGCCTCCCCGAGCGTCAATTCCGGCTCTATATCACTGATTATCAAACTCAATCCATAGAGCTCGCTATAATTGACCTGACAGAGGGCAAGTATGCTTATTCCGGGTTTCAGATCGCTTCCGGTAGCCTGCCTGAACGCTCCTGCTATCTGTGGATAAATGCTGCGCCAGATTACCGCCCTCGCCTTGGCAATGACACCTCGAGAGTCGCTCTGGGATAACTCGATATAGCAATGTCCACCGGCTTTGACCTGAACCGAAGCAAGTTCGGCACGCACCCTGATACGTTCCGGAAAGAGGTCGGCAAGACCTTCTTTCAGACTCGACTGCAGTTCAAACAAAGTAACGGCTTCCATCCCAACTCCATAAAGATTATCTACAAAAATAATAAAAGTTATTTATATGGCAAATAACATAAGCTTACTCGTCATTTGAGATTATTTTCTTAATTTTGCACGATTATTCAGCTACAGGTATTTTATTCACGCAAGCGAAGATGAAAATCTCCGAAGCAAAGTTCGCCGGAAGCAGTGCCAGAGTGCAGGGAAAGCCGAAAAGACGCTTGCCCGAGTTTGCATTTATCGGGCGGTCCAACGTCGGCAAGTCCTCACTAATCAATATGCTGTGCAAAAACAGCAAACTCGCGATGACCTCACAGACGCCGGGCAAGACCAAGGTAGTCAACCACTTCCTTGTCAACGACAGCTGGTATCTTGTAGATCTTCCGGGTTACGGATTTGCAAAGCTCGGACAGAAGGCCAAAGACGAGATACAGGCAGTGGTCAGGGACTATGTATTCAACTCCGAAGAGCTCGTACTGCTTTTCGTGCTGATTGACTCCCGTCACGACCTTGGCGCCGCCGACCTGGACTTCATAACCGACCTCGGCGAGAACGGCATTCCGTTCTCTATCATCTACACCAAATGCGACAAGCAGGGCCCCAACGTGCTCAAGGCCCAGATCGAACGCAACGAAGCCAGACTGTTGCAGGAATGGGAAGAACTTCCCTTCTCCCTGTGCAGTTCATCCCAGACGGGAGCAGGGCGAGAGGAGATACTCGCCTACATTGAACAGATACTGAACCGTATTGATCAATAATATGTTACACACCCATCGAATGGAATTGTTTGCCTGCAGGGCCTCAAAGGGCTTTGCAGAGAAGGTAATCGAATCGCTCAACGCCAATGTAAGACCCGGCGAGCAGCCCGTACACCTCGGAGGATTGGAAGTGACCCAGTTCAGCGACGGCGAATTTCAGCCGCTGTTCACCGAGAGCGTGCGCGGAGCGACTGTCTACATCCTCCAGGCGACCATACCGCCTGCCGACAATCTTATGGAACTTCTTCTTTGCATCGATGCAGCCAAAAGAGCATCAGCCGACAAAGTCATAGCCGTCATTCCGTATTTCGGATGGGCGCGTCAGGACCGCAAGGACCGTCCGAGGGTTGCCATCGGAGCCAAGCTCGTGGCAAACCTCCTCACCGCCGCAGGAGCCGACAGGGTAATGACCTGCGACCTGCACGCTGACCAGATCCAGGGCTTCTTTGACATTCCGGTGGACCACGTTTATGCCAGCAAGGTATTTCTCCCGTACATCAAGTCAAGAGGGTTCAGCGACCTTGCCATCGCCGCACCTGACATGGGTGGCGCAAAAAGGGCCAACGCCTACGCGAAGGCGCTCAGCGAAGGCGGAGAATGCGGAGTCATCATCTGCCACAAAACCAGGGAAAAGGCCAATGTGGTTGCCGAAATCAAGGCTATAGGAGAAGTCAAGGGAAAGAACATCATTATCGTGGACGATATGATTGACACGGCGGGCACTCTCTGCAAGGCTGCGGAAGTGCTTATGAGCAACGGAGCGCTCAGCGTAAGGGCCTGCGCGACCCACGGCATACTCTCCGGCAAGGCAATCGAGCGCCTGCACAACTCCGTACTCAGCGAAGTTTACATCACCGACACCATACCTCACCCGGAACTCGAGGGTGACCCGAAGATAAGGATCGTGTCAATGGCGCCTGTATTTGCAAGCATCATCGACAAGGTTTACAATTACGAACCTATCAGTCCTGACTTCATTTACTAGGATATGAAAGTATTTCTCGTTGCAGCCGCACTGGTGGGACTATGCGTTTTCGGAATGTGTTTCAATATCATATTCCGCAAGAAGGAGTTCCCGAAATACGACGTGGGCTCAAACGAGGAGATGCGCAAGCGCGGTATCCGCTGCTATAAGGACGAGGACGCCGCGCTTCACAAAAAACAATGCAACGGGTCCGGAAGCGAAGCCTGCAAGGACTGCGGACTGTACAACCAACATCAAAACATTTAAGATTTTATGAGCCTCGTAGCAATAGTCGGAAGGCCGAACGTCGGCAAATCGACACTTTTCAACCGCCTCGTAGGGATGCGACAAGCGATTGTAGATGACACGGCGGGAGTAACCCGTGACCGCCATTACGGCCGCAGCGACTGGTGCGGACGCGAGTTTTCCGTTGTCGATACCGGCGGCTACACCACCAACTCCGACGACGTGTTCGAGAGCGCCATACGCTCCCAGGTACAGATTGCGATAGACGAGGCTGACCTTGTGCTCTTCATGGTCGAGGCCGCAACCGGAATCACCGACTACGACGCCGAGATAGCCGATGTCCTGCGCCGCAGCAAAAAGCCTGTCATACTCTGCGTCAACAAGGTGGACACGGGCGAAAAGGTATTTGACACCTACCAGTTCTACTCCCTCGGACTGGGCGAGATCTACAGCATCTCCGCCGCAAACGGATCGGGAACCGGCGACCTGCTTGACGCTGTCGTCGCTGCCCT
This sequence comes from Bacteroidales bacterium, assembly GCA_004556005.1. GTDB lineage: Bacteria > Bacteroidota > Bacteroidia > Bacteroidales > UBA932 > Cryptobacteroides. The sequence continues at coordinate 5,968 of SFJA01000017.1, read as the reverse complement.
CCCGGAAGAGAAGGAAAACGATAGCAACGACCCCTACGCCGGCCTGCCGCGCATAGCAATCGTCGGCAAGCCTAACGTCGGCAAATCCAGCCTCACAAACGCTCTTCTGGGCACCGACCGCAACATCGTCACTCCCGTAGCCGGAACCACCCGCGACTCCATCGAGTCCCATTACAACAAGTTCGGGCACGAATTCGTCCTTGTCGATACCGCCGGCATACGCCGCAAGGCGAAGGTTCACGAAGACCTCGAATTTTACTCCGTAATGCGTTCGATCAGGGCGATAGAGCACAGCGACGTCTGCATACTGATGATTGATGCGACCCTCGGGCTTGAGGCTCAGGATATGAACATATTCAACCTGATAGTGCGCAACCGCAAGGGCTGCGTGCTTGTGGTGAACAAATGGGATCTCTTCATCAAGGATTCAAACACTCTCAAGGAGTACGAAAGGGGCCTGCGCGCGCGTCTGGCGCCGTTTGATGACGTTCCTATCATTTTTACCTCGGTTCTGAACATGCAGCGCATACAGAACGTACTGGATGCAGTGGCGCTGGTTTATGCCAACTACAGCCGCAAGATTCCTACCGCACGCCTCAACGAGGCCTTGCTTCCTGTTATCGAGGAGACTCCTCCACCGGCGTGGAAGGGCAAATATGTCAAGATCAAGTATCTTACCCAACTGCCTACAAGATTCCCGGCATTTGCGTTTTTCTGCAACCTTCCGCAGTATGTCAAGGAGCCGTACAAACGCTTCCTTGAGAATCAGCTGAGGAAGAATTTCGACCTGACCGGCTGTCCGGTACAGATTTACATCAGACAGAAATAGGACAAGAAAAATTTAGAGAGGCTCTACAGCCTCTCTACTTTTAATTGCTGGATTTTGTAGTTGTCGCTTTTGCAACTGACAAATATCGTAACACGGAACTGTTCTCCGCCTGCTACAAGATTACCGACCGCGTACCTGCTCCTGGCATTGCCTGCCGTATGCACGACACTGAAGTTTCTCGGTGTGTAAGCCTCGAAGAATGACTTGATTATCTGTTTTGCCTGAGCCCTGCTGGCATCGCAGCCCGATTCCAGAACCAAAATCTCGAGCGTATCGTCAAACCAGGCTGAGAGGGCCTCGTCATTGCCTTGTGAAAGATATTTGGAAATAGGCACGAACACATCATATTCAGGCGTTGCGCAACGCGCATCCACACCGCAAAACAGGGCGGCGAGCAGTCCGAAATATGCAAGTCCGAGTCTCATATGACAAGTGCAAATCTTGCAAATACCAGACCATTGAAGAATAATCCCGAAAATCATTGCTATATTTGCAAGGTATGAAGATTGTCCTGCTTACTGTCGGAAAAACGGACGTGAAATGGGTTCGGGAGGGGCTGGAACTGTATTGTTCCCGCATAAAGCACTATGTACCTTTCGAACTGCTTGAAATACCCGAACTCAAAAACGTTTCATCCCTTTCCCACGAACAGATCAAACTGAAGGAAGGAGAATTGATACTCAAAAACGTCAAGCCATCCGACAACGTCATCCTGCTGGACGAACGCGGAAAGCAGATGGGCTCGCTCGAATGGGCGCAGCGGCTTGGCAGCATAATGGCCTGCAGCACTCGCAACGTCGTATTTGTAATAGGAGGCGCCTACGGCTTTTCGCCGGAAGTATATGCACGCTGCGACGACAAACTTTCGCTGTCCAAAATGACCTTCTCTCATCAGATGGTTAGAACGATTTTTGCAGAACAGCTTTACCGGGCATTCACCATCCTCAAGGGGGAACCCTACCATCACGAATGAGAAACAAGCGGAAAATTTCATTTATCCTTTCCCTGCTATTCGGGGCGCTCGCCGTCCTGAACCTGCTTATCGGATTGAGAATCAACAGCATACCGGGAGACACCGACAGGTCCGCAAAAAGGGTGGAAAGCATCCTTGCCGAAAGGATGAACCGACTGGAAGGATTCTGCGCCGACCCTCCGCACAAGCTGCCGGAGGATATGGTCATATATGTTTACAGGCTGGACACCCTGGTCGAGTGGCACAACCAGTTTATGGTCCGCAATGACCAGCTGACCCGCCAGGTCCAGATGCAGTACCTGTCAAGTCCGAAAGGACCGAGCAAGCAGCCGCTCGATGCCATATCCGAAGAGCCCGAAATGTTCAACTTCGGGAACAAATTCTACATTGCCAAGCGGAAGGTAATCGACGACAGGCTGGTACTGATGGGCTTGGAGCTGATGGAGAATTCTTCCGCCGACGGGCAGAAGGGCACCATCAACCCGAATTTCAAGCTCTCGTCCGCCGGATACTCGATTGCACCGCTGTCCACCAGCGGCGGAAGCGCAGTGCATCTGGACGGCAAGCCTGTGTTCAAAATATGCTACGACGCGCTTTCCAGCACGACCACCTCAGACTTTGCGCTATACTGGCTGGCCCTTTTCCTGCTGATTGCCGGCTCGTTCCTGGCGATGTATTCGAAACAGGATCTGAAACACTATGCAATAACGGCGTTGCTGATTCTGCTTGCAATCGTTGCAATGTACATAGGGGGCCGACTGTCGCGCGACAGGATTCCCGTCTTTTCCCCAACCCTCTACTCCGGTGACAGTTTCCTTTTCTCTCTCGGTGCCGTTTATCTGGTAAACCTGTGCATCATTTCGCTTGTCGGAGGGCTTGTGCTTACAAGGAAGGACCTGTTTGCAAGGATAAAGTCGCGCCGCCAGATGGCCCTGTGGCTGGCAGCCGACATACTTGCCATCGTTCTGATTGTCATATATTCATACGTATCGCTGAGCAGCATAGTGCTCAACTCCAACATAACCCTGGAACTCTACAAATTCGGCGGACTGTCCATCAACTCGGCTCTGATATACCTCTCATACATCAGTATGCTGGTTTCGGTCCCAATGCTTCTTTACCTCGCCAATCCGGCGCTTTCCAGATTGTTCGGGTTCCACCTGCAGGTCTTTTCATCCTGGGGAAGTCTGCTTGCATCGGCGCTGACCGCAATCTTTATCGTGGTGCTTGCAGCGACGCAGGGATTCCACAAAGAAGAGAGGCGCGCCTCTGTGTGGGCAAACAGGATTGCGGTTGACAGGGACATCTCTCTGGAAATGGACCTTTGCAGGGCTGAAAGCTTGATTGAGTCCGACCCGCTGATAGGGCCTCTCGCAGCGCTTGGCAATTCCGCCTCGGCGGTAAGAAACCGCATCACCGAAAACTATCTCCGGAGGCTCGGGCAGGGCTATGACATAGTCGTAAATGTGCTTGATAATGTCAACGCCTCCTTAACCCAGCGCAACTACCTGAACAGCAGGACTTCAGGAGGATTGCCAATTGCCGACGGCTCGCATTTCCTCTTCCACGAGTCAGACAAGGGAAACATAAGGTACAGCGGCGTGTTTTACTACTATGTAAACGATGTCGGCGTAGTATCAGTACTCATCGAAATAGAGCCCAAACTTCGTACAGGAATGCTTTCAAGCAACCTGGGTCTGCCGCAGCGTCCGGGAAGCATCACCATCCCGAGCTTCTACTCCTATGCCAGGTACAAGGGACAGGAGCTGCGTTTTTCTTCCGGCCGCTATGCCTACCCTACCCTGCTGGACAGGGACAGAGATGCGGCCATGATGCAGAAAGAATTGTCTTTCCATCGTGAGGGTTACGTCCACTTCTCCTTCCCTGTATCAGAGGATGAACTGGTAATCTTCTCACGGCCGGAGATGGGATTTTTCGGCTATCTGATTGCCGTGATTTTCGTCACGCTGTTCTCGTTCTTCTATAACCGCATAACTTGCTCGAAACTCGGCAAAAGGCGTGTGATACCCGGACCGAGCTACTTCAGGACCAGAGTAATCTGGATACTTGAGGCTGCGCTCGTGATTGTGCTGGTGATAATGGCAGCTGTCAGCGTACAGTTTGTCTTAAGACTGAACAATGCAACGATGAATTCGGTCATGACGGATAAACTTACCCTTGTTCAGTCGCTCGTTCAGAACCAGATCAGGAACGTGCATAACGAGAGGTCGCTGAGGACTCCGGATTTTGTTACGGTGCTAAATACCGTCAGCGAGAACACGCGTATGGACATTTCGCTCTATTCCGTTGACGGAAGGGCACTGGTTTCCACCGTTCCTGAGCTCTATTCGAGGATGTTGCTGGGCAACAGGATTGATGAAACCGCTTACCATGAAATCATCTTGAGGCGCAAGAGCTATTTCATTCAGAAAGAGAATGTTGGCAAACGGAGCGTAAACTTCCTGTATGCGCCTCTGGTTAACGACAATGCCCAGATTATTGCCATATTGCAGTGTCCTTATTCCGGTCCCGCGTCATACGAACTTGAAAGGGATGCAACCCTGCACAGCGTAACCATTTTGTCGGTATTTTTTATAATGCTTCTGTTCTCACGTTTGCTCGCGATAGGACTCGTCAACCGTATTTTCTTGCCACTCAATAATATAGGTCGCAAGATGAACAGTACGGGACTAGATCACATGGAGCATATCAGCTATGAACGAGACGATGAGGTGAGGGTTCTTGTGGATGCCTATAACAGGATGGTTGACAAGCTTACCGACTCTACAAAGAAACTTGCCGCGGCAGAGAGGGACAAGGCGTGGTCGTCGATGGCGCGGCAGGTTACTCACGAAATCAGGACCCTGCTTACTCCTATGAAACTGTCCATCCAGAGGCTTCAAAGGCTTAAGGCGAAGGGGGCTGAGAACTGGCCGCAAATATTTGATGAGGTTTCGGAACAGCTTATCGAACAAACGGATATGCTTTCCGCAACAGCTTCGGACTTCTCCGCTTTTGCTAAACTTTACGAAGAGGAGCCTGTGGGAATCAATCTGGGAAATTTCATCGAGCAGCAGATTGACTCGTACAACGGAATCAACAATATCAAGATCAACTACCTGGGTCTTGACGGAGCAGTCATAATAGGGCCTAAGCCTCAGCTTACCCGTGTGATTATCAACTTGATAAACAACTCCATCCAGGCTCTTGAAAAGACGGAAGGCGGCAAGATACTCGTATCGGTAAGAAATTCTGACGAACACGGATTCTACGACATACTCGTAGAGGACAACGGCCCCGGAGTATCACAGGAGAATCTTGACAAACTCTTCACTCCTAACTTCACCACCAAATCTTCTGGCACCGGTCTCGGTCTTGCAATATCCAAGATAGTGCTCGAGCGTGCCGGAGCAAGCATAAGCTACTCAAAATCATTCACTTTGGGCGGAGCCTGCTTCAAGATCCACTATCCGAAGGCCTAAAGATAAGGCAAGTTCGGGATGTCTCGGAATGGTCCCGGATGCCTCTAATCAACAAGAGTAGTATCAACAGGCTGCTGTGCATCGGTATATGTCAGAGACTTTGTGCCGGTTTCTCCCATACCGTTACCGGAAATGGACATTCCGAATCCATTATATGAGATGAAAAGAGGATGAGCTCCGTGTGTCCCGATGGACTTCTGGAGTCACCCTCTTGAATATTTGAAAAATTAAATCTCGCGCTTGTCGCAAGCGACAGGAATCTATACTCTCTGGCCGTAGCTGCGGTCGGTAGTATTTACGGTAATCACGTCACCGGTCTCGATGAAGAGAGGAACCATAATCTTGGCTCCGGTCTCGAGAGTCACTTCCTTGAGTGCAGAAGTGCTGGCGGTGTTGCCCTTTACAGCCGGTTCGCTGTAGGTTACCTCAAGAGTAACATAGGTAGGGAGTTCGCAGGTGAGGCATTTTTCCTCGCCGACAACGAACATCATTTCCACGTGCTGTCCTTCCTTCATAAGGTCGGAATTTTCAACGACATCCTTTGGCAGGAGGATCTGCTCGTATGTTTCCTCGTGCATAAAGTTGAATCCGTCCTCCTCGGCATAGAGGAACTGGTAAGGGCGGCGCTCAACGTCGATGGTTTCGATTTTCGCACCGGCGGTGAAGGTGTTTTCAAGAATGCGT
>SFJA01000082.1 GCA_004556005.1 Bacteroidales bacterium | reverse complement strand
ACCGTTGATTGCCGCTGCAATCTTCTGGGCACGTTCCAGGTCCTGGATATACTTATCATCGGAAGACTGTTGGCTCTGCACTTCCTGACGCTTTCTTACTCCAGAAGAGACTTTCGCCGTGCTGCTTCCTGTGGATTGGGAACCGGTTCCCAATACCCGGTCCATCCTGTCCTCCGGAGGCGTGACAGGGTCGGGAGCAGATCCCCCACCGACCAGGCTCGACGCATCATCCTCCTCCGGAAGAAGTGACTCGAAGTATGCGTCCATCGGACTTTCCTTCTTTCCCCTGGACTTCCTGTATGCTTCAGACTTACTGGTCTCCACGTCTTCAGCTTCCCCTTCCGGAACTTCTACCATAACGCCGTCAGTGTTCTCTTCATTTGCTTTCGGCTGTATTAACAACAACATCAGGATACCTACGATAAACAACACTATAACAATGAATAATGCAATCCTTTTTCCTTTATTCATATCACTTGATCTTTACTATCAGACATATAATTCTAACCAACAGCAGCAGTACGATCACGCCGGCTGCAATCCAGGCTTTCAGCTTATCGCTTACGTGTTTCGATTTCATCGTTCTTTGTGACTTTGAACTGTTCGATGATGAGTCCGTGAGGATTGGATGAAGACCTCTTGGTGTCAATCACTCTGCAGGTGCTCTCGAAGGAATACACGGTAATCTTGCTTTCACGGACCACGTACTGCCGTGCGTGGGTCGTAACCTGGTATGGATATACAGATGTGTCCACATCAACCGAATCCACCATCATCTGCTGGCTGATGTTGGCCGAAACAAGCCGGGAATAATACCCCTTCTCGGCCAGATCTTCCGAATACTGCCAGACACTCTGGTCAGAAAGATTCAGTGCCTTGTCCAGATTCTCCCTTATCGACTCCGCATTCGGCGACATCGAAAAGAACAGTTCGTGGAAACGCGTGACATGATCCTGCACTTCCAACCCTTTGTTGGAAACCTCGTCTGTCTGTAGTGCTATCAGCGATTTGCCGTCATCAAGGATGTATATCTGATTGTCCTTGAGATTGGCATACCAAATGGCAGCACCGGCAGATACGGCTGCTACCAATGCACTGCAAATCATTGATGCAATGCTTATTTTGGACATTCTGTTGAAGTTTGAATTTATGTCCGAAAAATGCTTTATAAGATTGTTCATGCTATTTCGTTATTACTTTGGTTGCTACATAGGCAGCCTTTTGGGTAAGGCCGCGATAGACATTCGACACTCCTGTCGAATGGATGATCCAATTCGCCATGGAAGGCACGGCGAATAGCATTCCCAGCATAATGATGTTGACAAGCAGCTGATGGAAAGGAAATGTCACCATCGTGGCTGCGTTGCAGTTGAAGAAGAAGTCAATCATACCCTCCCTGAATTTGCAGTTCACAAGGTCAACAAGTGAAATAAGCGGTATCCACAGCGAGACCTGTACGTACTTGGCCAGCCACTGGGTAAGGCTGTTCTCGAATGTCGGTATAAGAGAGATGGCCAGCACTAATGGGCCAATGATTCCCAATATTGTCAGGTAGACCCCGGAAGCGCCTATCAGACAGTATCTGACACAGTTCATAAGGAACGACACGATAAAGGAGAATATGTTTCCGCTCATCGTGATTGCACCCTGCGCCATATTGCTCGCCCATCCCTTTAGTCTGTCCCACAATTTGCCGTACCAAGGCTTTTCGTCTGCCCTTTCAGCCGCAAGGTCGGCGGCAGCCTCCCCTGCTATGGTTCCGCTTCCGTTCACCCCTTCTATGCTTTCGTTGTTTGAGAATTCCGATTGTATGCTTTCAAGCCAGTTGTCACTGCCGGCGATGGATTCCACCTTGGCGACAAGCTGGTTGTATTTCGCATCATAGTTGTCGCTGTCATTTGAAACTCCTACCCATATCGCATCGGCAATGAGACCTGTGACTTTGTCAAGAGCAAGCACACAAGTACCGAACATAGGCAGGACAATCAGAACGGCAAGCGGCTTTACAATCTTCCAGATGCTGATGTTCTCACCGCTTACCAGATCTTTGGTAATGACGATGACTGCGAAACAGGCGAAAATAGCGGCTGCAATCCCAGCTACGGACATCACGACACCGTTGTCCATGGCCAGAATACGGCTTTTCACCTCGCATATCATTCCATATACGGTGTATCCTTCCATAAGATCAGTGTTTTACAGCTTCTTCAAGACTCTTTGCGCAAGCGGTCATCATATTGATGTCCCTCAGGGCAGACAGTTCCTCCTGAACTTCCTTTGTCATCTGGACATTGATGGCCGACATCTTCCGGTTGCTCTCCTCGAGGACCTTGAGACGTTCGGCCTCGCTCATCTCGGATGACGAATCCAGAGCCTGCCTGACCTTCTTCACTTCCCTGCTGGAAAGCAGAAGATAGTACCAGGCTTCGTTTGCCGCATTCCGGACATCATAGTAAGAAGGCTTTTCCATTTCCCTCAATCGTTTGACGTACTCCTTGAAAAGGCGTATCGTATATTCGTAATTGTTGACGGTATAGATTGCCTGCTGACCCTTGGAAAGGTATGTCGACACCTTCCGATAGCGTTCGTTCCATTTCTTCATGTTATCCAGCTGTTCCTCTATAAGTCCGAGGTTCTGGAGGAACTGGTTCGCATTCTGCGCCATATTGTCCCCGTCCTGGATATAGGAAATGATGGACTGCAGGAAGTTCTGCTCGTCAAACGTAATCAACTGGGCATTGGCCCTGTGGCTGAACATAAGACCGAGAATGGCCATTGTCATTATTGCTGCTATCCTTTTCATTTCAACGTCTCCTTTATTGCTTTTACTGCGCTGCCATAACGCTCCACATTCTGCAGGAATACAGCCTTCGCCTCTTTTGCAGACTGGTATGCCACCTGTTCCTCCGGAGATGTCTCTATGCCGTATACGCCGCTCTTTCTTCCACCCAGGCTGATGAATGCCTCACGGTAACGGTATCTCGGATTGAGACCATGCCTCCTGACGCTGAGTGCGAGAGCCGTCTCAATGGCGCTCAGGCCAAGAGTTTCCTGGACAACGCCGAAACTGTTCTGACTATTGCTATGGTCAAGCAGTATCTTGACGGCTGAGTTGTTTACAATCACGGTCTTGATCACGTCGTTGTCCCTGATGTCAGCCACATCCTGGGTGACCACTACAGCGGCTGCAGAGTGCTTTCTCGCCGTCCTCCAGAGTTCCATCAATTTCGGGCTCATAGTCTCATTTGAAATGGCCTTCCAAGCTTCATCTATGACAAGCATCTTGAAGCCCTTCTTACGGCGCATCATCCTCTCGAAGTCGTGCATGATCGTGCTTGTCACGACAGAAAGGATCAGTTCATCATTGCAAACGCTGGAGAGCTCGTAAACGACGAAACGGCAGTCAGAATGGTCAACCGGTTCAGGATTGTTGAGAAGCATAGGATAAGTCCCCTCACTTGAGAAAGGGAACATCGCCTTGGAGAAGTTCTCGCAGTCAAAATCGTCCTTTCCAACCGGTGAACCGCCACATTTGAAACTGCCCTTGTCTATCGCCTTCTTGAGGTCGCCTCCGACATAGTTCCTGAACATGTCAAATGTCGGAATCTCCAGCTTATCCTTACGGCACTTCTCCATGAACGACGTCAGGACCGAGGTCAGAACTGAGCTGTTTGACTTGTTCCATCCTCTTTCCGGTACCCAAATGGTCTTGAACAAGCCCTCAAGATATTGCATTGAGGCGTTCTTTCCATCAACCCTTTCCGTATATCCGACAAACGGATTCAGACTAAGCGGATGATTTCCGTCATACACGTTGTAAATACCGTCCTTGCCACGTGACTCTTCATTGATCACTTTGCACAGGCCCTCATAAGAATCACCGATATCAACCACGAAAATGCTGTTCCCCGCATCATAGCTCTGCCGGAGGAAGAAGTTCGTGAAATATGACTTTCCCGATCCGGAAGGGCCAAGGATGAAACCGTTGAAATTGTCTATCAGTCCGGCCTGCATTGCCACCTCGCCCATATCAAGGGCAATCGGAACATTCCGGAATCTGTCGCATACCTTGAACCGTCCGCCGTCCACGGGGCTTTCAAAACTGTCCCATATCCACGGACATAGTGCAGATTCCAATTCAACGGTCATATAGTCGTCCCGGCTCAGTTCCGACTCAGCTCCGGGGATGCCTGCAAAGTACAGGACCGGAGTATTGAAATTGTTGTATACTCCGTTGATACCCATATCAGAGAGTGCTGAACCTATGATGCCTTTCAGTTCATCGGTATCACTGTCATCGGTCCAGGCCATCACATTGATGTGAGACTTGACGAAGCGTACAGAGCCGCCGTTGGCGGCCTCAAGGACCTCTGTCATCTCATCAGAATTGCGCCGGTTGTCAACCGACTGTATGCCTCCGGATTTCATTTTCTTCCGCTTGCTGTCGATGGACCTAAGAATTCTTGCCTGAGGAAGAACCGCTATGTACTGGTTGACAACATGCTCACAGTTCAGCCTCAATCCGAACACGGACCCCAGGCCAGTCTCTACCCTTGTATTTGCACTTGCAAGTTGTCTGTCCTCAAGAACCGACGGTATGGACGAAGGCATCTGGTCAGCATCGCTGACGCTGTAGCAGATCATCTTCCTGTCGAAAACCTTCACGGAATCCGGCTCCAGCATAATGCCTGAAAGTTGGTTGTCTTCTCTTCCAAGCATCATATATCTCTGAATAAGACCGGGATGCGATTCGTCTCCCGTCAACTCATCTTCAGCAATCGGAGTTACAGACAATCCCGTGCACTGGCTCAAGAATGTCTGGAACTCCCTTGCCTTGCTGAAGAAACCGCCAATTGCGGTTTTGTCCTTGACAAAAGGCTTGATTCCGAATAGGGACGACGACAAGGGCGAATGCCACATCGCATCCTTTGACGAGAACGTCAGGAAGATGCGGCACTCGTGGCAAAGATACGGCCTGCCGTCAAAATGCCTCTCATATGAATCCGCAAGGAAGCCCGAAGGGGTTCCTGCCTGATATTTTCTGTAGTTGAAGGAATCCTGCTTATGCACTATCGTGTATGGAGGCAGGTTCCTGATGGCAGCTGAAAGACGGCCTATCATTGCGTCATATGCTGACTCGCCCTGAGTCGTGATTGCCGGCAGACCAAGTTTCCAGGCGAATGTCACGTCTCCTTTTTTGGAAACAATGGCTCCGTCAATTACCCCGTTCAGAGGGAACACTTCAGTCAGGTATGACTTCGTGAAATTCATTTCCATTGTCCTGTGAAAGTTTTGGGTTTGACTTCTATAAAATTCCGGACCCTCCTTGAGGAGACGAACTTCAATATATCCCTCTCGGACCAGAATGTCTGGAGCATTGTTGCGGCAAAATAGACCAGCACCGCGATTGCAATGAACAGGATTGAAGCTGCCATCGTACCCACGATTGCGGCTGAAATGAATGACAGTACCGCTCCGGCACCCAAAGCAACGAGGAACAGGAATACATACCTGCCCTGCAGTCCGAACAGCGAGAATGGCCTGTCCAGGACCCTGTAGACCTTGCGTACCATATTTACACCGTCAGACGGACCAGACTCAGAAGCACAACACCCAAAATGAAGCCGGAGCCCCATTTGAGCAATGCATCCTTTGCCTCATGTTCCGAAATGATCCACTTGCCGATGGTCACACAAAGACCGACTGCGCATATGATGGTAATCACCACCGAAACCATGTCGATAATGCCTATCACCATACTTTTCAGTGACGATGTCGCCGAGTTGATGATTGCATTTCCGTCAGGAGCGGCCAAAGTGACAAGCGGAAGCAGCAAGGCCGCCAATGCCGCTGCGTTTCTCTTCCGTCTCATAGCCGTCTCCTTGTCATTTCCACCTTGAAGCCCTCTTCCTTGATTCTTTCGGCAAGGGCCAGCCTCTCCTTTTTCGGCCTCTGCGGGTCGAACAGTCCTTCAGCATCCTCAAGCGGCAACATATCGCCACATTCGCTTTCTTCGTCAGGGTCTTCCTCATAAGGCTTCCGCTTGGGCACGAACTGGGTTTCTATGAGGGATATGTCATCCCCGTCTGTTTCATTGGAGCCTGCTTTCTTTGACTTCCTTCCTCTGATGGCCATCAAGACCAGCCAGATAACTACGGCAACGAGAGTACCGCAAATTGCAATTGTCCTGTACATAATTCTTCAGCATTTTTGATTCAGGACGCTAAAGTATACGAATATTTTCGTAAAATGAAAATCGCTTTTAATTTCCAGCGAATTGAGTGCTGCTTTCTTATCGTCTGCCCTGTAGGTGAAGACACTTGTATCACTCTGCAAATCTACGGCGGCACGCAACCCGACAAGGTCCGCCTTGCTCTCCACCTTGTCTTGAGTTGCTCCGGAGCCGCCGTATCGATTGCGACGTAATACTTAATGTTTCACCCTAATCATTTCAGACAATGAAAATGCAAGCATCACAGAAACGATTCGCCTCTCAGATCAGCGATTCTGATTCCGCCGCAAACCTTCTTCGCGAAGACCTTCACGACCTTGACCATGAAGAAAGCTGGGTATTGTACCTGAACAATTGCAACCGTCCGATCGACAAGCTCATGATCACTGTCGGCTCAATCTCATCGACCATCGTCGACATCAGAAGGATAGTCAAGCAGGCTCTCCTCTGCAACGCGACGAGGATTATCCTCTTCCACAACCACCCCAGCGGCAACCCTCTCCCAAGCAAGGCAGACATCGCGGAGACCGAAAAACTCAAGAAGGCCTGCGACCTGTTCGACATCTCCCTCATCGACCACATAATCATCGGCGATGACTGTTTCTACTCCTTTGCAGATGAATCCGAAAAATCCTTCAGACAATGAAAACATACAACTACAATGGACTCAATGTCTATCTCAAGGCTACCTCTTACGCCAACAACGGCAGTCTCGCCGTTCAGATGCTCTCCGGAGACGACAATGAATTCTACGATGTCATCACCGTCAACCTTGGCAGCTTCCTCCAGACCGAGCAACTTGCCTTCGTGGATGACAACAACCTTCCCGGCATCGGCCAGTGGCTCGAATCAAACGGGATTGCAACTCCGACAGGATACTCACAGACAAGCGGCTTCTGCAACTATCCACTCTATGAGTTCCATCTATAGACATATACTCACACTCGGTGACTACTCCCTGCAAAGGGAGTTATGTCATCGCGTGAAGAC
>SFJA01000081.1 GCA_004556005.1 Bacteroidales bacterium | reverse complement strand
CAGCGCCTTTTTATAGAAAGAGCGCGCCTTCTTCGGATTGTCCTTCGCCACCAGCCAGTAGGTTCCCTGGTTGCTCACAAAGGAAGAATTGTTCCTGTAACAGCCTGTAAGTTCGGTCGATAGCGAGTAGAAGTGCTCGTAGGCCTGCGGACTGCCGATATTGTATCTTCCGGGGCGGGCTCGCCGTCGAGTTTCCAGTCCGGGTGAGAAGCAGTTTCGCGGGCGAGCAGGGCTCGGATCTGAGCGAGGGCTAGGTCAGGGCTCTCCTTTTCGTAGGAGGACAGCGCGGCGATGCGCTCAAACTCATAGCGCAGTTCAAGCGGGTCGAGCTGGCAGGCCTTGTCTATGGATTTGAGAGCGAGAGCAAAGAAAGTATCGTCGTAACTTACTTCCTCAAAATAGTTTACGTCGCGTCCGAGCGAATCCTTGAGCGTCAGGCAGGGCCTCTTTCCGAGATAGCGCGTCCTGCCCGCCTTGCACACGATGTTGCTGCTCTGCCCCTTGGTTAAGGCAAAGGCAAAGCGGGCGTGAAATACTCTCGGGTCTTCGGGTGCGACTTCCTCCCAGCGGTCGATTATGGTTTCCACGCCCACACCGGCAGGCCCGAGATTGCGCACCTGGGTCTGATAGCGCTTGAACCAGTATTCGGCATCCTGCTGGGCCGAAACCGCGATGCAGGAGAGCACGGAGAGCAGAGTCAGAAAGAGTTTGCGTTTCATTTTATATCCATTATGATTCTTCTTGCCGCAGGGTGCATATTGTTGCATCGGCGGCCGAGATTCTTGACGAATCCCAATACTATTCCTTTGTAAGTCACTACATTATATCCAAGAGGAGCATCCGGGAGCACTATGGTGTCACGGTGCAGGTAGTGGAGCGCCGTCTGCTTGTCGAGAGCCGCCTCGGGATATATGCTCCTGTCAAAATCTATGCTGAGAGCCCAGTCGGCGGAAGGCACAAAGTCCTTGCCCTTGGTCTCGCCCCTGACCACCCCGTTACGCAGCGGCCTGAGTATGGTGACGTCGGCGTCGCGCCTTTGGCTGCCGCCGTTTTTGCGCATCGAGCCGACCCACTGGCCTTCGCCCGGAACCATGCCGGCCCGCAGCAGAGATCCGCAGGAGGTCAGCACAACTCCATAGTCAGAAAAACGGTCTTCCGGTGCAATTATCTCACCGCCAAGCGTTTCTGCAGCCCAGCGCAGATTGTTGTCATTTTCGGCATCCTCGTAGGTACAGGTGCTGTAAACCAGCACTCCCCCGTCACGCAGCGCCGGCCAAACATCCGCAAGTATGCGTTTCTGCCGTTTTGCGCACAGGTCCACGACCTCAGGACTCCACTCTTCCCTCGCCCTCTCGTCCTTGCGGAACATTCCCTCTCCGCTGCACGGCACGTCCGCGACTATGATGTCGAAGTACCCTTCCATACGGGCAAATGCTGCCGGGTCAACGCTCGTCACCACCACATTGGGATCGCCCCAGCGCGCGACGTTGTCGAGCAGTATGCGCGAGCGGTCCTTCATAACTTCATTGCTGACAAGCACAAAACTGTCCCCGAACCTTTCCCTCAGGGACGCTGCCAGGTCGGTGGTCTTGCCACCCGGGGCGGCACAAAGGTCGAGCACCCTCGGGCAGCTTATGCCTTCGAGGGAATCCAGCGCACGGCGGAACTGGTATCCGGCAAACATTGCCGAGGAGTCCTGCACATAGTAGCAGCCCGCGTGGAACAGCGGGTGCAGGGTAAAGAGAGGTCTTTCCCGGAGAATGCGCCCGTGCGGACTCCAGGGAACGGGAGAAGAGCCCTCGAGTATGGGCAGCGGACCGGAAGGTCGCTTGAAAGGATTGAGCCTGACGGCTACTGAGGAGTCAGTCATCAGAATTTAAAATCTTTGGGCATTTCGGGCATACGGCCTTCGGATACCATTACCAGACTGTCAACGATCTTGTCGAGTCCCTGCTGTATCTTGCCGCCTATCATTGCCTTCATCATAAAATTGAGATTGGCGTCCAGACGTATGTAAAAGTCCGTCCTGCCCGGTTCAGTGGCCGGATCGAAGTGAAGTGCAGCCACAAACTCAACCGGCGACTGGGCGCTGCCGAACCTGATGATGCTGTAAGGAACTCTTTCGTCAACCCTTACGGAGATGGTAACTCCCTGATAGCTGATGCTTATGTTGTCATAATCGGCAGTGACGCATTCCTTGTACTGCTCCGGTACCATATTGCCGAAATTCCTCATATCGCAGAAAAGCATATACAACTCTTCCGGTCTTTTGAGTACAGTTCCGTGCTTGCTCGTGTAAGATGATGTCATATTATTTATTACTTTTGTACAAATATAACACTTTTCAAAGAAACCGTAATGCACAAGATATACTTCGAGAAGCGATGCATCATCATCTGCGAACCGGGAGAGGGGGCGCTGACAGACCCCAACGCGGTCGAATACCACATCAGCGAGCATTTCAGCCTCGGCACCCTGGTAGCAATGTTCGAAGCATCCTCGTCGCTGAGCCGCATATACATCCCGACTTCCGATACAGGGCTGATGTACAGGAAGTTATGTGCCGAATTCAAAGAAGTCGATGCGGCAGGAGGCCTGGTGCGCAACCGCCGCGGGGACTATCTGATCATACGCCGGAACGGGCTCTGGGACCTGCCTAAGGGGCATCGCGAGGCGGGAGAGGACATCAGGGAGACGGCCGTGCGCGAAGTGGAGGAAGAGACCGGAATCGACAGCCTCGAGTGCCTCGACCTTATCTGCATCACGGACCACTGCTACCTCAGGAACGGAATATGGCATCTCAAGCACACCTGGTGGTACGATATGCTCAACAATGCCCCGGAGGGCCTCACACCGCAGCGCGAGGAGGACATCAGCAAGGCGGCCTGGGTGGCAAAATCGAGTCTTCCGCCGTTCATCAAGGACTCATATCCGTCGATTATGGAAGTTTTTCGCGAGGCAAAGGTCTGAAAGTGAAACTTTTTTGAATCTTTGTCCGTATAGTAAAATATGAAACTTTCACAATTCCAGTTCGATCTTCCAAGTGAGAAGATCGCAAAAGAGCCGACCCGCTGGCGCGATGAATGCAAGCTTCTTGTCCTGCACAAGGATACGGGCGAAATTGAGCACAGGATTTTCAAGGACATAATAGAGTATTTCGGCAAGCGCGACCGCTTCGTGCTTAACGACACGAAGGTATTTCCTGCCAAGCTTCTCGGCAAGAAGGAAAAGACCGATGCCGACATCACGGTATTCCTGCTCCGCGAGCTCAACCGCGAGCAGCGTCTCTGGGATGTAATCGTGGAGCCGGCGCGCAAGATAAGGATTGGCAACAAGCTCTATTTCGGCGATGACGACAGTCTCGTTGCCGAGGTCATTGACAATACCACCTCCCGCGGACGCACCCTCAGGTTCCTTTACGACGGACCTTACGAGGAGTTCAAGCAGGCTCTCTTCTCTCTCGGAAAGACTCCGGTCCCGGAGTGGGTCAAGGAAGAAGTTTCCCCGGAGGATGCGGAGAATTTCCAGACCATATTCGCTGCCAACGAGGGTGCCGTTTCAGCCCCTGCAGCCGGCCTGCATTTCTCAAGGGAGTTACTCAACAGAATGATTCTCAATGATATAGACAAGACCTTCATTACCGTCCATATGGGAATTGGTCATTTTCGTGAAGTGGACGTGGAGGACCTGTCCAAGCACAGGATGGACTGCGAGAGGATGATCATCACCGAGCAGGCCGCCGAGGAGATCAATGCCACCAAGCGCGCCGGTCACAAGATCTGTGCTGTTGGCGTGACGGTGATAAGGGCGCTTGAGACCTATGTCACCACCCAGAACGAAGTAAGGGCAACGGACCAGTGGACAAACAAGTTCATTTTCCCTCCTTACAAGTTCTCAATCCCTGATGCCATCGTTTCCAACTTCCACCGCCCGGGCTCCACGATGCTTATGGCAATCGCGGCATTCGGAGGCTACGACAAGGTCATGAAGGCATATCAGGCAGCCCTGGACAATGATTACCGCTTCGGTCCTTACGGAGACGCGATGCTGATAATCTAAGCACGGCCTATACCTTAAAACTTATATACTATGGATGCTTCTTTCAATGAAAGGGCAGCGGCGTCAGCCCTGCTCAAGGTCTTCGGTTTTACTCCCAAGACCGCTAATGCCCTTTGTGATGCCCTGGGATGCGCCGAGGCGATCTATTCGCTTGGCGAGGGGGAACTTGCCGGACTTGTCGGAGCCAAGATACGCTCAAAAATCAGGCGTCAGGACTTCGACGAGGCCAAGGATGAACTCAAAAGGCTCTATGCCAAAGGAATTAGTTTCGTAGCCCGCAGCGAAGCGGCTTACCCGGCCCTGCTGCGGGATTGCGAAGACGCTCCCGCCGGTCTTTATGTTCGCAGCGCGACGGCTCCCGATGAACTTTTCGCATCTGACAGGCGCTCTCTTGCCGTTGTCGGAACAAGGGATGCCGACCTCTACGGGCTCGAATGCTGCGAGCGCGTCGTCAGGACGGTTGCCGGATGCTCGCCACCCTGCGTCATAGTCAGCGGACTGGCGCTGGGGATTGACGTCAGGGCACACCGCAGCGCACTTGACTCCGGGATCCCCACGATAGCCGTGCTGCCCACGGGCATAGATAGCGTTTATCCCTACAGGCACAGGGACATCGCCGAACGCATCGCCACAACCCCCGGCTGCGCGCTAATTACCGACTACCCGCCCTGCACCGCCCCTCTCGCGGTCAATTTTATCAGGAGAAACCGCATCATAGCCGGGCTATCCGCATCCACGGTGCTCGTCGAGTCGCGAAGAAGCGGCGGCGGCATACTGACCGCGAGGCTTGCTTCAGGCTACGGCAGGGGCGTCTTTTGCGTACCCGGGCGCATAGGAGACGCGAGGTCGGAAGGCTGCAACCTCCTGATACGGGAGCAGTTGGCGGAAACCATATCGGACTTCGACAGCCTCTGCACCCAGCTCGGGATGGAGACCTCCCCGGGCAGCGGAAAGGGGCGCAGGTCGCTCGCGGAAGCAATCAGGGAGAAGTACGGACGGGAGAATTGTTCCTTACCCGAGACGATCGCCGGTCTGGTGGCGGCGAGCAGGGGAATAACGCCTGAGGAGCTCTGCCGGGAGACCGGAGAACGCTACGAGACGGTGCTGTCGGCGGTGCTGACCCTGCAAAATGACGGTTTTCTGGAGATGGACCTGCTGCAAAGATGCTGCATTAATGTCAATTTTGTGTAAATTTGCACTCCGTATGGAGTACGTTGACACTCACACCCACATAATCGACGAGGCCTTCGAGGGCTGCGAGGAGGAAGTCATCTCGCGCGCGGTCGCAGCGGGGGTTACCCGTATGATTCAGGCCGACGTTGATTCGAAGGACAGGGAGAGGATGTTCTCGATTTGCGACAGCCATCCGGGGACGCTCTACCCCATGCTGGGGCTGTACCCCGGCTCAGTCGGCGCCAACTGGCGGGACGAACTGGACGCGCTCGTACCGTACTTCGGGCGCAAGCCGGTGGCAATCGGGGAGATAGGTCTCGACTTCCACTACGGGGCGCAGACCGCGGAGGAGCAGAAGGAGGTCTTCCGGCTTCAGCTTGAACTCGCGTCCCGGCTCGACCTGCCCGTCAACATACACCTGCGCGAAGCCACTGAAGAATTCTTCAGCATAATAGAGGACTGCCGGCATCTGCACCTCAGGGGCAACCTTCACGCATTCAGCGGCAGCGCGGAGATGTTCAGGCGGCTCTCGCGCAGCGGGGACTGGTATGTGGGCATTGGCGGGGTGCTGACCTTCAAGAAAGCCTCCATCGCCCGCGAAGTCAAGGACATACCGCTGGAGAGGATACTGCTGGAGACCGACGCGCCCTACCTGACTCCGGTGCCGCACCGGGGAGAGCGGAACGAAAGCTCATACATTCCCATCATAGCCGCCTTCCTTGCGGAAGTCAAGGGAGTCAGCGCCGATGAAGTTGCAAGGACGACCACTGATAACGCAATAAAACTGTTCAATCTGAAATGAATGCACCAAAAAGTTCCATATTGCTGGTATATACCGGCGGAACAATAGGCATGAAGGAAGACCCCTGCGACGGCACTCTCAGGCCTTTCAATTTTGACAGCCTGCTCGAGGAGGTGCCAGAACTGGGCAAATTTGCCTGCAGGATAGACTCTTGCACATTTTCGCCGCTCATCGACTCTTCGGACGTAGAACCTTCGATGTGGCAGGATCTTGCACGTCTCATCAGGGACAGATACGAGGATTACGACGGATTTGTCATCCTGCACGGGACCGACACCATGGCTTACAGCGCATCCGCGCTCAGCTTTATGCTCGACAACCTTGACAAGCCCGTAATCTTTACAGGCAGCCAGCTTCCTATCGGAAGGCCGAGGACGGACGGCAAGGAGAATCTCATCTCGTCCGTGGAAATCGCAGCGGCGAAACGCGAGGACGGCTCGGCAATGGTCCCGGAGGTGTGCATATTCTTCAACTCCCAGTTGTTCAGGGGCAACCGCTGCACCAAGACAGACGCCGGCGGATTTGATGCCTTCAGTTCGCCGAACTATCCGCCCCTTGCCAGTGCGGGCATAAACATAAGATACAACACCAGGCACATACACTACCCGGCAGAGCACTGGGGTACGCTTGTAATAAATACGGAACTGGACACTTCGGTAAACATACTCAAGCTGCATCCGGGTATCACGCCGCAGATCGCGCGCTACATACTCTGCGACAAAGGTACCAGGGCGACCATAATCGAGACTTACGGATCAGGCAATGCAATATCCCGCGAGTGGTTCACCGACATAGTGCGCGAGGCCTGCGAGATGGGGCGTATCCTATTGAATATCACGCAGTGTCAGGTAGGGGAAGTGAATATGGACCTGTACGCTACGGGGCGTTCCCTCAAGGAAGCGGGAGTCATTTCGGGCTACGATTCCACGACCGAAAGCGCGCTCGGAAAACTGTTCCATCTGCTTGGCACCTATGCCGACAACGGGAAGGTAAAAGCGTTGCTAGAACGCAACCTGAAGGGAGAAATCTCAAAATAATGCTTGTAGTATGAAATAATTTTGCTAAATTGCAGCGAAGTTTCTGGCAGTAGCGGGCGTAATGGCCTTCTCTGCAAACGTTGCATCTGCACAGGAAGATCAGACCGCAGCTCCTGCGACTGAGGAGACGGCTGTTGCCGCTCCAGCCGAGTTGAGCGCAGCTGATATGCTCAAGGGCCAGGAGATTCCTCTCCACCAGGCACTCAAGACCAAGTTCATCGAGGGTGGTGCAGGATTCATGTCCCTTATCATCATCTGTCTTATCATCGGTCTCGCACTTTCAGTAGAGCGTATCCTTTATCTCACCTTCTCAAAGGTAAATGCAAAGAAACTCGTTGCCAAGATTGAGGAAGCCCTTGCAAAGGGTGGTATCGAGGAAGCAAAGAAGGTTTGCCGCGAAACCCGCGGACCTGTAGCCTCCATCTTCTATCAGGGACTTCTCCGTTACGACCAGGGTATCGACGTAGTTGAAAAGACCGTCGTTTCATACGGTTCAGTACAGATGAGCGAAATGGAAAACGGACTTTCCTGGATTTCACTCTTCATCGCACTTGCACCGTCTCTCGGATTCCTTGGAACCGTTATCGGTATGGTGAACGCGTTCGATGCCATCCAGGCTGCCGGAGACATCTCTCCTAACGTCGTTGCCGGAGGTATGAAGGTCGCCCTCATCACCACCATCGGCGGTTTGATCGTTGCGATGATTCTTCAGGTGTTCTACAACTACATCCTCGCCAAGATTGACTCAATCACCATCGATATGGAAGATTCTTCAATCTGCCTGATTGATGTCCTCACCAAGTACAACGCAAAATAGTTTGTCAATTAGAACACTGTTGAAATGAAACTCAATAAATTTTTCAAATGGTTTATGCTGGTGCTCATCCTCATCAGCGTCGGCCTGCTCGTATGGGGCTTCGTCGTAGGCTTCGAGAGCAATGACGGCCGCGCCGTAGAGGTATTGCTCTACTGGACATATGCCATTCTCGGCATTGCGCTCTTCTGCTGGATTGTTCTTGGACTCGTCATCAATACCAAGAATGACCCTAAGAGCCTCATCAGGTTGGGAATCATCCTCGTGGGTGCTGCAGCAATCGTCGGAGTAGCATATCTCCTCGCATCAGGCAGCCCTGCAGTCGGCCGCGAGAATCTCGGCGACCCTGCATCAACACTCAAACTCACTGACACGATCCTCATCCTTACGGCAATCGCCGGCGTGGCATCAATCCTTGCCATCGTTGTGGGCGAAATCCGTCTGGCTATTGTTAACAGGAAATAACTATGGGAAAAAAGAAAACTCCAGCAATCAATTCGAGCTCAACTGCCGACATTGCATTCCTGCTCTTGTGCTACTTCCTTATGACCACAACTATGGGATCACAGACAGGTTTGTCCCGTCGTCTTCCTCCTATGCCTGACAAGAATCAGAAGGTGGAGGATCAGAAGGTTAATCGCCGCAACATCATCGTTGTGAAGATTAACTCCGCTGATAGAATTTATGCCGGAAGTGAACCTATAGATGTCAGTCAGCTTAAAGATAAAATCAAGGAATTCCTTACCAACCCTACCGATGACCCTACACTCCCTGAAAAGGAAGAAAAGGAGATTGAAGGATACGGCAAATACAGAGTTTCAAAGGGTGTGATTTCACTCCAGAACGACCGCGGTACGAGCTACCAGGCCTACAT
>SFJA01000080.1 GCA_004556005.1 Bacteroidales bacterium | reverse complement strand
CTGGAAGCCTACCCACACCGACATCCAGGGCGAAGGCGAGCAGTTCCACGTCGTCAAGCTCTCCAATATGCGCAAGCTCATCGCAAAGAGCATGTACAACTCACTGCAGAATTCTGCCCAGCTCACACATATGCTCGGTGCTGACGCCAGGAGGCTGCAGGCCCTGCGCAAAAAGGCCAAGAAGGCTCTGGAAGAGGGCCGCATCGATACCAACGTCACCATCAATGACCTCGTATGCTTCGCTGTCGTAAAGGCCCTGCGCAAGTTCCCTAACGTGAACAGCCACTGCCTTGGCGACTCGATGCGCCTGTTCGATACCGTAAACCTCGGATGCGCCGTCGATACCGAGCGCGGACTTATGGTTCCTGCCGTTCTTCACGCCGAAGACCTCAACATCACCGGACTCAGCAAGCAGCTCAAGAAGCTCGCCGAAGACTGCCGCAAGGGAAGCTGCAATCCGGACCTGCTCTCAAGCGAGGCGGCCAGCTTCACGGTCAGCAACCTGGGAGGATTCGGGGTCGAATACTTCACCCCTATCATCAACGTACCTCAGAGCGCGATTCTCGGTGTCGGCACCATAGTTCCAAGACCTAAGGACCTCGGAAGCGGAGTTTATGCCTTCGTGCCTTACCTCGGACTGTCGCTTACCTACGACCATCGCGCAATCGACGGCGGAGAGGCCACTCGTTTCCTCAAGCAGGTCGCAGTGGAGATAGAGAATCTTGACGTGGAATTTTAATCACTTTTTCACTATATGATTGATTTGGCTATTATCGGCGGCGGTCCCGGAGGATATGTCGCAGCAGAGAGGGCCGGAGCTGCAGGTCTGCAGACGGTTCTGTTTGAGAAAAGGGAGCTCGGAGGCGTCTGCCTCAACGAAGGCTGCATCCCGACCAAAACGCTTCTGTACAGCGCCAAGGTTTACAACTATGCCGTCCACGGAGGCGACTACGGTGTAAGCGTGGAGGGCGCTTCATACGATTACGGCAAGATAGTCGGCCGCAAGGACAAGGTGGTAAAGAAGCTTGTCGGAGGCGTAAAGGCCAAGATGAAGGGCGCAGGAGTCAAGGTGGTCAAAGGTGATGCGGTCATCGAAGGCCGCAGCGCCGAAGGCATAACCGTCAGGTGCGGAGAGGAAAGCTACACCGTACGCAACCTGCTAATCTGCGCAGGTTCTGAGGCGATGGTGCCACCGATTCCGGGTCTGAAGGAAGCCGGAGACGTCATCGTGACCAACAGGGAGATACTCGCGCTCAAGGAGCAGCCGAAGGAGCTGGTCGTAATCGGCGGCGGCGTGATAGGAATGGAATTCGCCGCATTCTACAACACTCTCGGGACCAAGGTTACCGTAGTGGAGATGCTGCCGAAGATACTCGGGCCGCTCGACGACGAGATAAGCGCCTCGCTTCAGGCGGTTTACGCCAAGAGAGGAATACAGTTCAACCTCCGCTGCAAGGTTACCGGCATTGATGGCAACACCGTCGTGTACGAGGACCCGGACGGAAAGGTCTGCAGGGTCAGCGGTGACAAGATACTCGTGAGCGTCGGCCGCAGGGCAAACATCAGCGGCTACGGACTTGAAAATCTCGGTGTGGAGATGCTGCTCAACAGGGGCGGAAAGCCTTGCGGAATCAAGGTGGACGACAGGATGCGCACCAACGTTCCGGGAGTCTATGCCGCCGGTGACGTGACAGGATTCTCCATGCTCGCGCACACCGCAAGCCGCGAGGGCGAGGTTGCCGTAAACAACATACTCGGCAGGCAGGACCATATGCGCTACGATGCAATCCCGGGCATAGTTTACACCAATCCTGAAGTGGCGGGAGTCGGTCTGACCGAAGAGCAGGCCAAGGCAAGCGGCAGGGATTACGCCGTAGTCAAGCTGCCTATGACCTATGCGGGACGCTTCATAGCCGAAAATGAGCACCCTGAAGGAATCTGCAAGCTCATCGTAGGCAAGAAATACCACGAGGTTCTGGGAGCGCACATGATGGGCAATCCTTGCTCCGAAATCATCCACAGCATGTGCATCGCTATCGAGAACGAAATGACCCTCGAGCAGCTGCAGGAGGTGGTATTCACCGTATCTGAAATAATCAAGGAAACAGCATTCACACTGAAATAAACCCACATTATGCCAAAGTCATTATACATCGACCCGGACAAGGTACTGCGTCCGGAAGAACACCAGATCACTTTCCCGGAAATCCCGGTAATGCAGTACAACAAGACAGTAAAGGATGAGCTTGCCGAGGGCAACTTCAGCACCGAAGACCTCAAGCACATATACCGCGACATGTTCGTCATCCGCGAATTCGAGACCATGCTCAACCTGGTCAAGACAACCGGAGGATACAACGGTACTTCATACAACAACCCGGGCCCGGCCCACCTTTCCGCAGGTCAGGAAGCGGCCGCTGTCGGAATGGCATACGCCCTTGATACAGACGACTTTATCTTCGGAAGCCACCGTTCCCACGGCGAAATCCTCGCGAAGGGACTGCGCAGCATCGAGATCCTCCCGGAAGAGGAGCTTAGGAAGATTATGGACGAATTCTGGGACGGAGCAACCGTGGCCGTGGCCGGAAAGGACTTCAAGGGAAGCACCAAGGAACTCGGTATGAGGTTCCTGCTCTACGGAGCAATGGCGGAGATATTCGCCCGCACCACCGGATTCAACAAGGGTCTCGGCGGATCGATGCACACCTTCTTCACTCCGTTCGGCATCTATCCTAACAACGCCATCGTGGGCGGTTCGGGAAGCATCGCGGTAGGAGCGGCTCTATATAAGAAGGTAAACCGCAAGAAGGGTATCGTGGTCGCCAACCTCGGCGACGGCGCAATGGCGCGCGGACCGGTGCTCGAGGGTATGACCTTCGCATCGATGGACCAGTTCAACACCCTCTGGGAAGGCGATATGAAGGGCGGCCTGCCTGTGCTCATCAACGTGATGGACAACCAGTATGCAATGGGCGGACAGACACGCGGTGAAACCATGGGATACACCTATCCTGCTCGCATAGGAGCCGGATTCAAACCTGACGCATGGCACGCAGAGCGCGTGGACGGATACAACCCGCTCGCTGTCATCGACGCATTCCGCCGCAAGAAGGCCCTGCTCGAACAGAAACTGGGACCGGCCCTGCTTGACGTCGTAACCTACAGATACAGCGGACATTCCCCAAGCGACCAGTCTTCATACCGCACAAAGGAGGAGATCGAGGCCTGGCTCAAGGAGGATTGCATCGTCGCCTACGGCAACAGGCTCGTGGAAGCCGGCGTTGCAAGTCAGGAAGAACTCGATTCGATACAGAAATCCGTCAAGGACCTTATGTACGAGATGTACAAGCTCGCCATCGACGAGACCCTGTCACCGAGAATGGACCTCGTACACGACAACGAGTTGCTCGGCGATATGATGTTCTCCAACCAGAGCATTGACTCGCTGTCAGACGCCAAGCCTGACGTGCTTATGCCTCTGGAGGAAAATCCTAGGGTCAAGCAGATTGCGGGCAAGGAAAGGTTCTACCTCGACAAGGACGGCAAGCCTGTCAGCAAGATGAAGGTTTACAACATCAAGGACGGTCTCTTCGAGGCCATCGTGGACCGCTTCTACAAGGATGCGAGCCTGGTTGCCTACGGAGAGGAGAACCGCGAGTGGGGCGGAGCATTCGCCGTATATCGCGGACTGACCGAGGCCATCCCTTACCACAGGCTGTTCAACTCCCCTATCGCCGAAGCCGCAATTATCGGAACCGCAATCGGTTACGCAATGTGCGGAGGCAGGGTGATCCCAGAAATCATGTACTGTGACTTCCTCGGATGCTGCGGTGACGAAATCTTCAACCAGCTTCCTAAGTGGCAGGCAATGTCAGGAAACATACTCAAGATGCCTGTAGTCGTAAGAGTTTCAGTAGGAAGCAAGTACGGCGCCCAGCACTCTCAGGACTGGACTTCGCTCTGCACCCACATACCTGGACTCAAGGTTGTGTTCCCGGTAACTCCATACGATGCCAAGGGATTGATGAACAGCGCATTGCAGGGAACCGACCCTGTCATCTTCTTCGAGAGCCAGCGCATCTACGACAAGGGAGAGGAATTCCACGAGGGCGGAGTTCCGAAGGAATACTACGAGATTCCTATCGGCGAGCCTGATGTCAAGAGGGAGGGCAAGGACGTGACCTTCCTCACCATCGGAGCAACCCTCTACCGTGCCCTGAAGGCAGCCGATATGCTCAAGGAGAAATACGGAATGGAGGCCGAGGTCATCGATGCCCGCTCACTCGTTCCGTTCAACTATGACAAGGTCATCGAGAGCGTCAAGAAAACCGGACGCATCATCATCGCAGGTGACGCTTCAGCCCGCGGAAGCTTCCTCAACGACCTTGCAGCCAACATCGCCGACTTCTGCTTCGATTATCTCGATGCAGCTCCCGTTGTTCTCGGTTCTCGCAACTGGATCACCCCTTGCCACGAGCTCGAAGAGGCATTCTTCCCTCAGCCTGAGTGGTTCCTCGATGCGATAAACGAGAAGATGGTTCCTCTCAAGGATTACGTCCCTGTCAGCAATATGACTGCTGCCCAGCAGATTGCAAGGGCCAAGAAAGGAATCTAGTATGGGTATTGTAGATGTAAACGCCCACCTGCATACACCGTACTCGTTCAGCGCATTCGACAACGTGTCCCAGGCGCTTGAAATGGCTCAGAACGAAGGTGTCAAGGTAGTAGGCATCAACGATTTTTATTCCCTCGACGGATATCGCGAATGGAGTGAAGAGTGCGGCAGACGCCGCCTCTTCCCCCTTTTCAATATCGAATTTATTTCTCTCAATGTTGAGGACCAGGCGGCGGGAATCAGGGTCAACGACCCCAACAACCCCGGCAGGACCTACCTCAGCGGCAAGGGACTCGCTTATCCGGTAAGACTCAGCGGAAAGGAAGCCCGTATGCTTGCCGAAGTACGCGAAGAGTCCAACGCCCAGGTCGAGCATATGTGCGAAAAGCTCAATGCGCATTTGACTGCCTGCGGCGTGGACTGGCAGCTGTCCTTCTCGCAGATACGCAACACCTTGACTATGGGCTCGATACGTGAAAGGCACCTTGCAAAGGCACTGCGGCTCGCAATCGACGAGCACGTAGAGGAGGGCGAAAGGGGCCTGTTCTACGAGAGAATTTTCGGCGGTACGCCGCTGAAAAGCGACCCGGGCAACATCGCTGCGGTTGAGAACGAAATCCGCAGCAGGCTGCTCAAGGCCGGAGGCGCGGCGTTTGTTCCCGAGGACCCGAAGGCATTTCTGCCGATGGAAACCGTCCAGCGTATAATCGAGGCGGCGGGCGGACTCCCGACCTACCCTTTCCTGGCGGACGATGCCAAGGGCGGCTTTACCGACTTCGAAGGCGACCTGCAGAAAGCTGCAGACACGCTCAGAAAGAGAGGATTCCGTTCGGTTGAATTTATCACTACCCGCAACAGCACCAAGGTGCTTGAGAGCTATGCCGGCTACCTCAGAGACGAAGGATTCATCGTCAGCTTCGGGTCCGAGCACAAC
Organism: Bacteroidales bacterium; assembly: GCA_004556005.1. Lineage (GTDB taxonomy): Bacteria > Bacteroidota > Bacteroidia > Bacteroidales > UBA932 > Cryptobacteroides. The sequence continues at coordinate 3,593 of SFJA01000080.1, read as the reverse complement.
ACTCCGGCGCTAGAGCCGATACTGCTGCGCACCCGCGACTGCGACCATCTGAGCGAGAAACTGCGCGCTATCAATTATGAAGGCGCCTGCAGGATTGCGGCGCATCAGGCCGGCAGCGATAGCGTGGAAGAAGGAAACATATTGATACACAAAGCTATTGACTAATTGAAATGAAAGAAATTGATGCTCTTGTAGCTGTCTCCCGCAAATACGGTTCCGACCCGCGTTTCGTGATTGCCGGAGGTGGCAATACCTCATATAAGACCGCAGACAGGCTATGGGTAAAGGCAAGCGGATTTGCAATGGCGACCATTGAAGAGGACGGATTTGCCGTTCTTGACCGTGCTCTGCTCAATCCTATGGGAGAAAAGCAGTACAGCAGCGACAGCGCAACACGCGAAGCCCAGGTCAAGGAAGACCTTGCCGCCGCCTGCATTACAAAAGACCGCAGACCGTCCGTGGAGACTTCCCTGCATAACTGCATTGGAGCAGCCTATGTGGTTCATACTCACCCTACTGCCGTAAACGGACTTATGTGTTCCGTGGAGGCTGCCCAGAAATGCGCCGAACTGTTCCCGGATGCGCTCTACATCGAATACACAGACCCGGGATACACGCTATTCAAGAAAGTATATGACCGCATTGCAGCCTACAAAGCAGAGCGGGGACACGAGCCGGAAGTAATCTTCCTCCAGAACCACGGAGTATTTGTGGGGGCTGACAGCATTGAAAGGATAGACGAAATTTATTCCGGCATAGTAGCCAGGCTTGAGGGCGTGACCGGCTGCCTCAAGGAAGAGGTTCTGGAAGTAAGTGCGGATGCGGACGAGGTCGTTCCGGCGCTACGCTCCATTCTCAGCCGCTCCGGACGCGGCCCCAAGACCCTGCAGCTTAGCAACAATAGCCTGATAGAGGCGCTCTGTGCCGACAAACAGGCATTTGCAGCCGTCAGCGCGCCTTTCACCCCGGACATCATAGTCTATTGCAAGTCCGAATACATTTATGTTGGCGAGACCTCTGACCTCGTAAAGGAAGCGGAAGAAAAGATAGAGGAATATGCCGCCCGTCGCGGCCATACTCCTAAAGTACTGCTTGTCAAAGGCATAGGGCTTGTAGCGGTTGGCGACCACGCAAAGAATGCCCAGATAATCACGGACGTTATTTGTGACGCGGTCAAGATTGCGGCATATGCCCGGCACTTCGGAGGCGAACACGCGATGGAGCCGGAATGGATCAGTTTCATTGACAATTGGGAAGTGGAAAACTACCGCCGCAAGGTGTCAGCAGGCTCATCCCACGGCAGAGTCGAAGGAAAGACGATAATAGTGACGGGCGCAGCCCAGGGCTTCGGCGAGGGAATTGCCCGTGAACTTATGAAGGAAGGCGCAAACATCGTTGTCGCCGACCTCAACGAAGTCACCGGACAGGCCACCGCCGACTCTTTCAACGCCATCGCGCGCAACAACAAGGCCATTTTCGTAAAGACGAACGTGAGCGAAATCGAGAGCATCAAAGCATTGGTACACAAGACCTTGATAACATTCGGCGCCATTGACACCTTTGTCAGCAACGCCGGCGTGGCAAGGGCCGGAGACCTCGAAAGCCTCAGTCTGGAAACCTTCGACTTTGTAACAAAGATCAACTATCACGCATTCTTCTACTGCGCAAAGGTGGCAAGCCACGTGATGAAGATACAGACTGCCCACGACAAGGAGTACTTTGCGGACATCATTCAGATCAACTCGAAGAGCGGACTGGAAGGCAGCAAGGCCAACTATGCCTATGCAGGAAGCAAATTCGGCGGCATCGGGCTCACCCAGTCATTTGCGCTCGAACTTGCCCCGTTCAACATCAAGGTCAATGCTATATGCCCGGGCAACTACCTCGACGGACCGCTCTGGAGCGACCCTGAAAAGGGACTGTTCGTGCAGTATCTTAATGCCGGCAAGGTTCCGGGAGCAAAGACCGTGGAGGATGTGAGGGAATACTATCTCGGCAAGGTGCCTATGCGCAAGGGCTGCAACCCGGTTGACGTATGCAGGGCCATACTTTACGCAATCGAACAGACCGGAGAAACCGGTCAGGCCATTCCGGTCACCGGAGGGCAGGTAATGCTGTCATAATGGAATTAACACTATAATCATATGAAAACCAAAGCAGTACGTCTATACGGAAAAGATGACCTCAGACTAGAGGAGTTTGAACTTCCACAGATAAAGGACGACGAGATCCTTGCAAAAGTGGTGAGCGACAGCATCTGCATGTCCTCATACAAGGCCGCCCATCAGGGCAGCGACCACAAAAGGGTTCCGAACGACATTGCCGAAAACCCGACTATCATCGGACACGAATTCGCCGGTGAGATAGTGGAGGTCGGCGAGAAATGGAAAGACAGTTTCAAGCCCGGCGACAAATTCTCCATCCAGCCGGCTCTCAATTACGAGGGCGGCCCTGTCGGCATACTGAGCGCACCAGGGTATTCGTACCGGTACATAGGAGGTGATGCCACCTATATCATTATCCCACGCGAAGTTATGGAAACCGGTAGCCTCCTGCCATACCACGGCGAGGCATTTTATCCGGCATCCCTCAGCGAGCCTCTCAGCTGCGTTGTGGGAGCTATGCACGCCAACTATCACACGACTCCGGGATCCTATGTCCACAAGATGGAAATAAAGGAAAACGGAAAGCTTGCCCTGCTCGCCGGCGTCGGCCCTATGGGACTTGCCTGCATCAACTACGTTCTCCACCGCGAGGACCGCAGGCCTTCGCTCTTTGTGGTAACCGACATAGACCAGGCAAGGCTTGACCGCGCAGCATCTCTCTACACGGTCGAATTCGCCGCTTCCAGAGGCATAGAGCTGCACTACGTCAACACCAAGGTGGACAACGCAACTGAACTGCTGATGGGTATCAGCGGCGGGACAGGCTACGACGACGTGGTTGTTATGGCTCCGGTTCCGGCAGTCATCGAGCAGGCGGACAGCATACTCGCTTTTGACGGCTGCCTCAACTTCTTCTCAGGCCCGGGCAAATCCGACTTCAAGGCGCCTCTCAACTTCTATAACGTGCATTATGCCGCCACCCACATCGTCGGAACGAGCGGAGGCAACACGGACGATATGAAGGAGGCCCTCCACCTGATGGGCAAGGGAATGGACCCTGCCGGACTGGTAACCCACATCGGCGGACTCAATGCGGTAATCGACACCACACTCAACCTGCCGTCCATTCCGGGAGGCAAGAAGCTGATCTACACGCACATCAATATGCCTTTGACCGCAATAAGCGAATTCGCTTCCAAGGCTGCGGAGAATCCGGTTTACGCCGAGCTCGACCGCATCTGCAAGGAGCACAAGGGATTGTGGAGCGAGGAGGCTGAGAAATACCTGCTCAGCCACAGCGATGACCTTTCATAAATGAGACAGACTCACAATATGAAGAAAACCTTGTATGCAGGGCTGCTGGCTACAGCCCTGCTTATGTTATCTTTCAGCGCGGGCGCACAGATAACCCGCGAAAAGCTGGAACAGGACATTGACTACGCAAGAGGAGTATATCACCCTTACGTCATCCTGGGAGACACAAAGGAC
>SFJA01000016.1 GCA_004556005.1 Bacteroidales bacterium | reverse complement strand
AGGCCCTGTTGTGCCTGGACGGACTGAACATGAAATTGCCGAAGGTCACTCCATAGTTCACGCCTATCATGGAATAGTCGTTGATAAGGAACTTCTTGTGCACCTTTACGGTGTCCAGGAAATTGTCATCAAGGAGTTTCGGAGACACGGTGGCATATTTGAGACTGTCTTTCTCAGACCTGAAACGGCCCTGCGCAAAAGCACACCAGGACGATGAGAAAAAGACCAGCGAAAGTATCAGTATCAGTCGTTTCATTTACCAAGAACGGTTTTTACGTCAATTGTCTGTACAATGTCGGCACTAGGCGGTATATCAAGATAATCCTGACTGCCGAACTTAACAAAAACCACCTTTTCCGGCTGCCTGTGCTCAAGCAGAGAGCCTGTATCGACGATGGAGTTGCAGTTGGAGTCGTCGGTAATCCTTATGGAATACTTTCCTTCCTTGAGGTATTTAATATCGATGGTACAGTCCTTGTCAACAACGAAGGTTCTTGAGGCCTTGCTGCTCTTACCTTCCATAAGGTCAACGATGACCTTGCCACCAACGTTCTGCAAGGCAAGGTGAACCGTGCTTGAACTCTCGTCATTCGGCAGGGACACGCGGCACTCCGTACTGTCGTTCTGCCATCCGGTAATATCCCTGAGTGTATTTTGAGGAATCTTCAGGAAATACTCGTAACCCGGCAGGATCTTGTCATTAGGCCTGATATAATATGTCCTCAGGTCAGTACTGTCCCTTTCATAAGTGAAGGTTCCGGATGATTCCTTCTGTCTCGGGTTGAGATAACGGTACTTCATTTCTGCAAAATCTATGTTCACCGGAGGCAGCTCGAAACTGAGCACAAAGCCGGTCTGCTCGAAGGTTTCGGGTTTTGCCTCAAGGGTAAATTTGCATATTGAATCTGCGTGGGTGCGCTTGACGCTATAGTCAACCCGCGAATACTGCTTGCGGCCGCCTTCCTCCACGAGTCTGAGATGCTCGAGATCAGGAGTAAGCACGCCGGTGGAATCATCGGTTTTGCGATAGTTTACAAATAAATGCAGGGTATCCGGACCGTGGGATGAAATATTGTTCAGCCAAAGAAGGAGACTGTCCTGAGTCGCATTGAACTGGGTGATAATCTGATCCGCGCGGTAACCGGGAACCCAGAGCGAGTCTATCCAGGCATACGGAGCCTGGAATGAGATAAATGCGCTCCTTTCGCCTGTCCTTCCGCTGTTGCGCAGGTATTGCTTGGTCGGCTTTTCCCTGAAAAGCAGAAGTTCGTGTTCACTGATTCTCGCCTCGCAGTTCAAGGTATCCTTCATATCGTACTTGAGCATTTCCGGTATGGTGTCATAAGAGACAAGCTTTGGCCTTATCAGCGAGTCAATAAACGCAATAAGGTCATTTTCAGGATCATAGATATTGTTTCCGTCGCTGTCTTTGATAGCGTATATCCTGTAAGTGGTATCCTTCACGAAAGGAAGGGAGAAGTACCCCCAGTCGTCGCTTTTGGCAGCGGCAACCGGCCTTTTGAGAAATACAGCCGAGTCGGAAAGATCCGAATAGAGCATCACAGTGGCATTTTTGAAAGGCTTGAGTGTATTGCAGTCACGCACCGTACCCGTCACCAGCATGGAGTCTATGCTCTTACCTGTCGAAAAAACATAGGAGAATCCTGCAAATGGATTGCCCTCGTTATTGTCCGTGATGGCATCGGTAAAGCTGATGGTATATGTCGTATTGCTGTCAAGCGCCTCTTCGAAACTGAGCACCAGACCCTTGCCCTTGAGTTTGCTCTTTACCGGCTTGGAAAGAGGAGGGGAGAGGACTATGTTCTTCGGGTCCTTGATCTTGACATACTCGTTAAATTCAAAATAGAACCTGGCATCCTTCAACGGAACGTTCACAGTGCCGGGCAGGGGATTGATATAAACGATGTACGGTGGAATGGTATCCTTCGGTCCGCCTGTTGGCGACTGGGTCGTGTTGGCGCAGGAATGCACCAGCAGCAGGGGAGCGAAGAGCGCCACAAGCGCTGCAGCAAGTATGAGGTTTGCCTTTTTCATCTTACATTATATCGGTTCTTACGACATCCCGTATGCCCGGAATCTTACGCAACTCATCTATCATCTGGTTGAGCATACTCTTGTCGGTTACAAACATTTCTATATATCCTTCCACGATGCCATCCTGGCAGCCGAGGACCAGCTTGCGCATATTGATTTCCATCCTGAGCGAGATGCACTGGGTGATTTCGTTAAGCAGGCCAATTCTATCCAAGCCCTTGACTGACACTCTGATAGGATATTCGTCATCACGCAGCAGCCACTCGGTCCTGACCATAGTATTGCCGTGCTTGGAAGCAAACTGTTCAGCTTCGGGACAGGACTTCTTGTGCACAACGACCGTGCCGTCATCGCGCAGGAAACCGGCCACCGGATCTCCCGGAATCGGATGGCAGCATTCGGCCATCACGTAGCGGCGGGTCCCGTCGTCCCCCTTGCTGGTCAGCACCCGGCTGATGCGGCCTTCGTCTATAGCCTTGCAGGATGCCACTACGCGGCAGAATTCTTCCGGACTGACCATACCAAGCCCAATGCGGAAGTAGAGTTCGTGCACGTCGCTGAGCTGGAAGCGCTCCTGGAAGCGCCTGATTATCTTACGGTCGGGCTTGAGCCCCATCGCGGCGAGACGTTCTTCAAAGACCTGCCTGCCGTACTGCTCGTAATGGTCGAATTGTTCCCTGAAATAGTCGATGACCCTGGATCGGGCGTTGCGGGTCACGAGGAACTGCAGCCACTCGACTTTCGGGTGGGCGTTGCCCGCAGTGATGATTTCCACCTGGTCGCCTGCCTTGAGGGTCTGGGAAAGCGGAACGAGCTTGCGGTTTATCTTGGCCGCGATTGCGTTGTTTCCTATTCGGCTGTGTATCAGGTAGGCAAAATCCAGGGCGGTGCTGCCGTTGACTATGGACTTCTGTTCCCCCTTTGGGGTAAAGACAACTATGTCGGTGGAAACCAGATCGGAGTGAATGATGTCCAGCAGTTCGAGCGAATTGACGTCCTGACTGCCCAGAATCTCCTGTATGCGCTCCAGCCACCTGTCCATTTCGGTATCGTTTTCCGAACTGTAGCCGTGCTGCTTGTACATCCAGTGCGCGGCAATTCCCTTTTCGGCGATGTCATCCATCCTTCGCGAACGGATCTGGACTTCGATCCAGACGCCTCCCCGGCTCATCAGCGTGCAATGGAGCGCCTCGTAACCGTTGGACTTCGGGTGCAGCACCCAGTTGCGGAAACGCCCCGGCAACTGCGGGTAAATGCTTGTCAGTATGGTCAATATGGCATAGGCATCCATCCTTTCGGCATTGACGTCCCCTTCCACCGACGGCTCGTATATGATCCTGACAGCATATATGTCGTAAATCTCTTCGAACGGCACGTGCTTGGTCTTCATCTTGTACCAGATGGAATAAGGCGTCTTTACCCTCTTCTTGAGTTCGAAACGGTAGCCCTTTGCTGAAAGCGCCTCCTCGATAGGCTTGACGAACTGCTCCATCTCCCCGGCACGCCCACGGATGTTCTCGTCGATGAGATTGGATATGTTGCGGAATTCTTCCGGTTCCTTCCACTTGAGCCATATGTTTTCCATCTCGGACTTGATGCTGTAGAGTCCCAGACGGTGGGCGAGAGGGATGAACAGATACATGGTCTCGGAAAGTATCTTATCTCTCTTGTGCTCGGGCATATACTCGATGGTGCGGCAGTTGTGCAGACGGTCCGCGAGCTTGATGAGCACCACCCTGGCATCATCGCCGAGGGTCAGCATGATACGCTTGAAATTCTCTGCCTGAAGGCTTTCGTTGCGGCTGAGCACGGATTTGATCTTGGTCAATCCGTCAACTAGCTGCGCCACCTTGTCACCGAAGAGGTTGCGTATGTCATCAACTGTATTGTTGGTATCCTCGACAACGTCGTGAAGCAGGGCGGCGGTTATCGACTTGTAGCCGAGACCTATCTCCTCGACGACAATACCGGCCACTTCTATGGGGTGTATGATATAAGGAACGCCTGAACGCCGCCTGATGTTCCTGTGGGCGGCATTGGCAAATTCAAAGGCCTTTTCCACCACCGCGACTTCTTCTTCGTCGCGACAGCGCTTTCTGACCTTTGGCATCAGAGCTTCGTAGGACCTGCGTATCAGGTCATAATCTTCTTTGGTAAACTCACTGAAACTCATATCTTGCTCTCCGGTAATGTCTTATAAGTATCGATATTCTGCATTCCGAAGCAAAGCTGCGCTCCGAAAATGATTATTTGCCAACTGAAATTCAGCCACATCATAAACAGTGGTATGGCCGCAATCACTCCATAAACCGCATTCAGCCTCGCCACAAACACCTGGGTTTCCAGATAGAGATACTGGAAAAGGGTAAAGACCATTGCAGAAAAGAGCGAAGCCCTGATGGCATATCTGTAGCGGACAAAAGTCGCGGGTATGCATTTGTACATAACCGACATCAGTCCGACTGCAAGTATGTAAAATCCCGAATAGCCCATAAACTTGCTGAATCCGCGTATCCCTGACATATCGATACCTATGAGATTCGTGATGTTGGTGTAAAACACCAGTCCGGTACCGAAGAGCAGCACGATGAACGGAATGAGTAAGGTCAGGAGTATATAGTAGCCTATGCGGGTGTAGAACTTGCGCGGAATCTTGCGTATGCCCCAGACATTGTTAAAGACCCTTTCTACCTGGAACATCATCCAGAATATGGTCCAAAGGAAGAAGAGCGCCGATACGACTCCAATACCTCCGCTGCTGACCTGCGCCAGTATGTCGTTGGCCTTGCCAAGGAGAGCGCCCGTAATTTCGGGATGATTTGGAATGAAGTTGATGAGTATCTCTCTGATTTTGTCCGAAAGTCCTATGCCGCCGGAAATCGCCAGAATGGTTGTGGCGAGCGGGATGATGGCGAGCGCTACAAAATAGCTGAGTGCAACGCACTGGAAGCCCATTTTGTATTCGAAGAAGGAGTCAAGGGTAACCCTGAGCAGCTTGACGAAGCGCACGAGCCGTACGAAAGGCTTGGAATAACCTTCCGGAGAGAAGCTCCATATCCTGTTCGTGAACAGTATGGACAAGCTGTCAAGTATGTTGTTCTTAATAAGTTTCATCTAAAAAAGTTCCAATTGAACGAGGGTTTCCTCCCCGTTTGCAGCAGTTTCTCCTTCGGCAGGCCCCTCTGCAGTAGCGACCTCCTGCTGCGGCAGCATAGCCCTGAACTGCCCTTCGTCAATGACCGGCACCCCGAGCGACTCGCATTTCCTGAGCTTCTCCGGTCCCGGTTTGCTGCCCGCCAGCAAAAAGGAAGTCTTGCTGCTGACCGAAGAAGAATTCTTCCCTCCGTGGCTTTCTATCAGCGTTTTCATATCCTCGCGGCTGATGCTGAAATTGCCCGAGATGACGATGACCTTGCCTTCGAGTGCAGACGAGCGGCCGGTGCTGCCTTCCGCAAGCGAGAACTGCAGACCGGCGGCCTTGAGCCTCTGGACTTCCGTTCGGTGGGCGCTGTCCGCGAACCAGGAACTCAGGCTGTCTGCAATGACCTCGCCAATGTCCCTGACCTCGAGCAATTCCTCCCTGCCTGCTGCTTCAAGTGCCTCAATGCTTCCGAAGCGTTTTGCGAGCGCCTTGGCGGTAGTCTCGCCTATATGTCTGATTCCCAGCGCATAAAGCACTCTTCCGAAAGGAACTTTGCGGCTTTGGGCGAGACTGTCCAGGAAGTTCCTTGCCGAACGGTCCTGCCAGCCTTCGAGTGAGGTCAACCGGGTTATGTTAAGCTCATAGAGGTCTGCCGGAGATTTGACAAGTCCCGCCTCATATAGTTGCGCAACCGTAGCTTCTCCGGCGAGAATGTCCATTGCCTTGCGTGAGATGAAATGCTCGATGCGACCCTTTATCTGCATCGGGCAGCCGTCTGCATTGGGGCAGAACCAGCGGGCGCCGTCTTCTTCGCGGACCAGGGGAGTGCCGCAGTCGGGACAGTTGCGGGGAAATTCCGGAAGCCTTGCGTCCGGCCCCCTTCGAGCAAGGTCCACGCCTGTAATCTTGGGGATTATTTCGCCGCCCTTTTCAAGTTTTACGTAATCGCCTATGTGTATGTCCAGCAGGGACATCTGGTCTTGGTTGTTGAGTGTTGCGCGCTTGACGACAGTTCCTCCGAGCTGAACCGGGACAAGATTGGCTACAGGAGTCACCGCTCCAGTGCGACCTACCTGATAATCAATGCTTTCCAGCCTCGTAACGACCTGTTCCGCCTTGAACTTGTATGCTACTGCCCAGCGTGGGAACTTGGCGGTATAGCCCAGTTCCCTCTGCGCGCTGAGTTCGTTTATCTTGATCACGATTCCGTCGGTCGCGAAAGGCAGTTCTCTGCGGGCGCTGTCCCAGTAATGTATATAGTCCTTGATTTGGTCGATGTTGCGGCAGATCTTGCGGTTTTCGCTTATCGGCAGGCCCCAGGAAGCGGCCTTGTCGAGGGCTTCCGAATGGGTAGGGAAAGTGACACTCTGCGCGGGTATATGATAAAGGGTGCAGATGAGCCCTCTCTCCGCCACCTCGTCCGGATTACTCAGCTTGAGCGAGCCGGAAGCTGCATTGCGCGGGTTTGCGAAGGGCTGCTCTCCGTCCAGTTCGCGTTGACGGTTGAGTTCGCGAAATGCGTTGAAAGGCATCAGGACCTCGCCCCTGATTTCCAGTTCATCCGGAAAATCGCCGTGCAGCCTGTGCGGAATGGAAGCAATCCTGAGCGCGTTGGCGGTCACATCGTCGCCCTTGACTCCATCTCCGCGGGTAAGCGCCTGATGCAAAACGCCTTTCTTGTAGCTGAGGCAGATAGCAACGCCGTCGAACTTGAGCTCACAGCAGTAGCTGAACGGTTCCGACTGCAGGATTTTGTCCGCCCGAAGGGCAAATTCTTCAATCTCTCCTATGCTGTAAGTGTTGCCCAGCGAGAGCATGGGATAGCGATGGGGCCTCTGGACGAAGCCTTCGCGGACGGAGCCGGTGAGCGGGCGGGAGTCGGAAAGGTCCGAACCTACCCTGGCGGCAGGGGAGTCGGGGCTGGAGAACTGCGGAAACGCCGCCTCCAGCGACTCGAGTTCGTGCATCAGCATATCAAACTCATAATCGCTGACAACCGGTGAGTTGTCCACGTAATAACGCCTGTTGTACTCGTCCAGCTGTCTCCGTAGCTCTTCTATCCTTTCTTTTGCCGTTGTTGCATCCATAGTTTACAAAGATAATCATTATCTCCAAAAGAAATGACAGAATTTGTGTATATTTGTACCCCGAAAACATTAAACATCACATATTGCATTATGTCAGTCAAATCCAATCTTCAGGTAGCTCGCGCTGCATACCAGCCGAAGCTTCCTAAGGCTCTCAAGGGTGCTGTAAAGGCAGTTGAGGGCGCAGCTACCCAGTCAGTGGGCAATCAGGAGGAAATCAAGGCACTTTTCCCTAACACCTACGGAATGCCGGTAGTCCGTTTCGCCGATGGAGGCAGCGCAGACAGCCAGTCATTCAACGTGGGTATCATCCTTTCCGGCGGACAGGCTCCGGGAGGACACAATGTCATTTCAGGTCTTTATGACGGTGTAAAGGCAATCAATCCTGCCAACAAGCTTTATGGCTTCCTTATGGGCCCGGGCGGACTTGTTGACCACAAGTACATCGAGTTTGATGATGCTCTTATTGACGAATACCGCAACACTGGCGGATTTGACATCATCGGTTCAGGCCGTACAAAGCTCGAAGAGACCGAGCAGTTCGAAAAGGGTATCGAGATTCTTCGCGAACTTGGCATCAAGGCTCTCGTGATTATCGGTGGAGACGACTCCAACACCAACGCCTGCGTTCTTGCAGAGTATTATGCATCAAAGAATTACGGTGTTCAGGTCATTGGTTGTCCAAAGACAATTGACGGTGACCTCAAGAACAGCCAGATCGAGACTTCATTCGGTTTCGATACCGCCTGCAAGACCTATTCCGAGCTTATCGGAAACATCGAGAGGGACTGCAATTCCGCTCGCAAGTACTGGCATTTCATCAAGCTGATGGGCCGCAGCGCTTCACACATCGCTCTCGAGTGCGCTCTTCAGACCCAGCCTAACATCTGTCTCATCTCAGAGGAGGTGGAAGCCAAAAAGCAGAGCCTTGACGATATCGTGAACTACATCGCAGAGATCGTTGCCCGTCGTGCAGCTAACGGCAACAATTTCGGTACCGTCCTTATTCCTGAGGGACTTATCGAGTTTATTCCTGCAATCAAGAAACTCATCGCTGAGCTCAACGACACCCTTGCTACCGAGGAGGCTGCTTCAGTTGCCCGCGAGGAGGTCATCGATTATGTAAAGGCTCATCTCTCCGCTGATAATCTCGCTACTTTCAACAGCCTTCCTGACGGAGTTGCAAGGCAGCTTGCTCTTGACAGGGATCCACACGGCAACGTACAGGTTTCCCTCATCGAGACCGAGAAACTTCTCTCTTCAATGGTTGCGAAGAGGCTTTCCGAAATGAAGGCAGAGGGCAAATACTGCGGCAAATTCTCAGCCCAGCATCACTTCTTCGGCTATGAGGGTCGTTGCGCAGCTCCTTCTAACTTTGATGCAGACTACTGCTATTCACTTGGTTACAATGCTTCAAGGCTTATTGCCTGCGGCAAGACCGGTTATATGTCCGTTATCAGCAACACTACGGCTCCTGCCGAGGAGTGGATTGCAGGTGGAGTTCCTATCACGATGATGATGAACCTTGAGAAGCGCAATGGCAAAATGAAGCCGGTAATCCGCAAGGCCCTTGTAGAGCTCGAAGGCGAACCTTTCAAGTTCTTCGCCGCTCACCGCGACTCATGGGCAATCAACACCGAATACGTTTACCCTGGCGCCATCCAGTACTGGGGACCTACCGAGGTCTGTGACCAGACCACCAAAACGCTTCAGCTCGAACACATCAAGTAAACGGGCAAGACAAGCTGAATAGACAAGAGGCCGACTCTGAAAAGGGTCGGTCTCTTATTTTAGCCTATGAACGAACGCATGAATGAGGTTGGCGGTATTTCCTTGTCCGAAACCGGAACGAAGTAGTGCAGAAACTGCAGCAGCCTGCGGGCTTCGCTGTATTCGGGACAATTCTTCGGCACCGTCCGCAGGATTCCCTCGGCGTGATTGCGGAGAACGGCAAATTCTATCAGATAGGCGGAGTTGAACAGCACGTCGGCGTCCTCCTGGTAAGGATATATCCACTTGACTTCCGCACGCCTGACGTCAGGCCAGTTCGCGATTGTTTCCCTGGCGGAGTAAGCTCCTTTGTTATAGTCCCTTACAATGCGCCGCAGGAGACGGTTGTCGCTGGTCGGGATGCAATTGTGCTCATCCAGCGAGATGCTGGTGATGGTATTGATGAATATGCGGAATTTGACATTGTCCTGGACCTTGTCGAGAAGCGCAGGATTGAGCGCATGAATGCCCTCGATCAACAGGATTGAGCCCGGTGCAAGCTTGAGACGCTTGCCGTTCATCTCGCGGATGCCGGTGACAAAATTGTATTCGGGCACTTCAACTTCCTCACCTGCAAGGAGTTTGATGACGTCTTCCTGCAGATAGCGATGATCAACCGTTTCAAAATTGTCAAAGTCATAGTTGCCGTCGGGGAGCTTTGGAGTGTCGAGCCGGTTGACGAAGTAATCATCAGTCGAGAATGAAACCGGCCTGAGTCCGCAAGCCATAAGCTGGACGCTCAACCTCTTGCAGAATGTGCTCTTGCCACTGCTTGTAGGACCTGTAATCAGCACTATGCGCGCACCGGAGCCGGAGTTGTAGCGTTCCTCGATCTCTTCCGCAATCTGGACTATCTTCTTTTCCTGAAGAGCCTCGGCGATCTGAATCAGGTCCGAAGCCTTGCCGGACGCACAGGCACGGTTGACGTCACCTGCATTGTCCAGGCCCATTATTCTGTTCCATCTGAGAGTCTCCTCAAAAACGTCCAGAGTTTTAGGCTGGTCCCGGAACGGGGCGAGCTGCTCGGGGTTGTGTCTGTCAGGAACCCTCAGGAGAATTCCTCCGTTAAACGGAGAAATGTCCCATATCCTCAGATAACCGGTGCTAGGGACAAGAACGTCATAGAAATAATCTGCGGTGCTGCCAAGCGTGTAGTAGGTCACGTAAACCTCTCCGCAAGTCTCGAGCAGGCTTACCTTGTCAAGATGACCAAGGCTGCGGAAAAGGCTGATCGCTTCCTCAATCTGCACGTCGTGCCGGCGGAAGGGGATGTCCTTCGAGACGATAGCCTCCATCCTTTCCTTGAGCAGACCTAGTTCGCTTTCGGAAACCGGACTGCCGTCGCCCTTTTCGAGCTTGCAGAAATAGCCCTTGGAAATGGGCCTGCGTATCACAAGCTTGCAGTCCGGGAAAATATCCCGTGCAGCCTTGTACAGAAGAAAGCATATCGAACGGCTGTAAACATTGCGTCCGCTATATGACCTGTAGTCAAGAAATTCGACGTCACGGTTGTTGTAAACCCTGAACTTGAGTCCTTCGGAGACGTTGTTTACCTTTGCGGAGATAATCTGGTAAGGCTTGTCGAACTCAAATTGATCCACCATATCCAGCAGGGTGGTTCCTTCGGGAAATTCCTTGAAGGTTCCGGTATTCTTGCAGTATATCCTGACCATTGCTTTGCTTAGAACTGGTTATTTGAAGAAGGAGTTTATTTCTTTCATCTTACTTAAATGAAAGGGTGACAGACCATTGTCGGACTGTCACCCAGTCAGGTTGCAGAATCCGGGAATCTTACTGTTCGAGTTCCTCTACAACCTCGGCCTCGGGAGCATTTTTCATAACTGAAGCAATGCCTTCCTTCATTGAGCGCTCGGAAGAATACATCTGGCTGGAGCCGATGATCTGTCCGTTTGATGACTTGAGGTTAAAGAATGGGCTGCCATCCTTTGCTTCCTTGATTTCGAAACGGTCCTCAATCTGGCTGTTCTTCTTGACAGACTCTACGCCGTTGAGGCAGTTTGCCTTGGTTGAATAGCCCTGGCTTGAAAGAATGACCTGTCCGTTGGTTGCTTTGAGAACGAACTGAAAATCTCCGTTCTTCCTTGTGGTTACTACAAATTTACCCATTATTGTTCCGGTTTTTGATAATTGTTACCTACAAATATAAAAAGAATTGATTAATTTTGTGTGTTATGCAGCTTACAAACGCAGAAATAAAGTTGATACGCTCGCTTTCCGAGAAAAAATACCGCGACAAACTCTCACTTTTTGTCGTGGAAGGAGAAAAAATGCTTGGTGAAGCGCTTGCCTCAGGCTACGAACCGGTTTCCATCTGGAGACGAGATATGATAGGTGATGCCGCTATGGCGCGTATCAGTTCCCTGAGCAGTCCAAGCCCGGTGCTTGCGGTTCTGCGGAAAAAGGAAACGCTTCCTGATACGGCTGCTCCGGGTCTTTATCTCGCTCTAGACGGAGTGCGCGACCCCGGAAATATGGGAACCATCATTCGCACGGCGGACTGGTTCGGGGTAAAGGCTGTATTTGCCTCTCCGGACAGCGTCGAACTGTACAATCCCAAGGTAATCCAATCGACTATGGGATCGCTTTTCCGCTGCAATTTCGCATATACCGACATTCCCGGGCTCTGCAGGAACTTCCGCAGCGGCGGCAGGGAAGTGTACGGCACTTTCCTTGACGGAGATGACATCTACTCCACTCCGCTTTCCTCTGATGCCCTGATAGTAATGGGCAACGAATCGCACGGGATCAGCGACGCCTGCGCCGCCGGGGTCAGCCGCAGGATTCTTATACCTAAAGCCGCGGGCTCTGCAGCGGAATCGCTCAACGTTGCCGTAGCTACAGCAGTCTGTCTTTCCCAATTCTGCCGCCCGAAATGAAACATAAAAGTCCAATCATAACTCTGCTGATACTCATTCTCGCTTCCTGCAGTACCACAAGGGTGCTTCAGGAGGGCCAGTACAGACTTAAGGAAAACAGGATCAGCATTGTAAACGACCCTGATTTTAAAGTATCCCAGCTTTCGCAGTACGTGAGGCAGCAGGCTGATCCCTGGAGTCCAGGACTCCTGGTTTACAACCTTTCCTCAGGCAAGGGCGGCTTATTTGACAGGCTGTTCGAAAAACTCGGCAGGGCGCCGGT
This sequence comes from Bacteroidales bacterium, assembly GCA_004556005.1. GTDB lineage: Bacteria > Bacteroidota > Bacteroidia > Bacteroidales > UBA932 > Cryptobacteroides. The sequence continues at coordinate 19,520 of SFJA01000016.1, read as the reverse complement.
GGTTTTTAATCCATCCCTTGTCGAAAGTTCCAAGCAGAATATCAGGAAGAGGCTGGAATATTTAGGTTACTACGACTCTAACGTCGATGCACAGGTAATCACCGGGAAAGGATTGGCAACGGTGGATTACATCGTTACACTTGGCAGGCGCTACCGCATAGACAGCATAGTTTACAAGCTTCCGGGGGGCAACCCTGACTTCGAGGCGGACTTTTTTGCCGACACTCTCGGTCAGTTGCTCAAGACCGGACAATTCCTTTCCGAAGAAATTCTCGAACAGGAAAGCCAGCGCAGTGCCGAACTGCTGCGCAACAAAGGTTATTTTGACTTCAGCAAGAACAACTACTTCTTTTCCGTTGACACCCTGACTCCGGGTTTTGTCAAAATGGAATATGCGATCAAGGGCTATACCCGAAACGAAAGTCCGGAAGAAGACGGGCCCATTTCCAGGTTCAGTTTCGGAAACGTTAGCATAAGCCACTCTGAATCAGTGCCTTTCCGTGAAAACATCCTAAAGGGATATAACCTGATAAAACCTGGAATGACCTTCAGCGACGACATTGTCAACACAACATACAACCGCTTTTCTTCTCTGAGGATATTCAATGGCGTCACTATGGAGCTTTCTCAGTCCGACTCGGCTCTGGTTGACTGCAACATAAGGCTTGCCGAGTCCAACCGTCAGGGTTCCAAACTCAACTGCGAACTGTCCTACAGCTCGTCTGCGCTCATTGGTATCTCTCCACAGATCAGCTGGTATCACAAGAACATCTTCCACGGCGGGGAGTCGCTCAACATAGGTTTTAACGGCAATTTCCAGTACCGGCCTTCAGACAAGGTCAATTCTACCGAACTGGGTGTAAACGCCACCCTGAGCCTGCCCCGTTTCCTCGGACTGCCTACAAGCGTATTTGCCGGCTCCAACATTCCGAGAACCGACATAATGGCTTCCTATAATTTCCAGAGCAGACCGGAATTTACCCGAAACGTCGCCAATGTCGCCTACGGCTACAACTGGCGCTTCCATAACAACATTTTCTGCCAATTCTTCCCTCTGAGCGCTACCTTCGTAAGACTGAGCCGGGTGGATCCTGAATTTGAAGAAAACCTGTCACACAATCCGTTTATGCACGATACCTACAGCAGTCATTTCGATGCAGGATTGAACGGATTCATTTACCATACAACAAGTACCGAACTGGTTCCGAAGGAGTCATATAGCTACGAAAGGCTCAACTTGAGTCTCTCCGGCAACTTCCTCAGCCTTTTCCGCCGGTTTATGCCTACGGGCAAAGACGGTCAGGCAATGATACTCGGGGCACCTTACACGCAGTACATCAGGGGACAGCTCACGCTGGGCAGGACCTTTCGGGTAGGCAGAGACGCGCAGAACAGCATAGCCACACGCCTGGATATCGGAGCCGGACACGCCTACGGCAACTCCAGCTACCTGCCTTTCGAGGAACAATTCTACTGTGGCGGCGCGAGCAGTATGCGCGGCTGGCAGGCAAGAACCCTGGGTCCCGGCGACTCCAAGCAGAGCCAGATTTTCACCATCCCGAGCCAGACAGGAGACTTCAAGCTTGAGGCCGATGTCGAATTCCGTTTCAAGATGTTCTGGAAAATTGAGGGTGCCCTGTTTGCAGAAGCCGGCAACGTATGGAACCTCAAATCCGAAAAACTGGACTTGCTGAGGACCATAGCTGCCGACTGGGGTTTCGGTGTCAGAATAAACCTGGACTTGATCGTCGCGCGTCTCGACCTTGGCGTCAAGGCATACGACCCGGGAAGAGATGTAGGGCAGCGCTGGATAGGCCCTTCACAATGGCTTAATACCCAGAGTCTTGCCCTGCATTTCGGAATTGGATATCCTTTCTAGTCTTCCAACTGTACAGTATTGAACAATATCATCTTCCTGACACTTGAAGTGGTCAGGTATCTGTCTGAATAGAAGGTGCTGAAATGAGAAGAAATAGGTGTTCTTTTCCAAATCTGACGCAGTTTAATTTTTTCATCTTGCTGAAAAATATTAAATTTGTTCTATGAAACAGATTATTTATCAAGCGTTGCCCCGTTTGTGGGGAAAAGGTCATTTTTCGGATTGGACCGGCAAAGCTTTTTCATATCTCAAGACACTTGGCGTTGATTACCTATGGCTCACTGGCGTTCCGAGACACGAAAGCGGAACCCCATTTACAAAGGGCTGCCCGGGTAGCCCTTATGCTATCATTGATTGGTATGATGTCAATCCATATCTTGCTGACAATGAAGATAAAAGGATGCACGAGTTTGAGCTTTTGATTAAGAGGGCCCATCTTGCCGGCATCAAGATAATGATAGATTACATACCAAACCACGTAGGCCGCAGTTATGCAGGAGACCTTCCTTGTTTCGACCATTGTGACGGTGACTGGACAGATACTCGCAAGGTCAACTGGAACGACCCTTCAACAGTTGACAAGATGGTTGACATACTCTGCTTCTGGGCAAACAAGGGCATTGACGGATTCCGCTGCGATATGGTCGAACTGGTATCGGCTGAAGCTCTCGGGGAAGTTGTAAGGAGGACGCGTTCAGCATTCCCCGGACTTGTTTTTGTCGCAGAAACCTATATAAAGGAAAACTATAGAAGATATCTGTCAACTTCTTCTATAGACATACTTTACGACAAGTCAGGAAGCTATGACATACTGCGTGCCATATCAAATGGAAACTGTTCCGCAACGGCACTTACCTCCAATTGGCAATGGCAGGCTGAGATTCAGGGTGCAATGCTGAATTTCCTGGAGAATCACGACGAACAGCGACTTGCCTCCCGCTTTTGGAACAACGGCAGACGCTACCCTTGGGCAGAACTTGCTTTCAGCGTGCTGTTCAATGAAGCGTCATTTATGTTGTATTACGGACAGGAATGGATGGACGATGCCGCCGAAACAGACAACGGCAGGACATCGATATATGACTTCACTTCACCTTCTGGTGTACGCAGGGCTGCACATTTCGCAAGAACAGGCAAGGCAATCAAACTCAACGACGCCGCCGATACGGACAGTCTCGACTGTTACAGGCGCTATCTTGAACTGATGCAGACGGCCGCGTCTCCGCTTATGAGACAGGGCTCAAACTGGGATTTGTGCTACCTTCAGAATGACTGTAAGTGGAACAGGGACAATATGTTCGCATTTGCACGCTACGATGGGCACGGTGCTGCGGTCGTGATTTGCAACTTCTCCGACTCAGATACGGAACTGTCCGTCAGACTTCCCGAGGAACTCCTCAAATATACTGGAGGAATGCGCAGCATCAATATGGAAGCGCGCGCGGGGGATTACTCGATAATCTATTTCTTTGTATAATACTTCGGCCAGCAGGCGCTAAGATACGACTTCAGCGTATCTTCGTGCTTGTTGTGCTGAGGTTCATAAAACACCTTTCCTGACAGTTCTCCCGGCATAAATTCCAGGTCCGCAAAGTGTCCATCAAAATCGTGGGCATACTTGTATCCGTCAGAATATCCAAGGTCAGCCATCAATTTGGTCGGAGCATTGCGCAGATACAGAGGCACAGGCAGGTTACCGCTTGATTTTACCTCTTCAAGCGCAGAATTGATGGCAAGATAGGCAGAATTGCTCTTTGGACTGGATGCAAGATACACTGCACATTCCGAAAGTGGGATGCGGGCTTCCGGCATTCCTACGGAATGAACGATGCGGAAACAAGAATCAGCCAGAAGAAGCGCATTCGGATTGGCAAGACCAATATCTTCGGCTGCAAGTATGCACAGGCGTCTCGCTATGAAAAGAGGATCCTCGCCGCCGTCAAGCATCCTTGCCATCCAGTAAACCGCAGCATTGGGATCAGAACCGCGGACAGACTTGATAAAAGCCGAAATGATGTCGTAATGCATCTCCCCATCCTTGTCATACACGGCCACATTGTCCTGCAGACAGGAATTGACAAGCTGATTTGTTATTGCAACAGGGGAGTCCGCAGGCACCGAATCCACTACAATTTCCAGTATGTTGAGCAGTTTGCGTGCATCGCCTCCGCTCTGGCGCAAAATGGCTTCGGTCTGCTCAAGCACAATATTGCGGTTCCTCAAGTCCTCATCTTCCCTAATGGCCCGGTCGAGCAATGTCCTGAGGTCATCCGCTTCAAGAGACTTGAGCACAAAGACCTGACAACGAGAAAGAAGGGGAGTGATCACTTCAAATGAAGGATTCTCCGTCGTAGCACCGATGAGCACGACGGTACCGTCCTCCACGGCACCCAGCAGGGCATCCTGCTGCGCCTTGTTGAAGCGGTGTATCTCGTCTATGAACAGAACTGGTGATGCCGCCTTTGAAAAAAGGTTGCGTCCGCGCGCCTTCTCTATTACCTCGCGGACTTCCTTGACGCCGGAGCTGACCGCCGAGAGAGTGAAGAATTCTCTATCGAGACTGCTTGCTATTATGCGGGCAAGAGTGGTCTTTCCGACGCCCGGAGGGCCCCACAGAATGAAGGATGATAGATTGCCGCTGTCAACCATATTCCTGAGTATGCAGCCGGGCCCGACAAGATGCCTCTGTCCGACGTATTCTGACAGATTTTTGGGCCTCATCCGCTCCGGAAGCGGGGTTAACATTTTTGTTTTACTATCTAACATCCTTGTTTTATTAATTAATACTCAAGCTCTTTGATATATGAGCGGCGTCTCTTCTTCTGTTCGTGCTCAAAGAGGGTAAACTGGGACTGATTCTTGGTGTTTGTCTCAAGAATGGCATTGGTTTCGGCCCATTTCACACCCAGAGAGTTAAGATTCTTGTACACGTCAGCAAAGATCAGGGAGTTGACTCCGCTGTTTCTGAACTCAGGCTTGACGCCCACAAGAAGAAGTTCGGCACCATCGTCGTGCTTGAAGAAAAGTGACTTGACAAGAGGGAACCAACCGAACGGGAAAAGCTTGCCGCGGTTCTTTTGAAGCACCCTCGCCAGCGACGGCATTGCAATTCCGAATGCAACAAGTTCGCCGGCTTCGTTTTCGATAACCGAGATATACCTCATATCGACAAGATTAAGGTAGAAACCGACATATTTGTCGGCGAGATCCTGCGGGAGAACCGTGAAGTTATACAGATCCTTGTAAGTCTCGTTGATTATCTTGAAAATCTTCTCTGCATATCCCTCCTTTTTGATGATGGACCTGGTAAGATGCTTGATTTTGTAATGAGACCTTTCCATCAGCATCTGTGAAACTCTCGTGAACTTGTCAGGAAGCTGTTCAGGGATAGTAATCTTGAACTCTATCCAGTCCACATCCTTGCGGAATCCCATAGCTTCGACGTGATCCTTATAATAAGGGTGATTGTATATCAGGGCCATTGTGCTCAGGCTTTCATAACCTTCCACAAGCATTCCTTCGGGATCAAAATCAGTAAAACCGAGAGGTCCGACAACTGAATCCATCTTGTGGGCGCGGCCAAATTCGTAAACTTTTTCCATCAGCGCCGCAGACACCTCACGGTCATCGATAAAGTCATACCATCCGAAACGTACTTCATTGTGCTGCCACTGCTCGTTGGCGAGACGGTTTACTATGGCGGCCACGCGGCCTACAATCTCTCCGTCCTTGTATGCAAGGTAAAGCGCTGAGTCACTGAACGATGAAGCCGGATTGCTTTTAGGGTCAAGCGTGTCCATCTCGTTAAATACGATTGGCGGGACATAATACTTGTTGTCTTTGTATAGTTTTTCCGGGAATAAGACAAAGCGACGAAGATCCCTGCGGTTTTTCACTTCTTTAATAACAACAGACATAGGCTTTAGTACATTATTAATATAATCGGGTGGCAAATTTACATTTTTCGTTGCAGAAAATCAAAGATTTGTTTAACTTGTAAGTCCTTATGAAAACCAGATTGGCACTCGCTGCAGTTTTGTTCATTCTTTCCGCAACGTGTACGGAAGCCCAGACCCTCGGCATCTTCAGCTCGCCCAAAGGGTTTGGAGTCACGTCCCTGCTCAACGCCGGAAGCAGGAGCGATGCATTTGACTGCCTTACCGTCTACGCAGACATATACGGGCTTCCTATGGACAGGGCAGACTATCCGGGCATCAAGATATGCTACAGCAGATGCAATGTTGTAGGAGCATTTGACAACCGGTCTTCCCAGCATCTTCTTTATGTCGGACCCGGCATCAGTACAGGCTTTGTCCACGACTATGACAGGAGCGTGAGTTCCCTTGTCAAACTCAACAACAATCCCGGAGTATGCCTGACGCTCACCTGTCGCTTCGGTCTGCTCATTCAGGTCCCGGACAAGGGAATCAATATCGACTTCTCCGCTCAACTTGAAGCAGGAATGCATTTAAGGGATGATGAGATATTGAAACAGAAAGACTTGACTTGGTACAAAAATGGACTGTATCAAGCCCTTTACCCTCAGATAAGCATTAGTTTCGACCTATGATTAAAAGATTAGCAGCCATATCAGCCATACTGATGCTCGTCAGCGGAGCCGCCTTTGCAGGGGGATTCAGGACAGGACTTGAGTGGGGAAGCAGCACCTTGCTTGTCCACGGATACCACTACAATTACTTCACGGCGGAAAGGTACAGGATAAACGAGGAGGGATCCCGTTTCGTACCACATTTCAATGCCTATGTAAATGCCTATGCCGGTGCAAATGTCAGCGACAACCTGAGTGCAGCAGCCTGCATTGGATTCAGCGGGCTTGAGGAAGGCAAAAGAATCTTTCCTGTTTTTCTCCGCACGTCCTGGCACCCCAAGGGTGTGGACAACGACGGTCTCTATTTTACCATTGACATAGGAAGCTGTATGGAAAGACCCGGAACCACACTGCTTGGAGCCGTCGGAACAGCATACAGGATAGCCGCGCTTTCCTGGCTGGACATTGACTTTCTGCTCAATTTCAGGTTTCTTTCAACCAGTCCGGACATATTCGACCCCGATACCGGAGAAAAAATCAAGGCGGAAGACATACGTGTCAGTTCCGCCTCGTACTATTCAATAAATTTCGGCATCGCCGTCAATTTCTAAAACAGGGCTTCTACCTTGGCAATAATCTCATCAGCATCCAGATCGGGACTGAGGATGAGATCAGGTTCACGCATATGGTAGCCCTTGGCCATTGCAGCAAGAGTTCCGCCTCCGGTACAGTTCAGCATCACGTATTCATCCTTGCCCACAGCACCTTCCTTTACAGCCTTCTCGAGTGCGACCACTGCTGCAGCAGCAGCTGGCAGAAGGTCATAGCCCTCAAGATTCCTGAAGCGGAGCAGAGTCCATACAATCTCGTCATTATTAACAAGATACATATCTCCGTGACTGTATTTCAGCACATCGTAAAGACCGCCTGCAATGCTGTATGGCGGTTTACGGTTGGAAAGTACCTTCGCAAGAATAATCTCAGCCTGATGACGGCCCGCCTCCGGAGTCAATGGCAATAGTTCCCTGGAATCCGCCTTCCAGGAGTCGTACATCAGCGAGAACGGGGCATTCTGAACAGCATAAACCCTCATATTGTTCTGACCAAAGCGTCCGTCATAAGCTAGTCTCTCGGCATTTTCCCAGGCGGCAATGGCTCCTGTTCCGGAACCTACTGCCTGGAAATAAGCATCAGGAATGCGGCCCATCTTCTCCACGCAACTGAGTATGGTTGTGCCCATTCCATCCCTTCTTGCAACATTCTTGGCACCGCCCTCAAGGAAGAAACGAGGAGAGCGTGCAAGTTTCTCTCCCAGAGTAATGGCATCATAATAATCGCATCCGTGTGGAACAGCAACAACCTTGACACACTTTGAAAGCCTGCGGCGGAACCACATATCGTGCAGATTGTCTTGAGGGATGCAGATTACGACAGGAATGTCATTGTCGGAACATACCTGGGCAAAGGCCCTCGCCGTATTGCCTGCAGACTGTACAATAAGGACCTTGTTTTCCTTCCTGTCCATTCTCGCAAGTATGCTGAACGCCTCTGTTTCCTTGAACGAGCAGGTCTGCATCCTTGCACCTATCTTCGGGTTCCATCCGGAGAAAGTGATATATAGATTATTGAGTCCCAGCCAGTTAGCCAAACCTTTGGACTTATAGGTCACAGGGGCAGCGCTTTTGCGGAGTATCCTCTTGACAGGCATCCAGTCAGCATATCTGTATATGCCTCGCAGATCGTCTCTGGGATTGAACTTCTTCTGGTCATATACGGCACGCACAAGGGCAGGGCTGGAATCTTCAGGGTCAGCAAGTGTCCATCCCTCGTCCTCGAATATCCTTCCGGTCCTGACATTGACCAGTTTGTATCCAGTTGGATCGATTTTGACGTTTTCAAATAATTTCATTATCTAGAGTTTAATATTATCGCTGAAAATCAATGGTTTATAAATAGCCATACATAATATGCCGCAAACAACAACAGGAATATCACTCCTTCAATCCTGTTGATGTTCTTCTTGTCATACAGGCTTGCGCTCAAAAGAAGTAGCAGGGAGCTTGCAGCAAACACCGAAAGGTCCACGATATTGATGGACGCAAATGAAATAGGGGAGATGCAAGCCGAGCATCCGAGGATGAGCAGTACGTTAAAAACGTTGGACCCCAGCACGTTTCCCAATGCAAGCTGCTGACGGCCCTTCACCGCGGCCACAATGCAGGTTGCAAGTTCCGGAAGCGAGGTGCCGCAGGCAAGGAGAGTTATTGCGATGAACTTGTCCGAAAGGTTGAGACGGTGCGCCACCAGAACGGAATTGTCCACGAACAGCCGGCCGCCGACAACCAGCGCCGCAATGCCGACCAGCGACAGTCCAAGCCCGGCCCAGAGCCCGAGCCCCTTGTTTGAGTCCGCCCCGTTCGAGTCGAATTCGTCCTTAGGCGTGCACTTAAAGCACATATACATATAAGCAGCAAAAAGAAGCAGAAACACAATACCTTCCAATCGGTCCAAACAGTCTGCATCGCCCAGACCGAAGATGGTTTTGTTCATTCCCAGCGCAACTGCCAGAAGAGTAACCAGCAGGACTACAGGGATGTCCCTTCTGCGATTGCTATCCGTGATTGCGACCGGACGTATCGCAGCGGTAAGTCCGAGAATGAGAAGAGTGTTGAATATGTTGGAACCCAATACGTTGCCCACTGCGATGTCCCCGTTGCCCTGAATGGCTCCGGTAACGCTTACTACAAGCTCAGGACAGGAAGTTCCGAAACCAACTATGGTAAGTCCGATTACAAATTCGCTGATTCCTGATCGCCTGGCAACGGCAGACGCGCCGTCAACAAGCCAGTCAGCGCCAAAAACCACGAGTGCCAGTCCTACGATTATCAATACAATTTCTATAAACATATCATTCTTCAATCTTTACCAGCCTGCAAACGTTTTCCACGTGTATGGTATGTGGAAACATATCCACCGGCTGTACGTCAGTTATCTTGTATTTGGTGCACAATGTCTGTAGGTCACGCGCCTGCGAAGCAGGATTGCAACTTACATAGACTATCCGCTCAGGAGCGGCTTCCAATATGGTTTTGACAACGTCAGGATGCATTCCGGCTCGTGGCGGATCCACAATCATTACATCGGGCCGACCGTGTTCCGCGATAAAGTCAGAAGTAAGTATGTCCTTCATGTCTCCCGCAAAGAAGGAGCAGTTCGTTATTCCGTTTGCCGAGGCATTGAGGACCGCATCTTCGATTGCCTCCGGAACGTATTCTATACCAATGACTTTTGCGGCCTGACGAGCTACAAACTGAGCGATGGTGCCAGTACCGGTATAAAGGTCATAGACAGTTTCCGTTCCGCTCAGGCCCGCAAAATTCCTTGCTACCCTGTAAAGTTCCAGAGCCTGGGAAGCATTTGTCTGATAGAAGGATTTGGGCCCTATGCGGAATCGCAGGTCCTCCATAGTCTCGTATATAGCGTCGTTGCCACGATAAAGCAGGGGAGTCTGGTCCGAAATGCTGTCGTTGCATTTTCGGTTGACTATATAATATAGTGATGAAATCTGAGGAAATTGCGCTGCAAGTGCATCCAGCATTGGAAAAATCTTGTCCGATTCGTCTCCGAAGCACACAATCACCATCACATCACCACCCTCGCTCGTCCGGACAAAGACGGTACGCAGCAGACCGCGATTCTCCCTCATATCATAGAATCCAATTCCGTGCTCAAGTGCATAGTTCTTGATAAAGAGACGAATGGCATTGGAAGGTTCCTTCTGGAGATAACAGTGGCTGATGTCTAGAACCTTGTCAAAGAAGCGTCCGACATGGAAGCCCAGCCCCTGCCGGTTTTCGGCAGGAATGTCAGCTTCATCCTCGTCCGGGAGTATCCAGCGGCGGTTGGAAGCGGCAAATTCCAGCTTGTTGCGGTAGTAGCGTATTTGTTCCGAACCGATTACCGGCTTAACCTCCGGCACATCAAGATGCCCAATTCTCACCAGCTGGTCATAGACCTGTTGCCTTTTTGCCTCAAGCTGAAGATGATAGGGAAGCAGTTGCCATTTGCAGCCTCCACACAGACCGAAATGACTGCAGAACGCTTCCTGCCTGTCAGGGGAGGGCTCTACAATCCTGATGACACGCCCTTCGGCATAATTCTTCTTTTTCTTTGTAACCAGAATGTCCACGACATCTCCAGGCACGGCGTATTCAACGAAAATGACTCGGCCACAAGAGCCGCCTTCACGATCATCGTCACCGATATGGACGTGGGCAATTGCCTTGCCTTCTGCGGCAACAGATTCGATGCGGACTCCGTTCAATATTATTGATTCTTTGTTTTTTCTACCCATAACCTCACAAAAATACAAAATATGCGATTAAAATGGCGAATAAAGAGGTCGGAATTGAAGTGTTTTTTGTAATTTTGTGTCTGAACCCCGCATTTGCGGATAAAAACCGTGTACAATGATAGACTTATCTGAATTTGAAAGCATACGTCCCTACAGTGATGAGGAAGCAGTCGCCGCCCTTGCAAGGGTAGCCAGACATCCGATGATTCCGGTCATCTCCAAATATCTCTTTCCCAATGCTCCAATCAATGCGCTTCACAAGTCGCTTACATCGGTAAAGAGCATAGACGAGTTCCAGAAGGTTGTGATGGTGGATGTGGTCAACTCTGTCCTCGCCAAGACTTCCGAAGGTTTTACCTGCTCCGGAATAGAAAACCTCAAGGAGCTGGAAGGCAAACGCTTTCTTGCCATATCCAACCACCGTGACATAGTGCTGGACCCGTGCCTGATCTGCTACTCGCTCTTTGACCGCGGTTTTTCCGAAGTCGAGCTTTGCGTAGGCAGCAACCTGCTCCAGAACCGGCTCGTGGAGGACCTCCTCCGTTCAAACCGTATGATCAAGGTCATCAGGGGCATCAGCGCCAGGGAATTGTACCTTAGTTCCAAGACCTTGTCAAAATATATCAGGCTGACCATCACGAGCGGCACTTCTTCCGTCTGGATTGCACAGAGGGAGGGAAGGACCAAAGACGGTTGGGACACGACTGAGCAGGGTCTGCTCAAGATGTTCGATATGAGCGGAGAAAAGAGCTTCGAAGAGAATTTCCGCGAGCTCAACATCATCCCTATGTCAATCAGCTACGAATATGAGCCTTGCGATGCCAGGAAAGCAAGGGAACTTTACATCAAGCAGACCGAAGGCAAATATGTCAAGAAGCCGCGCGAGGATATGCACAGCATACTTACAGGCATAGGTCAGCGCAAGGGACACATTCACCTTAACATAGGCAAGGCGCTTACGGATGAAGAGATAGCCCGCGCAGCCGCCTGCAGCGGAAACGAGCGTTACCAGACCATCAGGCACATACTTGATGAAAGGATTATCGACGGCTACAAGTTATGGAAGACCAACTATATGGCATTTGACCTGCTGTCAGGCACAAGAGATTTTGAAGGAGAAAAATATCTTCCGGAAGACCTCGACAAGTTCCACAAGTATATCGAGCACAAGCTTAACAAGATAGAGTCTCGCTACGACAGAAAGGCAGTAAGGGAAATCTTCCTGAGAATCTACTCAAACCCAGTCCTCGCAGTTCTCCAAAAAGAAAATACCCAGTAAATTTCTTGGTGTTGCCTTGATGCGGACCTGCCCGCCCCCGGGACTACTGAAGCGAGTCGGCGGGGGCGGGAGCAGCCGTCTTGGTCAGGCTGTCTTCGGCTGACTTGTATCTTGCAAGTTCTACCTGAAGATCGGTAATGGTCTGGTTCAGTTCCTGGATGCGCCTGTCATAGTACTCATACAGGTCCCTAAATACTTCCTTGCCGGTTTCGCCCTTGATGGTAGCCTCATCCCTTATCATAACCTGACCTCTTGTAAGTCCGTGGTTTTCAGCGCTTTTAAGCAACATCTCCACAACGGTCTCATCAAGTTTCTCTCCAGCTACAAAGAGTTCTACGGAATAAGGTTTCTTTGCAGAAGCTATTTTGTAATCATAGATGTAGCTGCTTCCGAGTGTCTTGTTTTCGTTGACAAAGCGCTCTGCATTGATCATAAAGTTGTTCTGCCTTATGACGGAAGCTGCAGTGATGAGGGAAGGAACAATCATGGCAATCACGATCACGGCAACTACACGCGAACTGTGCTTGCGAAGTGAAGGATTGTCAGTATGCTTGCTCTCATAGCCAAGATACTTTGTAGTGAGGAAGGTAGCAAGAGCTATAAACACGCTGTTTATCATAAAGAGGTAGAGCGCACCGAAAATGTATTTCGTGCTCAGCGTTGCGATTCCATAACCTACGGTACAGAGAGGCGGCATAAGTGCTGTTGCGATTGCAACGCCCGAAAGCACGGTACCCCTTTCCTTGCGCGAGTTCTCCAACATTCCCGCAAAGCCGCCGAACAGTGCGATAAGCACGTCATAAATGGTAGGAGTCGTACGAGCAAGAAGCTCGGTAGGATTTTCAAGCGTCAGTGGAGATATGATAAAGAAAATTGCTGATGCTAAGATACTTATCACTACCATAACAAGGTAGTTTCTCAAAGAATCCTTGAGCAGTTCGGTATCGTTTACGCCCAGTCCGAATCCGAATCCGATAATAGGACCCATCACCGGAGAAATGAGCATCGCGCCGATGATTACCGCAGTGGAGTTAACATTGAGTCCGACAGCGGCTATTATGATTGCACAGGCAAGGATGATTACATTCGGGCCCCTGAAAAATATGTTCTTACGTATGCTTGCCTCGGCAGCAGCAAGGTCGAGGTGTTCCGACAGGCTCAAGATTCGTCTGAGCGAACGTTTGATTGACTCTATTGAAATATTCATAGACTGCAAAATTATCAAATACTTTTGACATTCACTGCAAAAATGCTACCTTTATCGCTATGATTGCAGTGAAGGGCATAAAATACGCCACTGCCGCTCGATTCGGCAAGGCTACAAAGCTATCGGAATCGGACGACGATGCTGCAATCATAATCTGCCCCCAGAGGCTCTCCCCGCTCAGCAAGGCCAGCCCTATCAGCCAAGGCCTGAAAAACGCAACCCAGCCCAGTAGCAACCCCGTTCTGGGCGAAGACTGCCTTAGACTGAGCATATTCTCCCCATCCGCAGAAGGCTCCCGCGCCGTTCTCGTCTGGGTCCCCGGGGGAGCATTCATCAAAGGCAGCGGACTCTTTGACCGATATGACGGAACAATTCTTTCCCAAAACGCAGATATCGTTGTGGTCTGCGTTTCGTACCGGGTGGGCGTCTTCGGTTTTTTCCCTGGGACAGGCAATCCCGGGCTGGGGGACATAGTCTGCGCGCTGGACTGGATACGGGAAAACATCTCGCGCTACGGGGGAGATCCCGGGAGAATATGCGTCTGCGGCCAGTCGGCCGGGGCGTACTGCATCGCGAACCTGATCAGCGCTTCTACCCGCCCGCTCTTCCGCAATGCCATACTGCTGAGCCCTCCGCTCGGTATGTCCCCGTTAAGGACAACTAAGTTAAAAAGACTGATAATCAAGAATTTAGACAACAGGGGAGTGGACATTCACTCTGCATCTTCCGAAGTCCTGCTGGAATGCCAGGAAGAGGCTCTGAAGGAAATAGGAGGCAGTGCAATGCCTTTCTGCACCGAAAACTGCCCGCGCTTTCCATCCCGGAAAGTGATGCCGGATCTGCGAAATGTCCTCGTATGCACCGAGGCAAACGATGCCAGCCCCTTTGTCCCCGCAGTTCTTGAAGGGCTTGCGACCAAGCTCATTTTTGAACTGCCGGCAAGACGTTTTGTCTCAGTTCTTCGGGACAGGGGAGTCGCCGCGAGCCTGGAGAAACTGTCCTGGGTACCGGGAAGCAGCCGCCTTAAAGCATGCCACACCCTCGAGGTATCGCTTCTGCTCGGGTCCTGGGAGGACTGGCATACTGCCGATATGCTCGAGGGTGCGGACAAGGAAGAATGGGAAAGGCAATCCGGGATTTTCAAATCCCGAATCGCCTCATTTACAAAGCTTTAATCAAGTACCTCTTCTTTCTGGACTATATGCTTTACAGGTCTCTTGCCACCAATGTTGAATGCCAATGAGAAATTCATGTTGAGATTCAGGCTTCCTGTAGGCAGGTAACATAGCTGAGAAGGTATTCCAAACTGTTCAAGAATCGGAGCCTTGCCAAACTCGGCAAAGAGATAGTCCATTCCGAATCTGATAGTCGGACCAATGCGCGGAGTCAGTTCAAGTATGAAACCGAGGTTCTTCACGGAGTTGAGGAAGGACCAGTTCACGCCGAGCGCAAACCAGTTGCACGGCTCCAGATTATAGGATGCCGTAAGTTCGTGACGGGCATATTTCTGGCTGAACCGTGAAGAATACAACATTCCGACAGACATCGTTTCGTGCAGGAAAGGAAGTTCTATTCCGGCATATACTCTAGGTCCTGAAGATGCCCTGAGCTCGCGTGAGGCCACTTCGTTGAGGTTTACAAGCCCCTTGACTGCCTCGTCCTTGACCTGGTCGATTTCGGAATCAAAATCGGTATCGGCGCTGATGTCATTGAAACCTTCAAAAGTAAAATGACCTTTTGTCTCATATGAGGTGGTCGCTTCCTTCTGATAGAATATTGCACCAAGGTCGGTTACGGCAGCAGAAAAGCTGAGGCCGTCAAGGAAACTGCCGACCCTGAGCTGATATTCCACACCCAGGTCGCCTGAAATTCCGTATCCGCACAGAACCCTGTTGGCAAGGAATTTATCAAGATCAAATGCAAATGAAGGAGTAGTGATATCATCAAGACTCTCATTTACATCTGGCATAGCCACTTGCAGTCCGTGCGCCGCGATATCGAGATAGCCCTCGGTATCTATGGTCCACGAATCCGTGGCTGTAGTCAATCGCACGTTTTCGAGGTTGAGGGCAGCGTAGGCGACCGGCGCAATGAAACGCAGCCGGGCACCAATCCTGAGACCTTTGACCAGATTGCTCAGGTCTCTCGAATATCCGAGCGAAGCCTGCAGCGAAGCACCGGCAAAGGCATTGAAACCGGCGATGTTATAACTGCCGCTGCCTGTTCCGGTACCCTTCTTCAGGAAGACAAAAAGATCGGCAGGGACATCGCAGTCAACGTTGGTCCGCAGGCCCAGGTCGAAGGTCCAGAACGAATTCTTCTTTGTCCTGAAACCGAATCCGAACAAAGTGACGTTTGCCTCGGCGTCGAGGAATGGATGGGACGGGAAGTTTCTCTCGAACTCTCTGACGCTGACATCAGGATGCAGGAAGGTGCCTAGCTGACCGTCAGGGAGAGGGTAGAGGAAGCGGTCGAGGCCGAGCCAGTTGGAATAGATGCCGGCTTCGATGCCGCCAAGACCCGGAAGATGCAGGTAATTCGCACCAGGAGCAAAGGCAGGATTCATCCTTGTCCTGTCTATGGAGTTGTCGAGGAAATAGCTTCCTTTGAGCGCCTGTGCACTGCAAAGCAGCGGAAGTGCCGTGAGCAACAGGGATATAAGTATCTTTCTAGCTTTCATTTCTCTGTCATTTAGGAGTTTATTCAAGACCTGCAACATCCTTGAGGTCAATACTTATGCCCGAAGGCAAAATTGCCCTGAACTTGCCCTTGAGACTTGCCTCCTCGGTCATAGGCACGCCAGCTGCATTGCCCGGATCCGCTTTTACCAGCACCTCGATGGACTTTATCTGAGGCAGGACGGAACCTGCTTTCTTTACAAGCCTTACGGACAATTCGCTGATGCTCGGGCTGCCGTCAGCCTGACATGAAGGAATGAGCGCGACGCCACTGTCCTCAGACAGCTCGATCACTCGGTCATTCTCGTCGAGAAGGGCGAAGTTAAGTTCCACGCCCAGAGGCAGACCGTTCTCCACTTCACCTGCAAGCTCAAAGTCTCCGCAAGCGAATATGCGTGAAACCGTTTCCGGAATGTTGCGCAGTGTATCGCGGTAGCTTACGGCAAATTCTTCACCAAGCTCCAGTGGCACGCAGAACTTGCAGTCCGCCTTGAGAACCTGATCCTCGTCAAGAATGAGTTTCAGTTCCTTGTCCGAATCTATGCCTCCGCTAATGAGTATGTCAATCTTTTCAGGAAGTGACTTCACAAGAGGGAGAATATCAAAGTGCTTGTACTGATAACCGGCAGGCATGCCTTCTTCAGTATTTGATATCCAGATACTTACAGGCTTGCCATCGGAAGATGCCGTGTTTACTGCAAGTTTGAGACTTTGTGCGGAAGCCTGGTCAGCAATACCATTGTAATATGGAAGGATATTAACCGCAAGGCTTACAGGAACTTCCATACCGGAAAGCAGGTCGATGGCAAGGCTGTAGCGCTTCAGGTCAAGTTCGGCCTCGAGCTTGCCGTCATTTATATATGAAGCGAGGGCGCTGAGATCCACCGTAGTCTTGAGATCGTCCAGCTTGTAAGATACTTTTCCGCTGACTGACTTGAGCAGTATCTTGTCACTGTTCAGACTGCCCACGCCTGCGCTGGCTGCAATCTTGTAGCCATCCGAAAGGGCGTCAATGTCAATGTCCGCATTGTTTACGTTGATGTTTCCGGCTATGCCCAGGTCAAGTTCAAGTTTGCCGTGAGGATCCTTGCCAGAAAGATTGATGGCGCTGACCTTGACTGGTTCCACGCTGAGCTTTCCGTCCTTGAGCTTACCGCTGAGAGTAAGCACTCCGTTGGCATCCACGCGAGGGTCATCAAGCTCAAGAACGTCAGGGAGGGTGACAGATGCGCTCATATCGATGTCCGCATCAATGCGCGAGGTAAGGCTGGAAGCATCCAGGCTGACGTTGAAATAGACGTCCTTGAGTTCCACTCGCTTGATCTCCTTGATTTCCAGTTGGTCTTCCGGCAGGTTCAGATCAATGTCAAACTTGAAGTTCTCGTTGATGCTTGTGCCATAAGAACTGATTTCCAGCTTTGAAGGAGACATTGCAGGTATATGAGCCTGCAGGCTAAGCTGATTGTCTGGAGCAAGAAGATTGTCCACTTCGCCGCGAGACAGCACGGCTCCTGTCAATGCAACTTTTCCGCTTACGGAAAGCACACCCTTGACACAATATCCCGGTATGCTCTCGTCATACTCAGGCTTGACTGTAATGCTCCTCACCGGGATCTCTATGCTCGATGGAAGAACACCGTTGATGGTGATGGAGTTGTCGGCAGAATTGTAAGAATAACTCTGCGGAAGCGAGCCCGGATTGAGCATTGACGGCAGTCTGAACTTAAGGTTCTCGGCAACCAGTGACATTCCTGAGTCGGTCGGCAGGCTAGGGAGCTGCAGTTTGACGGAAATGACAGGATTGCCCTCGGGATAGATTGTAGCTGAAGTTCCGAGCTTGCCGAAACTTTCAGGAACGTCGATTACAATCTGCTGGTCTGCGATGCTCCGGCTCACTTCGTATGAGCAAGTGCGGCTGTGCACTGTATAGTCGCTGACATTGGCGCGGGCGGTGACCGCTATGCTTGCACCGACGTCCTTGCCGGAAGAGGCCTGGAGCTGGGAAGCAAGAACTCGGCCTCCTGTTTTGAAAGAAGCCTTGACATGAACCTTGCCTTCGTATGCAATCTTGCCGTCCACAGCTGCCGGAAGGTCAAGAGAAAGGAAACGTATGTTCCTCGAATATGACTCATGCAGGTCAGCAGGGGAGTCGATGCTTATTGTGTTGCCGGTCTTGCCGCTGAGCTCATCCTTTACGGTCAGGCCTTGAGGGAAGCTTATCTGAACGGAACTGAGTTCGATGTCCAGGTCCTTGAATGCGGAAAGATTGCGAGGCTGCAGGGAAACCGTAAGCATCGAAGCATCGTCAAAGGCTATCCTGTCAATGCTTTCAATGGCTTCAGGAAGTTTGTACGCTTCGATGGAAATGCTGCTTTCAAACTCTTTGTCAGTGGAAACGGATTTGATGGTGGCATCGACATCCTTTACTTCCAGGTTTTCAAATGCCACGGAAAGCTTGAGTTTCAGGCCGCCTACAGAATTTAGCAAATTGGTCGTTGTGACACAGTCCTCAATTCCGACTTTGCCATCTATAGAAACTGTGCGTACAGGTTTTGCGAGAACTTTCTTGCCGTTCGCAGCTTCTTTCCAGCCGTCAGCGTCAATTGCAAGTCCCTTGATGGCATATTTGCGGCTGATGCGGGAGGCGGTTGCTGCATTGATTTTGAACTGGTCTGCTACATTGATGACGGAACCGGGGGTTTCAAGTACAAGGAAGTCGCTGAGGTCAATCCTGAGGTCAGGAACGATGTAGCCGGAGATCATTACCGGCTCAATAAGTTCCACAGTCAGGTTTACGGCAGCTTTATCGTTGAGTACCAGCTCATTGATAGATTCGATACCCTCCGGGAGCTCAAGCTCTAGAGTAAGGTCTCTTGAATCGGAAATAATACCGTTGTAAGTAATTCCAATCTTGTCAAGATAATCCGGAGTAATCGAAATAGGAGTATCATTCAGAATAATCGGCGGAAGAGGGGAGTCGAGCAAGAAAAGACGAGCCTCAGAAGTGATGTCTGAAACCGGAATATCGAGTTTCATAGACTCGAGTCCATATCCCGAAATGTCGGTTCCGTATGATTCTCTGATAGTTACGGGCTTAATCGAAGGGAGATCCGGTGCTTCGACAAAGTCAGACAGGCCTATCTGGTAAGGTCCAGTCTCGGGAAGCCACATTTCGGGAACAGAAACACCGGAAACGTCGATGTCCTCGAGATTGACGTCAAACGACTCGGAAAAATCAACTGCATCAATGGAAATGCTCCCTATGGCATCATTGATAGTCTCAGAGTAATCAAGCGCCTGTGAATACTTTAATGCATAGGCACCGTTTTCCAGAACTTCAAGATAAGAATCCCTGGTCTGCTCGTCGAGCTTGGAAAGGAGATCCTTTAGCTTGATTCGGTCGGTTGACCCCAGCGGAATGCTCAGACCTTCCTGGAACACCTGAACTTCGGTATCCAGTTTTTCTTCCGAGATGGTAAATTTTTCATTCACACAGGAGCTCAGAACCAAAGCGGCCAAAAGGAGAGGCCTAATTTGGGAAATGTGCGTTTTGGTTAACATAATATAAATTGTG
>SFJA01000015.1 GCA_004556005.1 Bacteroidales bacterium | reverse complement strand
CCTTGCGGCAATAATCCCTCCGGGAAGGACCTACGGACCTGAGGAAGTGCTCACGGCGAGATTGTATTCGGATAACTATTATGCTGACATAGAGCCGCTTGTGCTTGAGGGAAGGAGTTTCGATCCGGGGCACGTGACGACTGTGGCGCTGAGGCCAGGGGAGGCTGTTCAGAAGTACAAGCTCAGGTTTACTTTCGGGGGCAGCAATCTCGGGGAGGACATCAGAAGTATAACAGTCAGCGTCGATGACGGGACTCCGCTTCCGGAAACCGGCTCGGCTTCACATACTTACAGCAAAGACGGCAAGGCGCTTGCCATCGGTGAGTCTTTCAGTCTGAGCACCGCCGAGGAGGCTGAGTACATGGCTTTGGACGGCAAGAGCATCACGGTCAGCTTCGAGTCGGACAATGCGCTGGTTACAAGAAACTTCAACATAAGCCTCGCATCGACGGGAAGGACCACCGACATTGCGCTGGACTGCCCTTACCTCTTCGAACAGGACTTCAGCGAAGCATCCACAGCATTCAATATGAACGGTGACCTTTCGGCATCAGGACACGACGGTGCAATGATAGAAGGCAGCGCTTACGGACTTGCCGGCTGGACGGGCAACCAGGTGGCAGTGCTTGAGGCCGGTGGAAACAAGGCGCTGGCAATCAGGCACAGGAACGAGTGCGCTATGTGGGCGCAGGGCACCTACAGGGGAAGGACAGACTCCCCTGCCCTCACCGGAATCAAGGAAGGACACAGCGTAAAAGTTCAGGTGAGCTTCGATTACACGGGATACACTGACGGCAAGCAGACGCCTATGATCTCGTACGGATATGACACGGCGACCGGAGACATTTGCGGTTATTATGAAGGTGGAAGCTCCGCAATCAAGGGAGGCTCCAAGATAGCCAAGCTCGCAGGTGACAGGATCAGCGCACCGAAGGACGGTAGCATTTCCGACATAAACAACAGCGCAAGTTTCACGATAGACGGCTGTACTAACGCCATAAGGCTCTCGTGGGACTGCTATGGAAGCAATCCTAACTCATTCAAGCTGGTTTCATACAACGAGTGGGTATTTATAGACAATATCAAAGTAAGCATTATTAGATAAAATGAGACAAAACATCATCATTACGCTATGTACCGCCGCGCTATTTTCAGCGGTCGGATGCAGCAAAGTGGTCGATCCGGCCACAGGATGCGTGACCTTCAAATTGATGAATGAGACTGAAGTCATCGACATTACAAAAAGTTCCGTTGCGGACTTTACATCACTTCCAACAGCTGAAAGTTTCTCCATAAAGGTAACTGACTCCCAGGGGAATGAAACAGCGGTGGAGGACATTTCCTCCAGCATTTCTCTCGTCGCAGGCAATTACAGGGCCGGAGCAAGCTTCGGTTCCGTATCAGAAGAGGGCTTTGACAAGCCTTGTTTCAGCGGATACAGCGATTTTACGGTTAGCGGAGGAGCGACAGTTCCCGTGACCATCAACGTGAAACTTGCAAACTGCATTGTAAGGATTGCGACCACGGAAGCATTCAGGAACTATTTTACCGACTATGACTTTACCGTCACCACCGGTGCGGGAACCGCCATTGCATTTCCGAAGTCGGAGACCAGGGCCGCCTTTGTTGACGCATACCTGATCAAGGTCAAGGGAACTCTCACCAACCAGGCAGGCAAGACCCAGACTTTCAATGAGGTAGAATACAAGAACCTCGCTGCGGCAAGCTGCTACACCGTCACCTTCGACGTTTCCAATGTAGGCAGCACAGCAATCAGCATTACATTCAACGACAGCGTCGAGGACGTTGCTCTCCTGGACGTAGAACTTAACGACTAGATGAAAATGAAAAGGTTTTTAGCAATAGCGGCCTGTGCCGCAACCATTCTCAGTTCCTGCTCGCAGGATGAATTCCATTACGGACAGAACGGCGACAGTACCGGAACACTTTCATTTGAGCAGTTTTCTCTTGACTTTGACGGGGAGATGACCACTCCGAGCAAGGCAACGGAGGCGGCCGACGACAATTACATGCTCTATCTCTACGACAGTTCAGACGCTCTGGTTTGGGAAAAGAGCTACGGTACCGTCAAGGCAAGCCCAGAAGGCATCAGTCTTGCTGCCGGAGAGTACAGGCTTGAGGTAAGATCGACCTCCGCAGCTGTTCCGGTGGCCAAATTTTCCGCCCCTGTTTACGGCGCGAGCAAGAGTATCTCCATCAAGGTCGGCGAAACTACTGCCGTGGGACAGATTACCTGCACCCTGCTTCAAAGTGCGGTCAGCATCAACTACAATGACGGATTCCTCGATATGGTTACCGGAAACGGTACAACAAGCGTCGAGGTTACTTCAGGATATCCGCTGCAATATGCCCTGAACTACAACGAGGGCTCAACTCCTACCTACGACAGAAGGATTGGTTATTTCGCGGTAAACAACGGTGACAACACTACTATGACCGTCACTTTCAAGGGTTCCATCGAAGGAAAGACCCAGAAGATGACCACCACCGTAAGCGGAATCAAGGCTCGCGACTGGCATATCATCACCTTCATGAAGAAGGTTGAAGCCACGGGTAATGCCGGATTCAGCATCGTAATCGACGGTCTCGTCGCCGATCTGGAACTTGACAACAATCTCACGGCTTCTGAAACAGGAGACGGGAACGACCCTAACGCCCCTGCAGGAGACGGCGGAATCAAGCTTGTAAGCACCTGCGGCTACGATATCACCCAGCCGGTAATCGTGCCTGCAAGCGGTGCTTTCAACTTCACGATGAGAGCCGAGATTCCAAACGGCGCCCGCAAGTTCACCGTCGGCATAGCTTCCACCAACGAGGACTTCATCACCTCCGTCAATACTGTCGGAGGCACCACTCTTGACCTTATCAACCCGTCAGAAGAGGCCCTCGGCATATTCGACATAGTTCCATTCCCTCACGGAAGCGAACTTCTCGGAGCGACGTCCATTGACTTTGACCTCAGCAATGCCCAGACTTCACTTCTCGGGTTCAAGGGCACCCATACGTTTACAATGAACGTTACCGACAACAGCGGTTGCCGCAACAGCATAGACATAGTACTCGTTGTAGAATAGGAGGACAGGAAGATGAAAGCATTACGAAATATCGCGGCAGCAGCCGCAATCTGTGCCGTTCTGGCCGCCTGCAACAGGGAAATTGCAAGAGAAGAGGGAGAAGGCGCGCTCTCACTCAGGATTGAAACGCTTTCCAAAGCGGCGATGACGGAGTCGGAACTCCTTTCAAGCGCCAGCGTAAGCATATACAAAGCCGATTTTAGCGGACTCGTAAGACACTACAGCTACTCAGAGATGCCGGCATCAATATTTCTTCCTGCCGACAGCTACCGCATCGACGTAGCAGCGGGAGAACTTGTAAAGGATAATCCTGCTGTAGCTTCCTGGGAGCAGAAAAGCTACAAGGGCTCAAAGGAAATCCGCATAAGCTCAGGCGCCAAGACCACCGAAACCATAGAGGCCAGAATCTGCAATGTCATCAGCAAGATAAGCTTTGATGCATCCGTTTCAGAGATGTTCGAGCCGGGATTTACCTGCACCGTAGGTCTCAGTTCCAGCGACGCTTCATCACAGCTCGTCTATGATGCCGCCAGCGGCGGAAAGGACGGTTATTTCATCGCATCGGGCTTCGAGCCGTCTCTTTACTGGCGATTCAAAGGAACCCTCTCGAAGAGTGGCGAATCCATTGAGAAAAGCGGCCAAATCCCAGCCGTAGAAGGCGGCAAGCGATATACTATGTCGCTGAAATACACCGAAAAGGACGGCATACTCAGCTTTGACATCATCGTTGACGACTCCACGAACGATATCTACAATGACATCATCTTTGTCCCTGTCAGCACCGGAATCGCCGCCAGCTCACGCTTCGAAGTCTGGGCAGGCCACTTCACCGCCCACGCCGACGTTGACGAGGACGAATACGACCCTTCCAAGGTCTATTTCGAATTCCGCGCAGCGGCAGACGTCAACGGCAACTGGACCCGCGTCGATGGAACGAGGGAGTCCGAAGGAAGCTACAGCGCTGTATTTACCGGTCTCTCGCCTGAAACGGAGTACGAATACCGCCTGGTTGTAACCGGTGCATCCTCTCTTGAGGAAGAAACGATAGCCGCTCCTTCCACATTCACTACCGAAGTAGCGCGTCAGGCACCAAATTCCAGCTTCGAAACTGTCAGCAATGCCGAAAGCAGCAAGTATTACTCGCTGTACGACCCTCAGAATGCGCTTACCGAGCTCCAGACCAAGTGGTGGTGCAGTGGAAATGCCGGTTCAACAATGGTCGGATCATCCGCAGTGATTTGCTATCCTGACACGGGCGACTACAAGGACGGCAGCCAGTCGATGTGCCTGCAGTCCCGTTATGTCATAGTCAAATTCGCTGCCGGAAACCTTTTCAGCGGACATTTCGGAGAGACAATAGGAACAAAGGGAGGAACCGTATTTTTCGGAAGACCGTTCACGGCAAGACCTACCGCTCTCAGACTTTGGGTGAAATATTCAGGAGGAGCTATCAACAGGATAGAAAGCAACGCTCCTTCGGAAGTAAAGGAAGGCGACTACGACAAGGCTTCCCTGAAGGTTGCGCTCGGCACCTGGGACTACAAGAAATACGGCGGTGACCCGGACAGCCCTATTCTTGTCAACACAACTGACGAGACTACCTTCGTTGACTTCAACACCGACGAGGCCACGATTGCATACGGAGAGCATTATCTTGCTTCCGATGCCGATAATTCCTCAAACAGCTGGCAACAGCTTACCATTCCTCTCACTTACCGCAATCTCAACAGCTATCCTACGCATATAGTCATCGCTTTTGCTGCAAGTATGTACGGTGATTACTTTACCGGTTACGACAACAGTAAGCTCTGGGTGGACAAGGTGGAACTGCTTTATGAATAGATACGTCATAGCCGCGATTACTGTGCTGATGCTCGGACCCCTTACGGCCCGGGCTCAGCGCTATGACCGCGGTTACGATATGTCGCACCAGTCCTGTTTCGTAAAGAAGGGCAGCTGGATGGTCGGAGGGACGGCAAACTACTCGCTGCACGATATGCGGGACTACTCCTTCCTGATGCTTGACGAGATAAGCTCGATGGGCTACGACCTCGTGGTCAGCCCTGCATTCTGCTATATGCGCAGGGACAATCTGGGTCTGGGAATGAGGCTCGAGTACAGCCGAAACATGAGCCAGATCGACACGGCAGGCCTCAGCGTTGCAGGGATGGGCATTTCACTTGAGGATTATCACACGATAAAGCAGCAGTACACCGCAAAGGCCATACTACGCAACTACATACCTCTCGGCGACTCCAAGCGTTTCGCCCTGGTAAACGAAACCCAGCTGTCACTGGGCTGGGGGCAGAGCAAGATGGCGATGCGCAGCGGGCCGGGATTTGACGGCAGCTATGCCACCACTTCCAGCATAGGAATAAACATTTGCCCAGGAATGATGGCTTTTGCAGACGAACATTTCGCGGTAGAGTTTAGCGTGAACATGCTCGGCCTTATGTACTCCAAGACCAGTCAGGTCCACAACCAGGTCAGCTTCGGCAGCACAAGCGCGACTTCGGTGAACTTCAAGATCAACATTCTGTCTATCGGCTTCGGCCTTTATTACTATCTATGATGAAAGCAAGCAGAATATTGATTACGGTGATGCTGCTCCTTGGCGGCGCGATATCTTCCTTTGCTGCACAGAGGGACAGCACTTCCCGCAAACTTGGTGACAATCACCTCTTTATGCCAAAAGGCGCGGTAAGCGTCGGAATGCAGTTCTCCTACCTTGACATAGGCAGCGGCAACACCACGGTGATGCTCCTGCTCAAGGGCCTGGATGCAACGGGTACTTATTTCGGCATAGGACCTTACTTCGGATATACCTTCAAGGATAACAAGACCATCGGAGCGAGGCTCAAGTACTCCAACACGACAGGAGTGATAGGAAATGCCAGGCTTGAACTTCCGGGGCTGGATATTGACCTGGGAGTTGATGATTTGAACGCAAACTCTTCAAGCCTGATGGCGGAACTCTTCTACCGGTCTTATATGGGCCTCGACAACAAGGGGCGTTTCGGCCTGTTCTTCGACATTGCACTGCAATACACAAACAGTACAAGTTCGTTTGGCAGCGGTCCCGAAGCAGGTTCGGCTCTGACTAAAAGCAACAAGCTGCGCCTTGCGGCAAGGCCGGGACTCGAAGTCTTTGTTATGAACAATGTGAGTTCAGTCTTTTCCTTGGGCATAGGCGGCATTTCATATACGAACTCAAAGAATGTCAGGAATGGAGAGGTGACCGGAGTCCGGAATACCTCAAACGCCAGGTTCATGCCTGACATCACTGACATTTCAATGGGACTTGCAATACATTTCTGATATGGCAAAAGCAAGACTGCTCAGCATATTTGCCCTCGCGGCTGCACTTTCGGGATGTATCAGAAATGACATCCCCTACCCTGTCATACCCGCTTCCATAACGGCGATGGATGTGGAAGGAGCCCTGTCCGTCGGCATTGACGAGCAGAACAGCAGGGTAAGCATAACCCTCGACGAAATGACGGACATCAGGAACGTCAACATAAAAAGCGTAAGCTTCAATGAGGAAAGTGTCAAGCCTTCATGGGACATAACGGGAGTGCACGACCTTTCAAAGAAGCTCAAGCTTACCCTTACGACATATCAGGACTATGTATGGGAGATTCGAACCGAACAGCCCGTGGAAAGATACCTCAACGTAGCCGGTCAGATAGGAAGCGCAAGAATCGACGCCGTGAACCACAGGGCCATCGTTGATGTACCGGAATCGGCCGACGTCACTGCCCTGGACATAGTCTCGATAAAGCTCGGACCGCGCGAAATCAGCAGCTACAGCCCGGATCCTTCCAGCATTCACGACCTGAGCGAAGGCGCCGAAATCACTCTGAGTTACCACGATGTCAAGGAAGTCTGGCACCTCTATGCGGAAGTGCTTGAGGAAAAGGTCAGGTTGACCGGAGTTGATGCGTGGACACGACACGCCTGGATAAGCGGACAGGGCGAAGAAGGCAAGTCCTGCGGCATACGCATAAGACCCGAAGACTCTGACAGCTGGACCGAAATCCCGGCCGAAAGCACTCAGGGCGGATCATTTACCGTATGCGCCGAAGGTCTGCAGCCACGTTCATCATACATTGTCAAGGCATACTGCGGGCAGGACGAAAGCAACGAAAGCACGTTCGTCACCGACACCGACCGTCAACTCCCCAACTCGGGATTCGAGACCTGGAGCAACGCCGAGTCCGGCAAATACTGCTCCTTCTACGACCCTGCCTCCAGCGACCCCGATCTCCAGCAGAAATGGTGGTGCAGTGGAAACAAGGGCTCCACGACCGTCGGTTCCAGCTACACCATCACTATGCCAGACCTCAACGACAAGGTCGCAGGCAACAGCTCCATCAAGCTGGCATCGGCCTACGTCATCATCAAATTCGCAGCCGGCAACGTATTTTCGGGAGAATTCTCCCGTACGATAGGGACCTCGGGCGGCGTTATCCGGCTTGGCCGGCCGTTCGAGCAGCGTCCGCTTGCGCTGCGGCTGTCGCTCAAGTACAACAGCGGAATCATCACACAGAAGACCTTGTCCGACAAGCCTGACGGGGACCCGGTGAAGGTCGGGGACAATGACCGCGGAGTGGTATGGATTGCCCTCGGGGACTGGGATTACCGCAAATACGGCGGGACGGAGCAGTGTCCTCTCGAAGTCAACACGACAGACAAGTCCACTTTCTTTGACCGCAATTCGGAGAATGTCATCGCATATGGGGAACTTGTACTCGATGAGTCCACCGACGGATGGATAAACGTAGAGATACCGCTTGAATATCATACACTTACGCGCAAACCAACTCATATCGTCGTGTCTGCTGCGGCCAGTCTTCTCGGAGATTACTTCACAGGCAGCGCCGATTCCGTGATGTGGCTGGACGCGCTGGAACTCGTATATTGACATTAAAACAATAACCTTATGAAGAGAATCACAATCATCACCGCAGCATTTCTGCTATTTTGTCTTACTGCAGGAGCAAAGATCAGCCTGCCTTCAGTTATCAGTGACAATATGGTATTGCAGCAGCAGACCGATGCCGCAATCTGGGGAAAGGCGACTCCGGGATCGAAAGTCAGCGTCACCGTATCCTGGTCAGGAAAAACCTATTCGGCCAAGGCTGATGCCGCAGACGGAAAATGGCTTGTAAGGGTAGCTACGCCAAAAGCCGGAGGTCCTTACAGGATAAAGATCAGCGACGGCACTCCCGTCACCCTGGAAAACGTGTTGATAGGAGAAGTATGGTTATGTTCAGGACAGTCAAATATGGAACAGCCTATGCGCGGGTACAACCATCAGCCGGTGGAAGGAGCATTCGACCTGATCAGCAGGGCAAAGGAAAGCAGACCGATAAGGATGTGCTCCATCAAACGCAACCCTTCCGTAACCCCGGCCGAACAAAGTGAAGGAAGCTGGCAGACAAACTCCCCTGCAGCTGTCGCCGCTACAAGCGCAACGGCATATTTCTTTGCCGAGCAGATGCAGGCCACGCTGGACGTTCCAATCGGCATACTCGTATGCTGTTACGGTGGCAGCACCATAGAAACCTGGCTGCCGCGTGACTATATAGAGCAGTTCCACAAGGATATGAGCACGGCACACCTTGACCCGGGAACAACGATCAAGGAGCATTACAACAACCCTTGTATGCTTTACAACGGTATGCTCACTCCAATAATCCCATACACCATAAAGGGTGTCATCTGGTATCAGGGCGAAAGCAACCGCGGGCGCCACAAGCAATACGTGGGTCTGCAGATGGATCTGGTAAAGATGTTCAGGGAAAGATTCGAGGTGCCTGATGCACCGTTCTACTGCGTGCAGATAGCTCCGTACAACTACGGGACCAACGACTTTACAAGCGGTTACCTTTGCGAAGCGCAGCAGAAGGCCGCCGAACAGGTTGAAGGCTGCGGCTTTGTAACCACCTGTGACGTAGGTGCATACAATACCATACATCCAAGCCGCAAGAAAGAGGTAGGACAAAGACTCGCATTCCAGGCCCTGAAGCACAACTACGGACAGGATTATCTGTTTGCCGACGCTCCGGTTTACGAGAAGGTTGAGTTCGAGGGCGGAAAAGCCTATGTGCAGTTCAAGACGGACTTCAACAAGCTTGCACCTATGAGAGCGCCTTTGACCGGATTTGAAATCGCAGGCAAGAACAAGGTGTTCTACCCTGCCGAGGCCAGGATTGAACTCGTCGGCAATGATGACAGGACAGTTACCGTATGGAGTCCGGAGGTTTCCCATCCGGTTGCGGTACGTTACTGTTTCCGCAACTGGTGCGAAGGCAACCTCACCAACTGCGCCGGAGTGCCGGCCGCACCGTTCAGAACAGACGATTGGGACATAATGTACTGATTATGCTTGAAACAGGAATAAAAGGATGCCAGGAAGAACTGGCAACGGAAGAAAAGATGGCCCGCAACGTGGGCAGTGGACTTGTCAAGGTTTACGCAACCGCAATGATGATAGCCCTTATGGAAAAGGCGGCGGTACTGTCCGTACAGCCGTACCTTGAAGAAGGACAGGGCACGGTAGGCACGCTTGTAAACGTCAGCCATTGCGCCGCAACCCCACAGGGGATGAAGGTCAGGGCGGAATCGGAACTTATCGAGATAGACCGCCGCCGGCTTGTATTCAAGGTTGCAGCCTATGACGAATGCGGCCTCATAGGCGAAGGCCTGCACGAACGCTTCATTATCGACAACGAGAGATTCCAATCCAAAACAGACGCAAAGAAGGCCAATGCTTAGGGAAGAAACCGTATTCGGACCGATATTCAGCCGCCGGCTGGGGAGCTCTCTCGGCATCAACCTGCTGCCGACACAGGGCAAGATATGCAACTTCGACTGCATTTACTGCGAATGCGGATGGAATGCGGACGGCAGGGGCGACAGCAGGATTCCGACCGCAGAGGAAGTTAGAAGCGCGCTGGAAGCCAAACTCCTGGAACTCAAGGACAAAGGCACACGCATCGACTCGATAACCTTTTCCGGTGACGGAGAGCCGACGCTCAATCCGGAATTTGCCCGAATCATAGACGACACTCTCGCTCTCAGGGACTGCTACTGCCCCGGAGCAAAGGTTTCGGTGCTGTCTAACTCAACCCGCGTGCATCTGCCTGAGGTTTTCGAGGCCCTGTGCAAGGTGGACAATCCGATTATGAAGATAGATGCCCCTACCGACGAACTTGCGGCCCGCATCAACAGGCCGGCTCCCGGATACAGCGTAAGCCGCATCGTGGAAGCCCTTGCACGTTTCAAGGGGGATTTTATACTCCAGACAATGTTCCTGCGCAGTCCCGACTTCGACAGTTCCTCCGACGAGGTACTGCTGCCTTGGATGGACATCGTGCGCAAGCTGCATCCACGTGAGGTAATGGTTTACACGCTCGACAGGCCGGCGCCCTCCGAGGGTCTGTCAAAATTCAGCGTCGAGGAGATGACAGAACTGGTTAAACCCCTGATTGAGGAAGGATTCAAGATACAGATAAAAGGCTGATGTTCAACAGACACGACATTTCCAGAAACGCATTCTCCCTGCAAGGGAAACTTGCCGGCAACGGCTACCAGCGCTGGTGGCATTCGTTCACTGCAAGCAATGTGCAGACAGGCAGGCGCAAGTCCTTTTTTGTCGAATTTTACATTTGCAATCCGCAGGCCGGAAGGCCCAAGGCAGTATTTGCCCGGCAAAAGGGCGACCTGCCGTCATTCCTTATGGTCAAGGCGGGTTGCTGGGGAGAAGACGGCGCGCAACTGCACAAATATTGGGGATGCTCGCGAATCGAACTGGAACTCGGCTACCCATTTTCGGTTTCTGCGGGCGAATGCTTCCTTACCGAGAACGGAACCCACGGCAGCATTCGTGTGGGACAGGATGAGGCAAAGGACAACAAGGACCTTCTGAGCGATAGCGGAGAAATTGCCTGGAGTCTGATAATCAAGAAGAAACGCAGTTGCAGGCTGTCATCGCGCAGTCTTGCGGTGATGAAGATGGCGGGCGGCACCGTCTGGCATGCCGAGGGTATGAGTTGTGAGATGAGGGGTGAGGTAGTCTGGAACGGGGAGAGGTACAAGGTCAACCCTGGAGGCAGCAACGGCTACTGCGATATGATAATCGGCCAGGGATGGGCCAGTCCGCATATCAGGATAAATGGCGGACAGCTTTCCAACGTTGAGGACAAACTACTGAAAGACAGCGCCTTGTGCATATTCGGAGGAGCCGGAGGAAGATCTGCCGGCAAGGCTCTGGTTGCTTTGGTTGCAGAAGGCAGGGAGTATTTGTTCGACCCTTTCGATCCTGTCGGACTGTGCCGCTGCAGAATGGATTGCACGGAAAGGCGATTCAAGGTTCAGTGGAACATTGTGATGAAAACGCCTCGCTATACGCTCACGCTCAATCTTTGCTGCAATAAACGGAATATGCTCAGGATGCGCTACTCTTCCCTGCCGTCCGGTTCGCGCAGCAGACTTGTCAGCGGAAGCGGGGCATTTGGCAGCGTGGTGCTGGAACAATTCGGCCGAAAAAAGCTGGACCTCAAGCTCAGGAACGCATATTGCGAGCTTGGAGTGTTTGACGACAAAGGAAAAAAAGTAAATTTGCAGAACAAACCAACTAAAAAACCAACATTATGAGAATAGCAGAATCTGAACTGATAATCAATGCTGACGGATCCGTGTTCCACCTTCATATCAGACCGGAGCAGCTTGCAGACAATGTAATCCTTGTAGGTGACCCGGGAAGGGTGCAGATGTTCGAGCAGCATTTCGACACGATTGAGTGCCGCAATGCTTCACGCGAGTTTGTTTCCTTCACCGGTTCCAGGAACGGACACAGGGTTACTGTATTGTCCACTGGAATCGGAACCGACAACATCGACATCGTGATGACTGAGCTTGACGCTCTTGCAAACATCGATTTTGAAACAAGGGAAGTCAAGGACGTGCACAGGACACTCAACATAGTTAGACTTGGAACCTGCGGTGCTATACAGCCGGAGATTCCCCTGGGGTCATTTATTCTCTCTCACTACTCCATAGGATTTGACGGACTGCTCAACTGGTATGCAAAGCGTGAGGAGATTACCGATACGGCTATGGAAGAGGCATTCATGAAGCATATGAACTGGCCTGCAAGCCTGCCTGTACCTTATTTTGCAAAGGCTTCCAACAAGCTCATCGAGCTGTTTGCAGACTCTACCGTCAGGGGTATGACAATTTCAGCTCCGGGTTTCTACGGACCTCAGGGACGCGTGGTGCGTCTGGGCCTTGCTATGCCTGACATGCTCGAAAGGGTGGAGAGCTTTGTTTATGGCGACCATAAGATCACCAATTTCGAAATGGAAGGATCGGCAATTGCAGGCATGGCCGGACACCTCGGACACGAGGCAATCACGGTGTGCTGCGCAATCGCACACCGTTACCTCAAGGATGCAAATACTGACTACAAGCCTCAGGTGGCAAAGCTCATCAAACTTGTAGTTGACAAGCTTACAGACTGAACTATCGCATAAGGAATGGATAGTGGGAGACGTGCTTGAGTGCAGCGCAGGCTCCCCTGCCTACTGCCTTGAGCGGGTCTTCGGCTACGTGGAAAGTGATGCCGGTGGCGTCGGTGAACCTTTGGGCGATTCCCCTTAGGAGAGCACCGCCACCGGCAAGCCATATACCGTTCTCGACAATGTCGGAATACAGTTCGGGAGGGGTCTGGTTGAGCACCTGCTGTATGCCCTCCTCAATCTTGTGGACGGTACCGTCAATGCAGTGGGCAATCTCCTGATACGTAACTTCGGACTCCACGGGATGTGCGGTCACTATGTTCTTGCCCCTGATGACGTAAGGCTCCGGAACCTCAACGTCAGCAGGCAGTTCCTGAAGGACTGAACCAACCTTGAACTTGATCTGTTCGGCTGTCGGGAGTCCAACCTTGACGCCGTGCTGGCGGCTGAGATACTCTGCAATGTCCTTGGTGATTTCGTTTCCGGCTACTCTTATGCTGTTGGAAGCGACTATGCCTCCAAGCGAGATTACGGCTATCTCCGTGGTACCTCCGCCTATATCGACAATCATATTGCCCTGAGGGTCAAGTACGTTCAAGCCAATGCCCAGGGCGCTTGCCATAGGTTCATATACAAGATATACTTCACGGCCTCCGGCGTGTTCGGAAGAGTCGCGCACCGCCTTGATTTCCACCGGGGTACTGCCCTTTGGTATGCCTATGACCAGCTTGTAGCTCGGAGTAAAGAGCTTGCTGTGCGCCCCGCTAGCCTTCTGGATAAAGCCCTTGATCATAAGCTCGGCGGCATTGAAGTCCGCAATGACTCCGCTGACAAGCGGCCTGATTGTTACGATTCCGGGATTTTCCCTGCCTTCCATCAACTGGGCCTGACGGCCTATGGCCATAAGGTTGCCTGTCCGGCTCTGTATCGCTACGATGCTCGGTTCGTCGAGCACCACCTTGTCGTTCTGATAAATGACTGTGTTGGCTGTTCCGAGGTCAATGGCCAACTC
This sequence comes from Bacteroidales bacterium, assembly GCA_004556005.1. GTDB lineage: Bacteria > Bacteroidota > Bacteroidia > Bacteroidales > UBA932 > Cryptobacteroides. The sequence goes on along the minus strand of SFJA01000015.1, from coordinate 19,958 downwards.
GTGCTTCATAAATGACATCTCGATTAATCTGTTTTATTGATGATATGAATGTCCCTCTGAGGGAACGGTATCTCTATTCCATTAGTATTGAGCGTGTTGTATATCAGTTCACGGGCAGCTGAAGAATAAGCCGCCTTCTGGCTGACCAGGACAAACTGAACTACCATAAGGTCAACGGAACTGTCTCCGAAACCATCGAACACAACGGAAATGCCGCGTGCTGGGTCCACTATGTCCCTTTCAAACTCATCCTTGGTCTTAAGTTGTTCGAGAGCCTCGAGCAGAAGTTCTCTCGTACGGTTTACGTCAGTTCCGTAACTTACGCCGACACCGATCTTTACAAGTTCGTAAGGGTTGTTCTTTGTAAGGTTCTTGAAGTTCTTGTTAAACAGGGAGGTATTGAGGAAGGACATCTCGGCGCTGTCAATGGTCTGGATCTGCGTGCTCTGGTAGCTGATGGACGTTACCTTTCCCCTGACACCGTCGCATTCGACCCAGTCGCCGACCCTCAAGCGGCCTGACATAAGCTGGATTCCGTAGATGAAGTTGTTGAGTATGTCCCTCATCGCAAGACCGAGACCGGTTGCAAGACCCGCTGCAATGATGGAAATCGTGCCTGTAGGTATGTTGAGCAGCGTGACTATCAGTATGGCATAGCAGCCCCAGACAAGTATGCTGATTACATTGTTGGCAAGTGTAAGGTTGATGTCATTGGTGTGTATGTAGCGTTTGCCTTTGGCCATGCGGAAGGTCCTGAGCTTGATGTCCCTGTAGAATGACTTTGCAAGATATGCCAGATATCTGAACAGGAAAAAGAGTACCAGAACCACGACTATCCTGTATGCAGAGAGATTGAGAATGGCATTGCCTTCGGTGTCCTTGAGGTCGAAGAATTCGGTTACCGCCAGCTCTCGGAAAATTTCCGTGAGGTCAAAGACATCGAGCGCAAGCAGCACACAGGCAGGGACGGAGACTATCGCAATTACAGGAATCACCACCATCTGCACAAGGTCGTACCACCAGGTTATGCGTATGTACTGGCCTTTGACGTTCTTGTCTCCGATGAAAGGGTTGTCTGACTTGTATGCATTTATCTTTTTCCGCAGTCTGCTGCGAGAGTAGCGTTCGAGCAAGGCGGAAAAAGCCGTAAGCGACTCAATCACGGCAAGTTGGAACAGCCACCATATCACTACCAGCACGGAAAGCATCACGTATCCCATCCAGGACATCACTATTGCCGTAAGTGTCACGGCTATGCCGACTATGCTCGTCACTCGGTCCGTGAGCATCAGGCTGCGGGAGTAGGCCTTGAAGGAGAAGAACTGCCACAGGAAAAATGCCAGTATGAGCGGAGGAAAGATTATGTTGAGCAGGCTGTTGGGGATGAAGATGATACGTAGCACTATCACAGTGAGACCCAGCAGGCAGGTTGGCATAAATACCTTGATGCAGCGCTTGAGCCTGTCTCCCCTCATTCTGGCAAAGATAGAGAGCAGAAGTGCCAGAATAAGCCAGATGTAGTTCAATATCAGCTGTAAGGAAAACCTGAAGTCGAAACGGTAATGGCTGTATTTGCGAGAGGCATCCTGGACGGCAGCGCGCCAGGAGAAACCGAAAGAAGCAAGGGTCTGGAAGAAATTGTTCCGGTTCCTGGTAAACATCTTCTTCTGCAGCAGGCTGTAGCGTTCCTGCGCATAATCATAGGATTCCTTTAGGCGTTCTGCTGCTTCTTCGTAATACTTGTTGTCGTTGATAATGCGCTGCTTGGTGTCTTGATACATTTCAAGTATGCCCTTCACATAGAAAATGCAGCTGTCCCTGTCCTCGAGCGCATTTTCATCAAGGTAGAAAGGATACTGCATCACTATGGCGTCAAGGCTGTCCGATGGTTCTGCAGGGGAAGAATCGTGGACAGGAAGCTGTTCCAGGGAAGCAAGCAGGCGCGTAAATTTGTCTATTTCGGTATCAAGATGCTCCTGCATTTCGTCAAACGGCATACGACTGCGCTGGAAGTCCTGATACTCGCGCGTCACTTCCTCGAGGGCGTAGGTCATATCGAAGGTGTACTCCTGGTTCTGGGAGTAGAGCATCAGCGAAAGCTCGTTGCATTTCTTTATGGCATCAACGAGCTTATGGTGCTGCAGGCTGTCCATACGCTCCATCATCCGTCCCCTCGCATTCCTGGAGTTGTACTCTCTGGACAACTCGGTCCTCAGTTCGAAAAGGGTCTGGGGAAGGTTTTCCGTATTTATCACGGCTCCAGCCGCCACTGAGGCCAGCAGGAGCACCAATATTGCTGCAAATGTCTTTAACTTCTTCATAATCGAGAGTTCAAAGGTAGCAAATTTCGCCCTATTCTGTGCCGTTATTCGCCAAATCCCGATGCAATTCGCCACATTAGGCAGGCATAATGGCTCCAGCTCGGGGAAAAAATGTAAATTTGCACTGAAGACGGGTTCAGGCTTTGGCCGAACGCTCGATCTTCTCCGGAGCAATGAGCTCCTTAAGCTGTTTGTAATAACTTCTCGAGACAGGAACACTTATTGCAGCGTCACAGTCCAGAAGCATGAAAGCCTTGCCCTTGGAATGTCTGAGCACCCTGACGTGGTTCAGATTGACCATATACGAGCGGTGACAGCGCACAATCGGGGTCTGTGCAAGCGCCGACTCTACTTCCGAAGTGCTGTTGCGAAGCAGGTAGGTGGACATCTTTCCGTCAAGGAAGTAATGTATGTTGACGTAGTTGTCCTGAGAGTCGATGTAGAAGATATCATCGGGATCCGCGGAAAGTTTAACCGACCCGCTGCGGTCCTTGAAGCTGAGCATCGATGCCTCGCCTTCCGTCTCAAGACCCGACTGGCGGAGCTTGAGCGCCTGGATTTCCTCCCTGCAGTCAAGTATGGTTGCGTAAAGCAGGCAGATGAAGTAAGGGATGGCCAGAATCAGTGCGGTGCAGACTATCACCTGAAGGACGAAACTGAAGGTTATCGACGGATGCCTGAGGTCAAAGAACACGGTGAAAAGTATGTACAGCACGGCTATGACGACATATTCTGCCAACAGCCACAATACCGCTTTGCGCAGGGAGATGGTCTTTTCCCCTTCCTGACGGTAGAGCAGGGTTCTGCTGAGGGCGATGAACAGCAGGCATACGAGATAGAACGCCAAGGTAAACTTGAAATGCCTCAGACTGTCCACCCCAAGCCACAATGCCGAGTTAAACGGCTTGTACACGGATATAAACACGAATGAGAACAGTGTCACGAACATAATCATCATCAGGTGAAACCGTTTTTTCAGAAATGAAGATGGCGCGTTCATAATTCAAACCAAGTAATTTTACAGTGCAAATATACAAATTATGGAGAACACCAAAAGAGTAGTCATAACCGGACTGGGGGCAATTTCCCCGATCGGAAACAGCGTGGAAAGCGTTTGGGAGTCCGTTCTCGCGGGCCGCTGCGGCATCGACCGCATCACGGGATTCGAGGACACCCCGCTGCCTATCAGTGTCGCAGCGCAGGTCAGGGACTTCAAGCCTGCAGATTTTGGAATGAATGCCGGTGACGCAAGAAGATACGACCGTTTCACCCAGTTCGCCGTTGCATCCGCAGAGGAAGCCGTAAGGCAGAGCGGACTCGTCAGCGGCGAAAACATCGATCCGGACAGGTTCGGAGTATATGCAGGCTCCGGCATAGGCGGCATCAACACTCTATACAAGCAGGCAATCATCTGCCATGAAGAAGGCCCTGAGAGGGTATCTCCGCTATTCGTTCCTATGATGATTTCCAACATAGCCGGAGGCAACATCGCTATCAGACAGAACGCCCGCGGAGTGTGCCTGGCTTCGGTTTCGGCCTGCGCCACCAGCACCAACACCATCGGTGAGGCCTTCCTCGCAATCAAATACGGCCGTGCCGACGCGATAATCGCCGGCGGTGCAGAGGCCGCCATACTGCCGCTCGCAATCGGCGGCTTTGCCAACTGCAAGGCTCTCAGCCTCTCCGAGGACCCGGCCCTCGCCTGCCTGCCGTTCGACAGCCGCAGGGGCGGATTCGTAATGGGCGAAGGCGCTGCAATGATAGTTCTGGAAGAATTCTCCCACGCAAAGGCTCGCGGAGCGGAGATCATCGCCGAAGTGGTCGGCTACGGCAATACCTGCGATGCGTACCATTACACCGCACCGAGGCCGGACGGAACGGTGACGGCAAAGGCAATCAAGGACTCGCTGGTCGAAGGCGGATTCAAGGAGAGCGACTCTCTGTACATAAACGCGCACGGAACGGGTACCGCTCTCAACGACAAGGCTGAGACCGTGGCGATCAAGCTTGCCCTTGGCGAGGACCTCGCACGCAAGGCATCAATAAGTTCGACCAAGTCAATGCACGGACACATGCTTGGGGCAGCAGGAGCCATCGAGCTGGTAATCAGCGCACTTGCAGTAAAGAACGGAATTGTTCCGCCGACCATAGGACTGACAAGTCCGGATCCTGAATGCGACCTCAACTACACACCGCTCGTTCCCGAAAAGAAAGACATAGACTTTGCAGTTTCCGAGTCGCTCGGATTCGGCGGTCACAACGCCTGCGTGGCAATCAAAAAGATCTGACGATGGGACTGGTACTTGAAGGAGAAGAAATCAAAAAGGTCCTCCGCCACCGCGAGCCAATGCTCCTGATGGACAGGATGGAAAAGGAGGGCGAATTTGTGTCTGCCCAGTACACCATCAGGGGTGACGAACCGTTTCTGAAGGGTCACTTTCCGGGTAACCCCATAGTTCCGGGAGTGATAATCTGCGAGATAATGGCCCAGTCCTGCGTACTGCTCATCGACAATGTGCCGGAAGGCAAGCTTCCGGTGTATGCCGGACTTGACAAGGTGCGTTTCAAGAAAATGGTAAGGCCGGGAGATACCATTGTCGTAAAGGCAAGGCTCCAGGCCAAGAAAGAAGATTATTATGTACTTGAAGCCAAGGCAACGGTTGACGGCCAGATTTGTTGCAAAGGACTGCTGTCAATCTTCCTTGCTAATGATAATCAATGATATATGGGACTGCTTGACGGAAAGACCGCCCTCATCACCGGGGGCAGCCGCGGAATCGGAAAGGCCATTGCGCTAAGGTTCGCGGAAGAAGGTGCCGACGTGGCATTTGCATATGTATCCAACACATGTGCGGCCGGGGAGACTGCCGCCGAGTTGGAGAGATTCGGACACAGGGTGCTCAGCTTTCAGGCAGACGTTGCCGATACCGAAGCTGCAGCCAGGCTTGTTTCCGACGTTCTGGAGGCATTTGGCCGCATAGACATACTTGTCAACAACGCCGGAGTCACCCGTGACTCCCTGCTTATGAGGATGAGCGAGGAAAACTGGGACAAGGTGCTGGATACCAATCTGAAGAGCGTATTTAACATGTGCAGGGCGGCAAGCCCGGCAATGATTGGCGCGAGGAGCGGATCGATTATCAACCTGTCATCCGTTGTCGGAATAAACGGCAACAAGGGGCAGAGCAACTACGCCGCATCAAAGGCCGGCATCATAGGATTTACCAAGTCTCTGGCCAAGGAATTGGGAGCCAGAGGGATAAGGGCGAACTGCATTGCGCCCGGACTCATCGATTCGGATATGACCAGAGAGCTTCCGGAAGAGGCAATCAAGGCACTCTTGGCGGACATCGCTCTCAAGAGACCGGGAAGGACGGAAGAAGTTGCCGGCGTGGCGCTTTTCCTTGCAAGCGGGCTCTCGAGCTATGTTTCCGGAGAGGTCATAGGCTGCAACGGTTGTATGAAAGGTTAAATTGTAAGAATTATGTCACATAACATACTCAAAGGAAAGAAAGGCATCATTTTCGGTGCATTGAACGAACAGTCCATAGCCTGGAAAGCGGCAGTTAAGGCCGTCGAGGAGGGTGCGGAAATAGTATTGACCAATACGGCCATGGCCGTGCGTCTCGGAACGATCAAGGAACTCGCACAGCAGTGCAACGCTCCTCTCATCGAAGCTGACGCCACCTCGGTTGCCGATCTGGAAAACCTCACCGACAAGGCAATGGAGCATTTCGGGGGCAAATTTGACTTCGTCCTCCACGCAGTCGGAATGTCGCCTAACATCAGGAAAGGAAAGCCTTATACCGACGTGAACTATGACTTTTTCTTCAAGACGCTGGACATTTCGGCGCTATCATTCCACAAACTGCTGCAGACCCTGTACAAGAAGGACGCTGTCAACGAGGGAGGTTCCATCGTGGCTCTGACCTACATTGCAGGTGACAGGGCCATGTTAGGATACGGCGACATGGCTGACGCCAAGGCTATGCTCCAGTCAGTTACGAGGAATTTCGGTCTGATTATGGGCCGCGAGAGGAAGGTCAGGGTCAACACCATATCGCAGTCCCCTACCGCCACGACGGCAGGTTCCGGAATTGCCGGAATGTCCAGGATGCTCGAATTTACCGACAAGATTTCGCCTATAGGCAATGCTGACGCGGAGGATTGCGCCGACTATATCACCATGTTGTTTTCCGACTACACGAGGAAGGTTACGATGCAGAACCTGTACAATGACGGAGGATTCTCTGCAATCCTTCCTTTCTGCACTGAAGAATAAACAAGATGAGCATACAGCAGGAAAAAATCAAGGATCTTGTCGAGCGCAGGAGTTCGGCAAGGCTGGGTGGAGGCCGGAAGCGCATCGAGGACCAGCACGCCAAGGGCAAGCTGACCGCTCGCGAGCGGCTCACCCTGCTTCTGGACGAAGGCAGTTTTGAAGAATTCGACATGTTCGTCCACCATCACTGCACGGACTTCGGGATGGACAAGAGTCACCCGGACGGAGACGGCGTGGTGTGCGGTCGCGGAACGATAGACGGCCGGATAGTCTATGTCTTTGCCCAGGACTTTACGGTCAACGGAGGTTCGCTGTCCAAGACCATGGGCGCAAAGATCTGCAAGGTGCAGGATATGGCGATGCGCTACGGCGCTCCGGTGATAGGGCTCAACGACTCTGGCGGCGCACGCATCCAGGAAGGCATTGACGCGCTTGCCGGATATGGCGAAATCTTCGAGCGCAACATCCTTTCTTCCGGCGTGATTCCGCAGATTAGCGCGATTATGGGACCTTGCGCCGGCGGAGCGGTGTATTCGCCCGCACTGACGGACTTTACCATTATGGTGAGGGATTCGAGCTATATGTTCCTGACCGGTCCTGCCGTAGTCAAGAGCGTGACTGGCGAGGTGGTGGACCAGGAGACTCTGGGAGGCGCGGACGTGCACGCAGGAAAGTCGGGAGTGGCGCATTTTGCCGCCGAGGACGAGAAGGACGCGATTGGCATCATCAGGGCGCTTCTGGGCTTTTTGCCGCAGAACAATAGGGACAGGGCGCCTCTCAAGCCTACCGAAGACCCTTTCGGACGCTCGGACGATGCCCTCAACGAGATCATCCCGGACAACCCGAACAAGCCGTACGATATGTATGAGGTCATTTTCAGCATAGTTGACGACGGCCAGTTCCTTGAGATTCACCGCGAATTTGCGCGCAATATCATAGTGGGATTTGCCCACATGGGCGGGCGCAGCGTCGGAATTGTTGCCAACCAGCCTATGTCGGGAGCGGGCGTGCTCGACATCAACGCAAGCCGCAAGGCTGCACGCTTCGTGAGGTTCTGCGATGCGTTCGGCATTCCGCTCGTGACCCTTGTTGACGTTCCGGGCTTCCTCCCGGGCACCCAGCAGGAATACGCCGGCATCATTTCCAACGGAGCCAAACTGCTTTACGCATACGGAGAGGCGACTGTTCCAAAAGTCACCGTTACCCTGCGCAAGAGCTACGGCGGAGCGCATATAGTAATGAGCTGCAAGCAGTTGCGAGGCGACATCAACTACGCCTGGCCATCCGCCAACATAGCGGTGATGGGAGCTGATGGCGCCGTGGGCATACTGTTTGGGAAAGAATTCAAATCCGAAACGGACCCCGACAAGCTTGCGGAGCTCAAGGAGGCGAGGAAGAAGGAGTACGACGACCTGTTCTGCAATCCTTACCAGGCGGCGCAGAAGGGTTATATCGAAGACGTTATCGAGCCGCGCAACACCAGGTTCCGCATAATCAGGGCGCTGATTGCACTGGAGAACAAGCGTCCGGAGTTGCCGGACAGAAAGCACGGAAACATACCGCTATAGCTTATGGAGACACTTGACCCACACGGCTGGATGCTTTCGCTCATCAGCGTTTTGGTAGTATTTTCCGCCCTCGTGCTGCTCTATCTGATTTACAGTCTCATAGGCAAGCTCAGCACACGGGCGATGGCGCGCCGGGCCGCTCCGCCGGAAAGCCCCGTGGACAGTTCGGGGGCCGAAGCGGCGGCGATAGCGATGGCGCTGAACCTGTATCTTGCCGAATACGCGCACGACAGGGAAAGCGGGACTATAACCATCAGGGACGAAAAGAGTTCCTGGAGCTGCATTGACTTCAAGGACAGGAGATTATGAAAGAATACAAATTCACCATAGGCGGCAAGGATTATGTTGTCGCAATCAACGGAATCCAGGGCAACTTAGCCAACGTATCCGTCAACGGCGTGAGATATGACGTCGAAATAGAGGAAAGCGCACACCAGTCGATTGACATCGAAAAACCGCGGCCGGCAAGGAAGAATTCTCCGGTACGCGAGGTGCAGACCAGCCACGTCACCGCTGCATCCCCTTCAGGGGCCAATTCTTGCAGAAACATCACCAGTCCCCTGCCTGGCGTAATCCTTTCAGTTGGCGTAAAGGTTGGCGACAAGGTACAGCGCGGACAGAAGGTGGCGGTTGTAGAGGCTATGAAGATGGAAAACGACATACTTGCATCCAAGGACGGGACCGTCACAGCAATTCACGTATCAAAGGGTGACTCTGTACTTGAAGGTGCCAGCATAATCAGCATCGAGTAATGGGAAACATCATTGACAGCCTGCAGCAATTCTGGCAGTTTACAGGCTTTGCCAACTGCACCTGGCAGCACTTGGTAATGATATGTATCGGACTGATATTCATCACCTTGGGCATAGTCAAGAAGTGGGAGCCCCTGCTGCTCGTGCCGATAGGATTCGGCATCATAGTCGGTAACATCCCGCTGTTCTTCGACCCGGAAACGGGAATGGGTCTCAATGTGGGCATATACGAGGAAGGTTCCGTGATGAACATTCTTTACCAGGGAGTGCAGAAGGGATGGTACCCTCCTCTGATATTCCTCGGGATAGGAGCCATGACTGACTTTTCAGCCCTGATTTCGCAACCCAGGCTGGTTCTGATAGGCGCCGCGGCACAGATAGGAATCTTCGGAGCCTATATGCTTGCGCTGCACCTGGGCTTTACACCTGCCGAAGCCGGTGCGATAGGCATTATCGGTGGTGCGGACGGTCCTACAGCCATATTCCTGAGTTCAAGACTTGCTCCTGACCTTATGGGTGCGATTGCAATTTCAGCATACTCGTACATGGCTCTGGTTCCGGTCATACAAAAACCGATTATGTTGCTGTTGACCAGCAAGAAGGAAAGGTGTATAAGGATGGCTCCGCTGCGCAAGGTGAGCCAGAAGGAAAAGATCATCTTCCCGATCGTAGGATTCATCTGCACCGCTTTCATAGTTCCGAGCGGACTGCCTCTTCTCGGTATGTTGTTCTTCGGAAACCTGCTCAAGGAGTCCGGAGTAACCCGAAGGCTTGCACAGACGGCAAGCGGACCGCTTATTGACGTAATGACTACTCTGATCGGGCTTACCGTCGGCGCCTCGACACAGGCGGACGTATTCCTGAGTCCAAAGTCCATCCTTATTTTCGGCCTCGGATTTGTCTCATTCATCATCGCGACATTCTGCGGAGTGCTGTTTGTCAAGTTTATGAACATCTTCCTCAAGGAAGGACGCAAGATAAACCCGCTAATCGGAAATGCCGGAGTCTCTGCCGTTCCTGATGCGGCAAGGGTGTCGGAAACGGTCGGTCTCCAGTATGATCCGGACAACCACCTGCTTATGCACGCCATGGCTCCGAATGTAGCCGGCGTGATAGGTTCCGCAGTTGCAGCCGGCATACTGCTGGGATTCTTGTCATAAACCGGCACAAGGCTGCACAATACCCGCATCTTTCCTCTTCTGGCCAAGGCACAGAATATGCAGGAAAGATGTGGGCTTTCGTTTTGTAAATTACAATATGAATGCTTACATTTGTAGATTACAAATAGCCAATAACATAAAAACCATATTCGACGATATGTCAAACAAATTACAGGAACTCACGGAGAGACTTTACAGCGAAGGACTCTCCAAGGGCAAAGAAGAAGGAGCCCGCATTCTCGAAGAGGCCGGAAAGCAGGCCGATGAGATAGTAGCAAAGGCCAAGGCCGAGGCTGAAGCAATCAAGGCAGAAGCCGAAAAGCAGGCCGCAGACCTTCAGTCGAAGGTACGCTCAGACCTCAAGATGGCAGCCGAACAGTGCCTGCAGGCAACCAGGAAGGATATCGAGAACATCCTTACCGGATGCATCTGCAACGAAGGCGTGGACAAGGCACTCGGCGATACAGACTTCCTCAAGCAGATTATCAGTGCCGTGGCAGAAAAGTTCAGCGCTACCGAAAGCGTGGATATCGCCCTGGTAATGCCGGAAAAACTTCGCAAGGAACTTGAGCCGTGGGCAAAGAAGGAGCTTGCCTCAAAGATCGGAAAAGGCATCGAGGCCGGATTTTCCAAGAAAATCGAGGGCGGATTTACCATCGGACCAAAGGACGGCAGCTATTTCGTCAGTCTGACCGAGGACACCTTCCGCAAACTCATTTCCGAGTATCTGCGTCCTGTAACCAAAAAGATCCTTTTCGGATAGCGGGTACTTATGGAGTACAACGACAGCATTTGGCAGAACAGCAGCTATGTGCCTGACTATGACAATTATGAATATGTCATAGCCTCGCTGCCTGCGCTGACGCCGGACAACCGCAGCATCACGCCTCAGCAGGCGGACGAACTGATCGGGGAGATAAGGCAGTCCCTCAAGGCGGCTGACAGGAAACTGCTCGACCTGCTCCTGGCTTCTTACACCGAGGAAGGTCCCGGGGAGCAGTACTACCGCGAGGCCCTGGGCTGCAAGAGCCGGTTTCTGAGAAGATTCTCCCGTTTCGACCTTGACCTCCGCAATGCCAAGACAGCTTATCTCAACGAGGCTCTCGGAAGGGAACCCGGTCTTGACCTGGTGCTTGCCGACGCTGAGGAAGGCGGCGATTGCGAGGATGGGGAAAGGTTACGCAACATACTGCACGACAGCGACATACTGCGCAGGGAGAGGAATCTTGACGATCTGTGCTGGGAAAAGATTGACGAGCTGACGGGTATGGAGGTCTTTTCACTTGACTGCATACTCGGATTTGTCGTCAAGCTCAAGATTATCGAAAGATGGACGGCGCTTGACCCGCAGACGGGCCGCGAGATGTTCCGCAAACTGGTTGATGAAATAAGAAAAACAAGATAAATATGAAAAGTACAGGAAAGGTTACAGGAATCGTGTCCAACCTCGTGACAGTCGAGGTCAACGGACCTGTAGCGGAAAATGAACTCTGCTACATCAACCTGGCCGGAACGGACCTCCTTGCTGAGGTAATCAAAGTCACGGGAAACAAGGCTTCCGTGCAGGTATTCGAGAGCACACGCGGGCTCAAGAACGGAGACAACGTAGAGTTCCTCGGCAAGATGCTCGAGGCAACTCTCGGTCCGGGACTGTTGTCCAGCGTGTATGACGGTCTGCAGAACGACCTCACCACAATGGATGGCGTATTCCTCAAGAGAGGCGAATACACCGACCCTCTCAACCACGAAACCCTCTGGGACTTCGAGCCTCTTGCAAAAGCGGGAGACAAGGTATCTGCCGCCGACTGGCTGGGAAACGTGAAGGAAGGCTGGCTTGACCACAAGATTATGGTACCGTTCTCGTTCAAGGGAGACTACACGGTAAAGAGCGTGGAAAAGGCCGGAAAATACAACATCGACCACTGCATCGCAGTGCTCACCGACAGCCACGGCAACGACGTGGAAGTGACTATGGTGCAGAAATGGCCTGTAAAGGTTGCCATCAAGGGCTACAAGGAAAAGCCACGTCCGCAGAAGATTATGGAGACCGGTGTCAGGGTGTTCGATACCTTCAACCCTATCGCCGAGGGCGGTACGGGATTTATTCCGGGACCTTTCGGATGCGGCAAGACAGTGCTCCAGCACGCAATCGCAAAGCAGGGCGAAGCCGATATCGTGGTGATGGCAGCCTGCGGAGAGCGCGCAAACGAGGTTGTGGAAATCTTTACCGAGTATCCTGAACTCGTCGATCCTCATACCGGACGCAAGCTTATGGAGCGTACCGTAATCATCTGCAACACCTCGAATATGCCTGTTGCCGCCCGAGAGGCTTCGGTTTACACTGCAATGACCATTTGCGAATACTACCGCGCAATGGGTCACAGATGCATGCTTCTTGCCGACTCCACATCAAGATGGGCACAGGCCCTCAGGGAAATGTCAAACCGTATGGAGGAACTTCCTGGCGCGGATGCATTCCCTGTCGATCTTTCCGCCATCATTTCAAACTTCTATTCGCGTGCGGGAATGGTTGTGCTCAACAACGGCAAGACCGGCGCGGTAACCTTCATCGGAACCGTCTCCCCTGCCGGAGGAAACCTCAAGGAGCCTGTAACGGAAGGAACCAAGAAGGCGGCGCGTTGTTTCTATGCCCTCGAGCAGAATCGCGCGGACCAGAAACGCTACCCTGCAGTAAACCCTATCGATTCATACTCCAAATATCTCGAGTATCCCGAGATCATCAGCTACCTTGACGAAAAAGTTGAGAAGGGATGGGTTGAAAAGGTATTGAAAGCCAAGAACATAGTTCGCAGGGGCCGTGAAATGGCCGACCAGATCAACATCCTCGGCGATGACGGTGTTCCTATGAGTTACCACGAGGCGTTCTGGAAGGGAGAACTCGTTGACTTCGCTTTCCTTCAGCAGGACGCATTTGACGAGACCGATGCCGTTACCCCTATGGAACGTCAGAAATATATGCTCAACCTCATACTTGACGTCTGCGACCGCAAGTTCCAGTTCGACGACTACGAGGAGTGCCGCAAGCGTTTCAAGCAGATCATCAACGCGATGCGTCAGATGAACTACTCGGCCTGGGGATCCGAAGCATTTGAACAGAACCGCAACAATCTTAACGAGCTTCTTTCATAGATATGGCAACAAAAGCATTTCAGCGCACTTATACGCAACTTCAGGCCATAACCAAGGCCACTATTTCACTTAAGGCGAGCGGAGTTGCCAATGATGAGCTCGCAACCGTGGACGGAAGGCTTGCCCAGGTCGTAAAGACCAAGGGTGACCTTGTAACTATGCAGGTATTTGCCGGAACCGAGGGCATCCCTACCGATGCCGAAGTGGCATTTAACGGCGCGCCTCCTACCATCAGGGTCAGCGACCAGCTTGCAGGCCGTTTCTTCAACGCCTACGGAGACCCAATCGACGGCGGTCCTGCCGTAGAGGGTGAAGAAAGGGAAATCGGAGGTCCTTCCGTAAACCCTTACAAGCGCCGCCAGCCAAGTGAGCTCATTCCTACCGGTATCGCGGGCATCGACCTCAACAACACCCTCGTTTCAGGTCAGAAGATTCCTTTCTACGCCGACCCGGACCAGCCATACAACCAGGTAATGGCCGATGTGGCGCTTAGAGCTGACGTGGACAAGATTATCCTCGGCGGAATGGGTCTGTCAAACGATGACTACCTCTTCTTCAAGCACGAATTTGAAAGCGCGGGAGCCCTCGACAGAATCGTTTCCTTCGTAAACACCACGGAAGAGCCGCCTGTAGAGCGTCTTCTCATTCCGGACATGGCTCTTACCGCAGCTGAATATTTCGCCGTTGACAAGAACGAGAAAGTGCTTGTCCTCCTGACAGATATGACCCTGTACGCCGATGCGCTCTCAATCGTGTCGAACCGTATGGACCAGATTCCTTCAAAGGACTCTATGCCTGGCTCGCTTTACTCCGACCTAGCAAAGATCTACGAGAAGGCCGTGCAGCTTCCTGACGGAGGTTCAATCACCATCATTGCGGTTACTACGCTCAACGACGGTGACATCACTCACGCCATTCCGGACAACACCGGATACATTACCGAGGGTCAGCTCTACCTCAGGGCAGACTCCGACTCCGGCAAGGTCATCGTGGATCCATTCCGCAGTCTCTCACGACTCAAGCAGCTCGTTCAGGGCAAGAAGACCCGCGAGGATCACAGTCAGGTGATGAATGCAGGTGTCCGTCTGTATGCCGATGCCCAGAACGCAAAGACCAAGCTGGAGAACGGTTTCGACCTTTCCGACTACGACCTGCGCTGTCTTGACTATGCAAAGGAATACGCCACCAGACTTTTGTCCATCGACGTCAACATCAAGATAGAAGAGGCCCTGGACACTGCCTGGGAACTGTTCGCAAAATACTTCACTCCGGCAGAAACCGGTATCAAGCAGGCCCTTATCGATAAATACTGGCACAAGTAATGGCTATCAAGTTTCAATACAACAAGACATCTCTGACGAACCTGGGCAAGCAGCTCAAGGTGCGCCAAAAGGCCTTGCCTACCCTGAAAAACAAGGAGGCGGCCCTGCGCGCCAGCGTGCTTGTAGCCAAGAGGGAGTCCGAGCGGCTTGCTGCCGAGCTTGAAGACGCTCTGAAGCGCTACGACTACCTTGCCGCGCTATGGAACGAATTCGAGCCCGGACTCATTCGCATAACGGATGTCAGGATGCGCACCGTAAAGGTTGCAGGTGTCAAGACTCCGCAGGTGGATGAGATACTGTATGAGCTTATGCCGTTCAACGCCTTCGTCAAGCCGGCCTGGTACGCCGACGGCGTCAGCATTCTCAAGGAACTGACACGTCTGGGCATAGAGTCGGAGGTTTACGAGGAGAAGCGGAGGATACTCGAATTTAACCGAAAAAAGACCACCCAGAAGGTGAATCTTTACGAAAAGGTGCAGATTCCGGGATATCAGGAGGCCATCCGCAAGATCAAACGATATATGGAAGACGAGGAGAATCTGAGCAAGGCCTCATCAAAGATTGTCAAGACCCGTCACGCCGCTGAAGAAGAAGAGGAGGCAGAAGGATGATTACACCGATGACAAAATACTCTCTGATAATGCTTTCCGGAGATGAGAGCCGGATACTTGAGAGCATTCAGTCCCTCGGCATTATCGACATCAGGCGCTCTTCCAAGCCTGTTGACGCTCATTCTTCCGCTCTGCTTGCCGAGTCAGAGGAACTGAGGAAGCGCATTGCAGACATCTCGGGCGACAGGTACGCCAGAGATGAGCAATTCGTCAGAATCAGTTCAGAACTCGACCAGACCCGCAAGACTCGCAAGGAAGTGGAAGTATGGGGACCTTTCGAGGCTGAAAAGCTTGGCGGACTCGGAAGGCTTGGACTCAAGATGCGTTTCTATTGCGTAGCTGACAACAAGTTCAAGGAGGAATGGTCTGAGCTTCAGCCACTTGAGATCGTCGAACGCGGCGATGGCAAAGTTTGGTTCGTTACTGTCGGTCCAGCAGAGGATTATTCCTTCCCTGTCCCGGAATGCAAGGGACCTCAGGTTTCCGTGGACAATTGCGATGCCAAGATAAAGTCTCTCGAAAAGGAACTCGGGCAGTGCATCACACGGCTTGACGGAGAAAAGGCCTTGCTGCCCGCTCTCAAGGAAAAGCTGGAGAGCAATCTTAATAGTCTGGAATTGTACCTTGCCGGGGTTTCTGCAGAAAAGGCAGCGGAGGACAAGCTTTGCATTTTGACCGGCTTTGCTCCTACTGCGGACGATGCGTCCATTTCTGCGAAACTTGATGCCGAGGAAGGTCTTTATTGGACCTCGGAAGTGGCTACCAAGGAAGACAATCCTCCTATCAAGCTAAAGAACAACTGGTTTGCAAGGCAGTTCGAGTCTTTGACCGGGATGTATGGAATGCCTGTGTATGACGAATGGGATGCCACTCCTATACTGGCTCCGTTCTATCTGCTGTTCTTCTCGATGTGTATGGGAGACGCAGGCTACGGACTGCTGCTCATCGCCATCGCTTATGCATTCAAGGGCATCAAGGGGGACGGTCCTATGGGCCTGGCCAAATTCTGGAGGCTTATCCGGACTCTCGGCATAGGAACCTTTGTTGTCGGAATTTTCCTGGGGACATTCTTCGGAATTGACCTGTCTGCGGCAAGTTGGGTTCCTGACTGGCTTAAGGGCATAATGCTCACGGGCAATGTCGGCACCTTCCCTCTGCAGATGGTTCTTGCATTGGGAATCGGTGTGGTTCACATCTGTCTTGCAATGGTGGTAAAGTCTCTGCTGTACACGCAGAGGTTCGGATTTAAGGAGACCATCAGTTCCTGGGGCTGGACACTGCTGATAGTAGGTTCGCTTATCGTGTTGAGTGTCGGGGCATTGCTTAAACTGCCGGCTGAAGTGCTCAAATGGATTGTAATAGGAATTGCTGCAGTCAGCGTACTCGGCATTTTCATATTCAACAAACCTGGCCGCAATCCGCTCATCAACATCGGAGCCGGACTTTGGGATACCTACCAGATGGCGACCGGACTGCTCGGTGACGTACTCAGTTACATTCGTCTCTATGCACTCGGACTTGCCGGAGGAATGCTCGGAAGCGCATTCAACACCCTCGGCGGTCTGGTACTCGGCGACCATCCGACCTTCCAGTGGATATTCTTCATTGTCATCGTCCTCCTCGGCCACGCGCTCAATCTTGCGATGAGCTGTCTCGGAGCATTTGTACACCCTCTGCGTCTTACCTTCGTGGAGTACTTCAAGAACTCCGGATATGTGGGCAAGGGCGTGGAATACAGACCTTTGAAAATCAATAAACAATAAACAATAACTTACAAATTATGTTCGAATCAATTCTCGGTTATCTCGGTCTCGGCCTTATGCTTGGCCTTGCCGGTGTAGGTAGTTCAATCGGCACTTCAATTGCCGGAAATGCAGCAGAAGGCGCTCTCAAGAAAAATCCTGAGAAGTCATCCAGCTATATGATCCTCTCAGCGATGCCTGCAACCCAGGGTCTCTACGGATTCGTAGCATTCCTTATGTGGCTGCTTAACAAGGAGTGGCTTGCTGCAAACGGTGCAATCGCATTCGGCGTCGGCATCTCAGTCGGCATCGTATGTCTTATGTCTGCAATCCGTCAGGGACAGATTTGCGCCAACGGTATCGTAGGAATCAGCCAGGGCCACGACGTAATGACCAACACCATGATCTACGCCGCTTTCCCGGAATTCTACGCCATCCTCGGTCTCGTCGGAGCACTCCTCCCAACCTTCATGGCATAATTGCCAAAAGTTGCTGCATAATCCGGAAATAATCCGCGGGGTCCTACAAGACTTCCTTAGGATACGCATAAATGCAGCGAAATTTGGCAAACCCCACAAGGTCTCCGTATCGTTTCACGGGATCTTGAAAAATATCAAGAGCGACCTCAAGCCAAAAGGCTAGCGGTCGCTTTTGTTTTGGCCACAAGATTGCTCATAGAGTGGAAGAAATAAAAATTTTGCAGTCCGAGAACAACTCTCTCTTGAAATTTGTCAAATGATTCATCCACAAAAACTTAGGGAAAACACCCAAAAGTAAACTTTTACCAGTTATTAACTATCAAACCGAGAAAAACCAAAATTTGAATAAGTCACCTGTTCCCGAAAAGGGAAAGCTCAACTCAGCTTGGTTAGGAGGGATGGAAACCGTGACATGCCAGAACTAAGCTTGACATGTCAGTCAGAACACTCTTACACCGCCACAACTCTTTTTATCCATAAAAACCCCCGATTTCGTGGACAAAATTGAGTCAACTGGAATCAGTTATATCATCCCGTGAGTAAAATCGGCCTTTTCACACACGGAGCCAGTTTGCCGTGAGTAAAAGTGGGGTTTTTACACACGGGAACACTGTTTTGGTCAGGACCGTGAGTAAAACACGGGGTTTTGCATACGAGATTTACTTGCCGTGAGTAAAACACGGGGTTTCGCATACGGGATTCATTTGCCGTGTGTAAAACAGGCCTATTTGCATACGGGGACGCCATTTTGGCCAGGGTCGTGAGTAAAACACGGACGTGAATTTTGATTCATTTTGTACAATTAATGCTCCAGCTCCGAAGTTTTCGGCTTAGCTGGGCGGCCACGATGAGGTGCGTCCTTCTTCCGGGAGGTGTATTTCGGGGCACAGCCATCAGGGATTTTGAAGCCGAAAGCATTGGCGATATCAATCTGAGCACCGACAAAAGGGGTGATATGCTTTGCCTTTCCGGTGTGCTCCACACATCTTATTGAGCGCATCTCATCAAGCACCTCAAGGGTGGATGAGAACTGCTGATGCAGGTCTGTTGACTTCCATATGTGGCGCACATACGAGCTCAGGATGAGTCCGACAAAGAGGATCAGCAGTCTGCCTGTTTTGCCTTCTTCCGACCAGTTGCGCTGACGGTCGAAGCCGAGTTGACTCTTCATCTGCTGGAAGTACTTCTCCTGTTCGTCCCGCAGTCCATACAATTCCCAAGTCTGCATTGCAGTCATGTCCATTCCTAGCGTCGCAATGGCATAGAAGCCTGATGTCCTACGGGCATTGCTGACTTTCTTCTCATTGAGGGAGAAGTCTTTTATGAGACGGTTTTGTGGGTTATAATCGATTGTGAACCACTTGTATAGCCTTTTAATGGTGGCATCGTCATCAAGTGGATATCTATTGTCCTTCATCTCCTGAAGAGCCCTGCGCTGCATCTCAATCTCGGCACTAAGGTTCGTGATGTCAGAGCCCCTTTTCATCGGATCGAAGTAAATGTTCAACTTGAACTTGTCGGCCTTGTGCACGGTCTCTCCGTTTCCGTTGACACGGTAGTCAATGTCATACTGCTTGTAGAACACTTTGGTGTCCAGATCAATGGACATCTGCTCAGGGGCACCGGCAAAGTCGCCATACTCAAGGATATGTTTCAAGACAAACGACTGGCCGACTTTCACGCACATTACCATCTTCTGACCGTTGAGTATGTATCGCTCAAGGTTCTGGATTGACTCGTAACCCCTGTCCGTGAGTAGCGCCACATTCGGGAACCCGGCGTGTCTAAGGTCGGTAAGCTCCAATGAGTACACTACCACCTCCGATGTCTGGGGTAGGCTTATACCCTCTTTGTTCTTACCCCATTTGATGTCGGCCAGAGAACTGCCATAGGCGGATCTCGATGTTGAGTCCACGGCGCAAACGGCATTATCCTTAAGCCTTGCGGCTCGTAGTCTGAACAGAGCCATCCTTTCCTCTTCGCTTATACTTTGCGTGAGATACGTTATGGCGGATGGCGTCAGGAGAAGTATGCAAGAGTAAGAATGCTGTTTACAACCTCCTCGTTGTTCTCGAACACTTGCTTGAGGTCGGAGCGGAGACCGGTCTTGTCGGCTACCTGCTCAAGAAGCCAAATGTCACCATAGAACCTGTTCTTATCCGCGTCGGTATAAGCAGGACGGCCTGGCTGCTTGGCCCCGGACAGACGTTTAGCTTCACTCATATCCCAGTCATCAGGAAAGATAAGTCTTTCCCTTTCCTCCAGACTGGCAAAGATATAACGCTTCCCGGGAATGAACTTCTTGTTCTCGTCTACAACGCCCCAATGGCAGTAAACATACTTTCGATTCCCATTCTCGTCAACCGTATATGGATGAGTGGCTGCGTACATATACCCTCCGTTCTTATGGATGGATACCCTATAGATACTTTCCTCTTTTGTTGGACGTGACATTGTTTGCTTCTCTTAAACTGTACAAATATACAAATTAAATTTGAAACAAACAATAGGTTAATGGCCAAATTATCAGGAAATTAGCAATTATTTGTACAAATTGTTTGAAAACTCATG
>SFJA01000079.1 GCA_004556005.1 Bacteroidales bacterium | reverse complement strand
GATAGTTGAAATATTCCGTGCCGCAGCCGAAATCCTTTTCCGGGGACGAGGCATCGCCAAATGCAAACTGCCAGCCCTCGTCCAGCAGAACACTCTCCCTCAGCGGGCGGAGAGTCGAAGCGGCAGACTCAGGCGTCGTCCGCAGAGACTGCGAGGGCTGCGACGGTTGCGAGATCTGCGATGGTTGCGACGGCTGTGGGGCCTCCTGACCGAAATGAGACGCAGAGCGATCCAAAACCGGAGAGAGAGCCAGTAATAAGCTGATAATCAAGAATTTCATACGCTATACAAGATTATTTACCCGTTCAATTATCTCCATACACATACGACCATTGTGGTAAGGACACTTCCAAAATCCGGCCTTATCGTCGTCACGGTTAATGCTGCCGTCCTCCCTTATGCTCCAGAACCACTCGCCGCAGGACTTGTCAATCAGATTGTTCTTGATGAATTCCCACGCCATGACGGCATTTTCGATGCAGTCCTGACGACCGCTGAGCTGCCAGAGGTTGAAATAGCCCACGACGCTTTCTGCCTGCACCCACCAGTGCCTGTCGGCATCGACGATATTACGTAAAGGGTGTTTCTCGTATATCATACCCTTTTCGGGGTCAAAGCCCTCCGATGCGGCATCGACTATGCCCGGCACCGATTCGCGGACCCTGCGGAGCAGGTCTTCCTCGCCAAGTACCTCAGCCGCCTCGTAGAGCAGCCAGGACGCCTCGATGTCGTGACCGTATGAAACCGTGTCGTAACCACAGTTCCAGTCGTCATCAAAAAAGAGCTTGAGATGCGAGTCGGCACCAAGAATCTTTTCGAGGAAAATGACTATGAGATTGCGCAGCGCTTCGGCAAGAGAGGCATCTTTCCAGACACGGTAAAGTCCCGTATATGCCTCAAGGATATGCAGATGCGTATTCATCGTCTTGCTTTCGTTGGCATCCTTGTCGGACAGCCTCATATCGGCAATGGGGCCCCAGTCGCGGGTAAACGCTTCGAAATAGCCATTCTTTTCGTGGTCGCGGCTATGGCTTTCTATATCGGCGTAAAGACGTTTGGCATAGTCAAGAGCCTGCTCATCCCCGTCAGCGCGATACAGTTCCGCAAGGCCATAGATGACAAAGGCTATGGCATATATCTGCTTCTTGTCATCCTCCGGTTCAAGTTCAGGGGTGAGCGACCAATATGTACCGCCATTTTCCTTATCGTAGAAATGATTGATAATCAGAGACTTTGCACGACGTGCCATTTCAAGGAGGGACGCATCGCCCGTCACCCTCGCAGCCGAGGCGAAGGTCCATAGCACACGAGCAGTCATAATGGCACCGATTGGGGCTGCAGGGTCAGGATTATCGTGACCGTCAATTCGTCCGAGCAGGGCCCCGTCGGGGCGGACCATCTTTTCAGACCAGTAGGGCAGGATGTCGTAGATAAGTTCCTCTTTCATCTGTGAGGCAAGAGCCTTTGCTGCAAAGAGTTCAGCTGGGGTTGTATCGATGCTTGTCATTATTATACGATTTATTGTAACAAATTTAACAAAAGTCAGTTCATTATTACAATAAGCATCCTACTTGCCGAGAAATATGTGAAATATTTGTTAAATTTGTATCATAAAAACTAATAATCATATGAGCTCGGTACTGACAGAAATAACCCTTCTATCGGAAAAAGACTGCTTCCACATTGTCGAAAGGCACAAGAGCGAATTTACCTACCCGCTCCACCAGCACAAGGAACTGGAACTCAACTTCATAGAGCACGGCGCAGGCGTTAGGAGAGTGGTTGGCGACAGCATAGAGGAGATTGGCGAATACGACCTGGTGCTTGTCGGCTCCGAGGGGCTTGAGCACGTTTGGGAGCAGGGCAACTGCAAGTCCAAGGATATCAGGGAGATAACCATTCAGTTCTCCGCAGGTCTGTTCAACAGCGATATACTTTCCAAAAACCAGTTCAACTCCATACGCAAGATGCTTTCCAGGGCTGATCACGGACTTGCATTCCCGGTTTCGACCATTATGAAAATATACTCCACACTGGACAGGCTCGCCGCGGAACAGGAAGGGTTCATACAGTTCCTGAAGTTCCTTTACATACTTTACGAGTTGTCCCTCGCAGACGATGCAAGAGTGCTGGCATCCAGCTCGTTCGCCCACTCTGCAAGAGACACGGAAAGCCGTAGGATATTGAAGGTCAAGCAGTTCATAAACGATCACTATGCCGGAGACATCAGTCTGGAAAAGATGTCGGAGCTAGCCGGAATGAGCCCCGTGGCATTTTCAAGATACTTCCGTCAGTGCACGGGCAGGACACTGTCCAACTACATCATAGACATACGCCTCGGCGCCGCCGCCAGACTGCTCGTCGATACCAACAGGAACATCTCCGAAATATGCTACGAATGCGGTTTCAACAACCTGTCCAACTTCAACCGAACCTTCAAGGCTCACAGAGGCAATACGCCTAGAGAATTCCGCGCCCTCTACAAGAAACACAAGGTGACGGTTTAATAATTTTCCTCTTGCATCAGAGTATCATTATTGGATAAAATTGTATTTGTTTAACATCGGCGACCATTGTAATTTTGTGCTGATAATTAATAATTAGTAACACGATACCAATGGCCGGTCGTAAACTTATACCGTTTTTATTGCTGTTTTCCATCCTGACTTCTGCCTGCAACCGCAGTTCAGAGGCATTTGTGCACGTTGAGAACGGACAGTTCGTATCCTCCGCCAATGCCGAATATTTCATCGGAACCAACTTCTGGTACGGCCCCATACTTGCCAGCGAGGGCAGGGGCGGCGACAGGGAGCGTCTGCACGCGGAACTGGATGCGCTGAAGAATCTGGGTGTCACCAACCTCAGGATTCTGGTCGGCGCCGACGGTCCCGAGGGCATCGCCACAAGGGTAGAGCCAACACTTCAGCCATCACCGCTGGTTTACAACGACACTCTGCTCCGCGGACTTGACTACCTGCTTGACCAGATGGCGGCGAGGGAAATGAAGGCCGTGTTGTACATAAACAACGCCTGGGAATGGTCCGGAGGCTACGGAATGTATCTCGAGTGGGCCGGAGCGGGCAAGGCCCCGATACCTGCCGAGATAGGATATCCTGCTTATACTGAGGCAGTTTCCGCATTCGTTACCAACGAGGAAGCAAAACGGCTTTTTGCCAGCCACCTCAGCAACATAGTCAGCCGCACCAACTCCATCACCGGAAAGCCTTACAGGGACGACCCGACGATATTTTCCTGGCAGATATGCAACGAACCGCGCTGCTTCAGCGACGACCCCAAGGTAAGAGAGCAATTCGTTCAGTGGCTCCGGGAAAGCGCAGCGCAGATCAAATCGCTGGATAGCAATCACTTGGTTTCGACCGGAAGCGAGGGCTCCTTCGGCTGCGAGCAGGACATCGAGCTGTTCGAACGCATCCACTCCTGCCCCGACATCGACTATTTTACCATACATATATGGCCGTACAACTGGTCCTGGACCCACGCCGACAAGCTGCTCGGCGACCTTGACACTGCAATCGCCAGGAGCGGACGCTACATCGACGAGCATCTCGCTGTAGCGCAGAAATACGGCAAGCCGGTAGTCATTGAAGAATTTGGCTACCCGCGGGACGGATTCATTTCCAAAAAGAGTTCCTCCACGACAGCGAGGGACGCATACTATAAATATATATTCGGCAGAGTAGCGGAGTCTGCAGGACAGAACGGTCTCCTTGCCGGCGCGAACTTCTGGGCCTGGGGCGGGTTTGCCGGTCAGGCCGAGGGTCACGATGACTGGCGAAGGGGAGACGAATACTGCGGAGACCCGGCTCAGGAAGCCCAGGGGCTCAATTCAGTTTATATGGGCGACAGTACGATAGAGGTCGTAAGGGAAGGTGCCCAGGCCGTCAATGCGGCCGCTCCGAGGGCGTGGATTGACGTCGAGACCGGCAGCGGCATCTTCCGCAGCGGTGAGGAACGCAAGGTCTGCTGCGGAATCGTCTGCAGCAACGCTCTTACCGAGGCTCTGCGCGAAGGCAAGGCGCAGGCAACTCTGGAACTTTCCGACGGACTGGGAAGGGAAAGGACGCTGGAGGCTTGCGAGATCAGATTCCGGGACGAGAGAAGCGCCACGGCAGAATTCTTCCCGACAAAAATGGAACCCGGTTTCTATCGTGCGAGCCTTGTGGTCAGGGAAAGCGGCAGGAGCAGCGTGCTGTGCAGCGGAAACATTGGTTTTGACCCGGAGAGCATAGTCTCGCCGCAGAGCAAGATGGAGGATTTTGACAGTTTCTGGGAGGCTACGCTCACGGAGCTGGCGCAGGTCGATCCGCAGTACAGGTTCACGAAGCTGGAGGAGTACAGTGACGAGGTGAGGGACGTATGGAGAGTTGATATGAAGTCCTTCGGAGGTGCTGATATCAGCGGTGTGCTGGTGGAACCGGCAAAGGCGGGCAACTATCCGGCTTTCGTGTCCTATATGGGATACGGAAGCAGCGTCTGGTACCCGTCCAAGGGCGGTTCGCAGGATAGGGTGGAGTTCCTGCTCTGCATACGCAATCAGGCTCTGAACCGGGCGGAAGGCGAGAAGGACGACTGGTGCACAAGAGGATTGGAAAGTAAGGAAACTTATTATTATAGAGGAGCTTATGCGGATGCGGTCAGGGCGGTCGATATGATTTGTTCAAGGCCTAAAACCGATACTTCGAGAGTTTATGCGCACGGCGAGAGCCAGGGTGGCGCGCTTACTCTCGTTGCCGCGTCTCTGGACAGGAGGATCAAGGGGATTGCGCCTTCGGCTCCTTTCCTCAACGACTTCGAGGACTATTTCGAGCTGGCTTCATGGCCGGCGGACCCGATAATTGCGCAGGCGGAGAGTCTCGGAATCAGCCGCGAGGAGCTGATGAAAACGCTCAGCTACTTTGACGTCAAGAACTTTACGGACAGGATCGAATGTCCCGTGCTGATGGCTATAGGCCTGCAGGATCCCGTATGCCCGCCGCATACCAACTTTGCCGGATACAACATGATTGAATCGGAGAAGAGATGGATATGCTATCCTCACTCCGAACACAATGTCTGGCAGCAGGAAGGCTGGCCGGAGGAAAAAGAAAAGTTTTTCAGAACACTATACCAATAATAATAAACTGACAACCTTATGAAAAGTAAATTGTTTACTTGCTTCGTGGCGCTTCTTGCAAGCCTCGCCGCAATGGGACAGACAAGGTCGGTCAGCGGCACTGTCGTTGACAACCTCGGGCCCGTTACGGGAGCAAGCGTCATTGAAAAAGGCACCAGGAACGGTACGATTACGGACCTCGACGGTAATTTCACCATCAAGGTTCGTGAAGGATCCGTCCTTGAAATTTCTTCTATCGGCTACAAGACCGTCGAGGTCAAGGTCGATGAACGCGGACACTATGCAATCAGTCTCGAAGAGGACAAGCTGTTCCTTGACGAGGTGGTTGTGGTAGGTTACGGTACTATGAAGAAGAGCGACCTTTCAGGTGCTTCCGTTTCACTTAAGGAGGCCGATCTCAAAGGCTCGGTGATCTCTTCTCTTGACCAGACACTTCAGGGACGCGCCGCCGGTGTGCAGGCCGTTCAAACTTCGGGTGCTCCGGGTTCTTCTTCTTCCATCCGCGTTCGTGGACAAGCTACCATCAATGCCAATGCAGAACCTCTGTATGTTATTGACGGTGTGATAGTTCAGGGCGGCGGCAACTCGGGTGCGGACTTCGGCCTCGGTGATGCCCTCGGAAACGGAAAGGTTTCAACCATCTCTCCTCTGTCAACAATCAACCCTGCCGATATCGTCAGCATGGAAATCCTCAAGGATGCCTCCGCAACGGCGATTTACGGTGCCCAGGGTGCAAACGGTGTCGTGCTGATTACAACCAAGAGGGGTAAGGCCGGCGATGCAAAGATCAACTACGACGGTATGTTCGCGCTTTCTCGCCAGACCAAGAGACTTGAGATGATGAACCTGCGCGAGTATGCCGAGTATTACAACGACCTTGTAAGCGTTGGCGAAATCGGTGACAGCAACCCTTACTATACCGACCCATCTCTTCTCGGAACAGGTACCAACTGGCAGGACGCCATCTTCCGTACGGCTCTGCAGCACCAGCACCAGGTTTCCGTCAGCGGTGGTTCCGAAAAGGTACAATACTATGTATCAGGTTCTTATATGGATCAGGAAGGTACCATCATCGGCTCCAACTTCAACCGTTTCAGCCTGCGTTCAAACCTCGACGCGCAGGTTAAGAGCTGGCTCAAGATGGGCATCAACCTCTCTTACAGCAATACCAACGACGACCTTAAGCTCGCAGACTCGGAGCAGGGTCTCATCCGCTATTCCCTCACGTCCCTTCCGGACATCCCTATCTATGACGTTGACGGCAACTATTCTTCTACGGTCAGGGAAGGTTACACCAATCCTAACCCTATCGCCCTTGCGATGGAAGATGACATCCTGCTCAACCGTCAGAAAATCAACGGTAACATCTTTGCAGACATTACCCTTTTGAAGAACCTCGTATGGCGTTCAGAAATAGGTTTCGACATAGGCAACAGCAAGGGTGAGCGCTACAAACCGAAGATCAACCTCGGCGGATGGGTTCGCGATACCAACGAGAGCAACATCTCCTACAACAAGAATATCTTCTGGCAGCTCAAGAACTACCTCACCTACTCCAACACCTTCGGAAAGCACAACATCACCGCCATGCTCGGTCAGGAGTGCTGGGAGTCAAGATGGGAAAACTCAAGCATATTCAACTCCAAGCTTCCTTCCGACGAGGTGCACAACCCTGCACTCGGAACCGGCAAGCCGACGATTTCGCACGGATTCGGCAGCGCCGCAATGTCATCTTTCTTCACCAGAGAGACTTACAACTACGACAACCGCTACTACCTCACCTATACCTATCGTTATGACGGTTCTTCAAACTTCGGTCCTGAGAACCGCTGGGCAGGTTTCCACTCAGTTGCTGCTTCCTGTCTCGGTTGGGGACAGACCGGTAACGCCAACATCGGCGGATACGCCTGGGGTTCAGCCATCAGCAGAATGCCATCGGCCCTCGGTATGGGTTATCGTCCGGCAAACATCGCCAACACGGCAATACGCTGGGAAGCCCAGGAGCAGTATAACCTCGGTCTCGACCTCGGATTCATCGAGGACAGGATCAACCTCACGATCGATGCCTACTACAAGATAAGCGACGACATGCTGATGTCCATGCAGCTTCCTTCATACATGGGAACTCAGGGCAACGGCTCTTCAGCGCTTGCAGCACCTAAGGGCAACTACGGAAGCATTGAAAACAAGGGTATAGAATTTACCCTCGACACTCATCCTCTCGTA
>SFJA01000078.1 GCA_004556005.1 Bacteroidales bacterium | reverse complement strand
CTGCCTTATGATGTCTATGATGAAGGTTCCCTCCAACGGATTTGACCTTTCCTTCATCTTCCTGTAATCCTCCCTGGCCTTCTGGTCCCTGCTTACCCATTTAGGATGATATGTTCTGCTGTCCACTGGAGCAGCTTTATCAAATGTAAGCATACTGAAGGCTTTCTCACTTTTCAACACTACCTGTTCTCCCAGTTCACCAAGCTTCATGGCTTCAGCAAGTTCCTCTAAGGAAAGGCTGTTATTCAGAAAGTCTCTGGCAAAAGAGAAATAAGAGTCGTCAGCTCTATATCCTCTTATTATGTCGAAATTCCTATACTTTGGAAGGAAATTCTGTAACATATAGTCTCTAGCTGCCGATGCCACTCCTGCAGACAGGTCAAAGGTCCTGTTCTCCAATAGAATCGCCATCCAGTTCAAAATATGATGCTGTGTAAGATCACAAACGGTCAGATCTGTCATGTCCAGGTTATAACCATTCACGAAGCCATCCTTGCCGGAAGAGCATGCCCATTCCTTGGCGAGTTCCACATGCTCAGTACAATAAAGTCCCGGACCATAGTCGTTCTTATGGTTTCCTTTGCCGAGCTGCGGCATGTCAATGACTGATGTCGAGCCGTGATAGAGTTTCATAATGCTTTTCGTTAAAAGTATCGTTATAACGACACTTGCAAATATAATGCTTTGTTTTTCAAATAGCAAAGCCTAGCATAGGGACTGTCGGGAGATGTCGAATCTTACTGTTATAGCAGTGCGCGCAAGGCAATCCGGGAAGATGCCCTTTTGGGGCATCTTCTTTTTATTTGAGTCATTTTTAGGTGTGCTGCTAATTTGTGAGATTTTGTATATTTTCGCGATAATAAATTATGAGAAAATGGGTCAGTAGCTTTGCGAAAAAACATGAACCAATGAATCAAAGCTACGACATGTTGGACTCATATCGGTCAAGACATCAGGCAGAGGGAGGCGCAACGTCATGTTCTCGCTAGAAAGCAATGTCCGTTCCGAAACTTCCTAAAAAGAAGTAAAATCCCCAGTTCATCACCGGGTTTGCGTCTTGGTTACCGCTTTCGGCATCGTCCTTGAGAGACTATGTCAAGCCGGGTGTTCATAAGCCCCTCTTCTGCCGTTTGTACGCCTCCTTTTCCTGGCGGTACTTCTCTTCCTCTATCTCGGCCTGTGCACGAAGTTCGTTTCCGGCTTCGCGGCCTCGCGGCAGATGCGGTGGAAGCGGCGGTAGAAGAGGACGGCGGCGACGCTGAGACCGAGCAGAAGGCCTAGCCATACGCCTTCGGGGCCGATGCCGAACACGAAAGCGAAGAGGTAGGCGGAAGGGATGGCGATGCCGTAATAGGACATGGCAGCGTAGAGCATAGGCCTCTTGGTGTCCTTAAGTCCACGGAGCGAAGCCATTGACGTCAGCTGCACGGCGTCGGAAATCTGGTAGAGACTGAGCATCACAATCAGTCTGGAGGCATATTTTACGACTTCGGGGTCGGAGGTATATGCGTAGGGCAGTACGTTCCGCAGCAGGACGAACAGCAGGCCGCAGGCGAACATATAAAAGACGCCCATATGCACGGAGGCCCTGCCGGCCATAAGTGTGTCGTCGATACGGCCTGCGCCGAACTGGTGCGAGACGCGTATCGTTGCAGCAGCGCCTATGCCGCAGGCGACCATAAACGAAAGCTGGCCCAGCGAATTGGCAATCTGGTGCGCCGCCAGCTCCACCTTGCCTATCCAGCCGACCATAATGACTGCGAAACTGAAGGCCGTCGATTCTAGCATGCTCGAAAGGGCTATGGGCAACGAAAGGCGGGATATTGCTGCAATGGTCTGACGGTCAATTCTTTCCGTCAATGCTTCACGGGCATATTGCGAGAAGGTCCGGGCTTTGAAGAGCACCGCCACGAAGATGCCGGAACAGAAGAACCTGGAAATGAGAGTCGCGATGGCAGCGCCTGTAACCCCGAGGGCCGGGAGCCCGAAATGGCCGAAAATGAGCAGCCAGTTGAGGAATATGTTCAGGATATTGGATGCGACCGTGATCCACATCGCGTGCCGGGTGTCTCCGAGTCCGTCGGCGAAGAAGCGGGCGCTGAAGAATACGGATGACGGAATCAGCGAAACCAGCATTATGAAGTAATATGTCTGCGCGAAGGGCACCACCTGCGGATCCTGTCCCATCCGCGGCATGAAGAAGCCGACGCCTGTTAGCAGCAGGCCAGCCGCAAGGTATATGAGCAGATTGAGTGTGAATGAGTTGCGCAGCAGCTGCGAGGCCCTCTGATGCTGTCCCTTTGCGTAGCTTTCGCCCACCAGGGGCGTGAGTCCCTGCGAGAAGCCAATAAGCGTGACGAAGCCTATCATGAATATGGCGTTCGCGAAGGATACTCCGGCCAGCTCCGCGGTACCCACGTGCCCGACCATTATGTTGTCGGCAAGCTGCACCACAACCTGCCCGGCCTGGGTGACCATAACCGGGAACGCGACCTTCAGATTTCTCTTGTAGAACGGCAGGTATTTCCTGAAGCTGTACATACTCTTTTTATATTGCCGCGCAAAGGTACGAATTTGATTCAATTGAGCAGGACGAGTATGTCGCCTGCCTTGAGAATGGTGTTTCCGTTGGGGATTATCTTTTCATCGCCTCTTTGGATCATCACGAGCAGAGTCCCGTCCTTTTTAGGGTATTCGCTCACCCTGTGGCCGGCCCACTTGCTGTTTTCGGACAGGGTGTGCTGGACAAGATTGTCTGTGTTACTGCCCTGAAACGAGCGTGTGCAAAGGACAATCTCGTCACCGGCTTCAAGCAGGGTGCTGCCTTTCGGTACGATGCGCATATCCCCGCGTACCACGAGTGCGATAATGCAGTCCTGCGGCAAGTCCAGGTCCTTGATATGCCGGTTCTTCCAGCTGCTTGTCTCCTTGATACGTATCGCTCCGAAGGACATCTCTGCCTTTTCGCTGAAGTCGCTGAAGGTCGTCATCACGTCCTCGCCGGCATCGGTCATTCCAGTGGCTTTCGCTACGGCCGGGACGAGCGTCCCCTGAAGCGCAATGGATACCAGCACTATGCAGAACACTATGCTGAATATGTCGTTTTTCAGTTCCACGCCCGACGTCAGTATATTGATTGCGAACACTATTGATGCAGCCCCGCGAAGTCCGACGAACGAAATGAGCCCCAGTTGTCTGAACGGATATTTCCTGAAAGGGGACAGGACAGCGCCCACTGCCAGCGGACGGGCTGCAAAGCTGAGGAATGCGAATATGATCAGGGCCGGCAGCAGCGAGTGAAGCAGCTTCGACGGTACCGCAAGCATTCCAAGCAGGAAGAATATGACTATCTGCATCAGACTCGTTACGGCGTCGAAGAAAGAGACCAGGGGCTTCCGTCCGGGAAATTCGCTGTTGCCGAGGACAATGCCCACGATGTACGCGCTCAGGTAGCCGTTGCCGCCAAGCAGGTCCGGCAGGGCGTATGATACAAGCGCGATTGCTATGAACAGGAGCAGGTCGAATCCGTTGCTCTGGAAGTTGATTTTTTTAAGGAAGAATACGGCAATGCCCGATATCGCCAATCCGCCTGCAACTCCGAAAGCTATCTGTGAGAATATCTGCCATACTATGCCTCCGGCCGTAATGCCGCCGTCGAAAAGAGACAGCATTACGGCTGTAAGCATATATGACATAGGGTCGTTGGAGCCGCTTTCCACCTCAAGCAGAGGGGCGCTGTTGTTCTTGAGACCCAGCTTCCGGGAACGGAGTATGGAAAATACCGTCGCCGCATCCGTGGAACTTATGACTGCACCCATCAGGAAGCTCTCGAGCCAGGCCCATCCCAGTGCAAAGTGGCAGAACAGCCCGACAAGGGCCGCCGTAAGGGCCACCCCGACAGTCGCAAGCAGCCCCGCCTCCACGGCCACGGGCCTGGCGGATTTCCATCTCGTCCCGAAGCCGCCATAGAACATTATGAATATAAGCGCTATGGTGCTGATCTTTCCTACTATCCAGGCCCACTGCGACGCAAATCCGTCATTCTGGCTGCCGCACAGAAGGCCGAGCATAAGGAAGAAGAGCAGGACGGGTATCCCGATCTTTCCGGAAAACTTGTTGAAGAATATGCAGGTGACGACAATAGCCGAGAATATCAGTAGGTACAGTGCCATAAGTCTATAACGAAGAAATCAGTTTTTCCGCCCTGTCGCCATCGAGTTCGATGATGCCGGTCGCAGGTTCATAGTTGTAGTTGCAGAAATCATATATCTGTACGTATGCGATTTTTTCAGTTTTATTGAAATATATTTCAATCCTGATGCTGCCTCCGTTGTTTCCTTGTTTTAACTCGGGTTTAGCATTCTTTCCTTCCAGGAATTCCATTATGGAACTTCTGCACTCTTTACAGATGTCCTCAGATTTCTTTGACAGCAGGATGCCCCGGCCGTCTTTCTTATATCCTCCCTTATAGAAAAGACACATAAGCACTCCGCATATTCCTATGCAGATGCCCAGTCCCTTGTTTACAAAGAACAAGCCGATTCCGGCGAGAAGAATTGTTGCCGATATTGCGAGGTCCTTTCCTGTATGGACCCTTTTGAGACTGTATTCCATTTTGTTGATATTGTTACGGTTTTACGAAAAGATAGTAGTAATAGGCTGCGATAAAGAGCAGCATCAGGGCTCCTTCCCAGCGGTCTATGCGGCATTTTCTGCCGCTATATGCCCAAAGCAGCAGCATCACGCAGCTGGCAATGAGAACTCCGGCATCCACGAGGCTCATTCCCTGGAATGACAGGGGCGTAATCACGGAAGAGCATCCGAGAATAAGCAATATGTTGAAAACGTTCGAGCCGAGTATATTCCCCAGAGCCAGTTGGTCTTTGTGCCTTGCTGCCGCTACGATGCAGGTGGCGAGTTCGGGAAGTGATGTCCCTCCGGCGAGGATGGTAATCGCGATGAACCTGTCGCTGACGCCGAGTCTCCTTGCCAGGGCGGTGGCGGAATCGACGAAAAGTTCGCCTCCGAAGATGAGTCCGGCAAGGCCGGCTGCGACTGCGAGTATGGCAAGCGGCAGCTTCATCCGCTTCTGTTCAGACATATCTGTCTTTTCTTTCGGATCGAATTTGAAGCAGAAGAACATATATGCGGCGAACAGTAGAAGGAAGCCTATGCCTTCAAGCCTTGACAGTGAATCTGCGTTACCTATGCCCAGCAGGGTTTTGTTCATTCCGAAAAGCACAAGTATGACAGAGGCCGCCAGGGTAAGCGGTATGTCCCTTTTGCGGTTTTCCTCTGTCATAGACACCGGCATCAGTAGTGCTGTGATGCCGAGAATGAAGAGGACGTTGAATATGTTGGAACCGATTACATTGCCTATGGATATATCTGCGTTGCCCTGTATGGCTCCCGTCAGGCTTACGACGAGTTCCGGACAGGATGTCCCGAAGCCTACGATTGTAAGGCCTATGACGAATTCGCTGACGCCGGCCTTTCTCGCTATCGCTGAGGCCCCGTCAACAAGCCAGTCTGCGCCGAGGACTATGAGTCCCAGGCCGACCAGTAGCAAAATGATTGTCATTGCTGATACTCTGTTTGTTGATACTGATGGTGTTTGTTCCCAAGGAGAAATTCTGTCCTTGGAAATCTTATTCAAATCTGAAGCGCTTTCTTGTTTCAGATTGCTAAATCAGCAATTGACAGATGGAGTGGATATATCGTTTTGTGGAATGTATCCCGGACGGGAACTGTTTCAGCTCCGCCCGGAATGTGTCGAAGTTGTTTTTGTCTATTGTCTTTCCGTCCTTGATGATTCGGAAAGGATCTTTGTCGGAAGGCTGAGCCCTGCGGCCGGAGTTTGTGGACCTTACTGAGGATGTGACGCTGTTGTTTTCTCCGCTGAATCCTGCGGTGTGGGACGGAAGGATGCCTTGGGATTTCCAGTCGAAGTCCCGCAATCCCGCATCCTGGTTTTCTGAACCGATGACGCAGTCTTGTGCAGGCCCCCGACCTTTCTCATCAAAGGGTGACCTGTCGCTGAAGGTGCAGGACAGGATAAGGCCGAGTATGATAAGAAAGCTTTTCATCCGATTGTTTGGACAAAATTACGAAAAAAGCGCAGAACTCCTATCTGCGGTTCTGGCCCTTTTTGTGGCGGCGGGGCGTTGAGCGTGGCGGCTTCGGCTGGTTTCGTGGCGGCTTCGGTTGGTTTCGTGGCGGTGGGTCGTTGAGCGTGGCGGCTTTTGGGGCGGGTGCTGCGCACCCTCGGCGGCAAAAACATAGGGAAATGCCGCCTCCGGGCGCATCAGCACCCGCTTTTGCCGCCACTGTCGAACCAGCGTTCACACAAATTACCTCCAACTTACCTCCAGA
Organism: Bacteroidales bacterium; assembly: GCA_004556005.1. Lineage (GTDB taxonomy): Bacteria > Bacteroidota > Bacteroidia > Bacteroidales > UBA932 > Cryptobacteroides. The sequence goes on along the minus strand of SFJA01000078.1, from coordinate 828 downwards.
GCGACTCATCTAATGAACGCGTGCTGGGGATGACCTGCGCGGTCTTCCCCGTTTACACCCTCTTTCGTGCATCGATTCTTGATTTCAGGGCCAGACTTGCGAATCGATGTAGGTTTTGCCTGTTTATGCCCTCATGCGTGCATCGATTCTTGATTTCAAGCCCAAACTTGCGAATCGATGCAAGTTTTTCCCGTTTAAACCCTCCTGCGTGCATTGATTCCTGATTTCAGGGCCAGACTTGCGAATCGATGCAAGCTTTTCCCCATTTAACCCCACTTTCGTGCACCGATTCTTGATTTCAGGCCCAGACTTGCGAATCGATGTATGCTTTTCCCCGTTTACACCCTCTTTCGTGCAGTGATTCTTGATTTCAGGCCCAGACTTGGGAATCGATGCAGGAGAGAATGGTTTCGCCTGCTGATTTCGTAGCGGCAGCGATCTTCCGCGTCCGATTCTAATTTTCGTAGCGGCAAAGAAGAATAGTTTTGCCTGTAGCTGCCGTGGCGGCAACGATCTTCCGCGTCAAATTCTAATCTTCGTAGCGTCAAAGAAGAATAGTTTCGCCTGTAGCTGCCGTGGCGGCAACGATCTTCCGCGTCAAATTCTAATCTTCGTAGCGTCACAGAAGAATTGTTTCGCCTGCTGCGGCCGTCGCGGCTGCGATCTGACGCGTCCGATTCTAATTTTCGTTGCCGCAGCGAAATGGCCCGCCTGCCGCGGTCGTTGGGGGTTTGTACTTTCCTGATTTAGGTTGACTCGGGTTTATAGATTATTACTGGTATAAGTTGACTATTTGTCGTTATCCCTGAGATGGGTTTACCATCCGAG
>SFJA01000014.1 GCA_004556005.1 Bacteroidales bacterium | reverse complement strand
CCAGGTACCATGGACATATTCATCGTCGTCAATCCAGCCGTAAACCGCATAACCGGTATCAATAAGATCATCCACTACAGGATACGTTCCATAAGGAAGAGTAGTCAGGCCGACTGGCGTAAGTACTTCGATTTCAACACTTTCACCCGTAGTCTCATAATATGTGTCATACAGGCGTATGAACCACATATCCGCATAAACGCCATCATAATACCTTCCGTAGTTCACAGCCTCTGCCGAGTTCAGCGTAGTAAGGACAGGATCCGTCGGCACATGGAAGGTCTCGTCATATATGTAGAGTTCACCCCTGTAAGATATCGAGTAACGCACTCCGTCAATGAAAAGCAGAGCATCCAGCACAAACATATTGCCGGAATAGGCTACCCTGATCTTGCCATCGGTAATCTCGTGAGCCTCACCGTTTTCCTCATTTCCGTAGAAGCGGAGCAGGTAAGAACCCGCCAGTTCACCGGCACCGGAAGTGGTTCCCCTTACAAAAGTGTACTCGGGTGCCATCCCGCTGTACAGAGGCTTGTAGGTTCCGCTATTGATTCCGAGCACGTTGCTTGCCGGAAGATTGAGATCCAGGCAAAGCACAAGTCCCGGCCCAACCAGATTCTGCTGGTCATCATATCGGCCATGGACAAGCTTGAGGATGTAATTGCTGCATCCATTGCCGTAATAATCACCATAATAGGAAGCCCGGGCCACATCAAATGACAGATATTGCGTATCGTCAATCGGGTCTGGATTACCGCAGGACACAAAGACTGCTGCCACTGCGAGAAGTGCAAGTATAAGTTTACGTTTCATCGCGGAAAGACAGGGATTCGAACCCTGGAACCGCTTTGGGCGGTCACACGCTTTCCAGACGTGCCTCTTCAGCCACTCGAGCATCTTTCCAAAGTAACTGCAAATATATGCGTTTAAAAAATAAAAAGCAAATATCAGAGTACAAGACCTGTCACTTTGTTCCAGTCAAGAGTCTTGTAGTAATAGTCAAGTTCCACATTGCCCGCGCTCGGAAGGTACATTGAAAGACCGCAGAAAGCATCTATTCGGAAGCTTCCAAGTATCATATCGGTAGCCGCTCGGTACAGTATGCATCCGTCCAATGCCCTGTCAAGTTCCGCAAGCTCAGCAGCATCGGCACCACACTTGTCAAGCATATCCCTGAGATCGAAAAAATACCTTTTTTCATACCGGAAAAAGCCCTGTACCTGTCTCCAATTGACTTCTTTAAGCTTCTGACGATACTTCTCGAAGAGTCCGGCACACACATCCGCAAGAGCATCCAGACACGAACAGTCCACGTAGGAGACCGTAGCGGATCTGTAAACCGACGAACTCTGACTTGCGCAACTTTCGAAATAGTCCCTGCACACGGCGAGCGGGCCAGCCACCTTCTGTTCGCAGAGCAATCTTCCGGCCATGGTATCGTAACAGAATCCTTCCGCTCCGACCTCAGCCTGCGAAAAGCCGACAAAACGGGTCACGTTCCTGAGCTGGTATGCCACCTCGATACCTCCCATAAGGCAGGCGTCAAAAATCAGGTAGTCCAGCTTCATCGGGATTGAAGCTGCAAAGTCAATGATATCCATATCATTAGAAACACGGCTGCCGCTTTCTATCCTCGTCTCCTCCCCTATCGCCTTGACCGGAATGCCGTCGCTCCACTCCGACAAGTCAACTCCCAAAGGAGAATTCTCCCTATCCCCCGGAGCTTCAGACCAGCCGATTGCGACATCGGACTTGGCGTAGTAACCGCAAGGCAGCCAGCCTGTTGCGTGGGACGAATACACCATTCCGTAGGAGTCGGACGGGAACTCCGAGGCCACATACTCGAGCACGGTTCTGAAGGTGTCGGCATCCGTTAGCATGAGATTGCCGGAAAAAGTCTTGAGGGTATCGCGCAGAACCTGGCCCCTGAAGTCCCTGGAAGCCCTGATTACGCAGATATCGGTAGGAGTTCCGTACATCTGTAAGGTACTTGAAGCGGGCTTTGCCAGATGAGTCACCAGCACGAGCGCACGATTGCTCCCATGCGGCGGCAGATACCCGCGTTCAGAACTTGCTAGCAATTCATCGAGATCATCCCTGAGATACGAGCTAAGGTTGTTGTAACCTGCTGATACCATTATCATTACGCGCGAATACTCCTTTTCGGACGCTTCTGGCACCGGATCGGCGGCACAGGCCTGCAGCAACGACGTCACTGCAAGCAGAACTGCAAAAAAACGTACCGCAGATGCGGACGCAAGTCTTTTGAATCCTCTGAGCATAGATGCAAAGATAAGCATCTTTTTGTTATTTTTGTGCAAAAGAGTTCGTATGGACAAGGATAACGCAAGATTGCTTTCGGACTACCGCTACCATTTAAAGGTCGAGCGCAATCTATCCGTCAATAGCGTAAGCGCTTATTGCTCAGACATTTCCCATTATATGGAAAATGCGGGATCAAATGTCGCCAAAGCCAGCGGGAAGGACATTGCCGCATATCTCTCGACATTGAGTTGCAAAATAGGCAGCCGCAGCCAGGCAAGGACAATCAGCGCCCTGAGGTCATTCTACGACTTTCTGATACTCGAAGGCGAACGCAAGGACAACCCCTGCGACTCAATCGATAACCCCAAAATAGGCCGCCGCCTGCCGGAAGTCCTATCGGTCGAAGAGGTCGAAGCCATCATCGCTTCGGTGCACACCGACAGCTGGCAGGGCCTGCGCGACAGGGCAATTCTCGAACTGCTCTACGGCTGCGGCCTGCGAGTTTCCGAGGCCTGCACACTCAAGATTTCGCAGGTCTATGTCAAGGAACAATTCGTCCGCGTCATTGGAAAGGGAGACAAGGAGAGACTGGTGCCGTTGGGCAGGATGGCGGCGGAGGCGGTGGAAGAGTATCTTGCCGTGAGGCCGCAGAGCGATGGTCCGCAGTGGGATGACACCCTTTTACTGAACCGTAACGGACGGGCGTTGAGCAGGATAAGCGTTTTCAAGATGGTCAGGCAGCAGGCTCTGGCTGCGGGAGTGACAAAGGAGATTTCGCCCCACAGCTTCAGGCATTCGTTTGCAACTCATTTGATTGCGAACGGCGCAGACCTGAGGGTGGTGCAGGAAATGCTCGGACACGAGAGCATTTTGACGACCGAATTGTACACGCACATAGATGCGGGGACCTGGCAAAAAAGCATTCTCGAACATCACCCGAGGAAAAAAGGAAATTGAGAGCCGCCTCAGGGCATTTGAATAAAGGATAAAATTCAGTAAATTTGCAAGATTTAAGAAATTGATGATTATGATCCAGTCAATGACAGGCTACGGCAAGGCCGAGGCAATGCTGCCCGCAGGAAGACTGACCGTGGAAATAAGGTCGGTCAACGGAAAGAGCGCCGATATCAGCATCAAGACTTCTCTGCTGCCCAAGGAGCGCGAGCTGGAAGTGCGCAAGCGTCTCGCAGACAGGCTGCAGAGGGGCAGCATAGACCTTTTCCTTACCTGGGAGCCCAACTCCACCGAAAGCGCAAGACAGATAAACAGCGCGCTTGCACTCGATTACGTGAGGCAGATTGAAAAAATCGCGGGAGGGTGCGGATGTCCTAACATCAGTCTGGACAAGACCGCTATGGCAGGCATACTTTCATCTGTACTTCGTATGCCGGACGTACTGGACAGCGACAGGAGAGAAGTGATAGACGAGGAGAGCTGGCCTGCGGTCAGCGAGGCTCTGGACAATGCGATTGAAACGATTCTGCAATACCGCTACAGGGAAGGCGAGGCTCTTTACACCGATGTAACCGGACGCGTAGGCAAGATTCTTGAGATATATGACGAAGTCGAGGCACTGGAGCCGGAAAGGGTTGCAACAGTGAGGGAAAGGTTGGAAAAGGCCATAAGTGAACTCTGCCTCAAACCGGACAAGGAACGTTTCGAGCAGGAAATGATTTTTTACCTCGAAAAATACGATATCAACGAAGAAAAGGTCAGGCTGCGTCAGCACTGCAAATACTTCCTTGATACTATTGACAGCGATCCCAACCCGGGCAAGAAACTCGGATTCATCATCCAGGAAATGGGACGCGAGATAAACACCACCGGATCCAAGGCGAACCACGCGGGCATTCAGAAATGCGTGGTGAGGATGAAGGATGAACTCGAAAAAATCAGGGAACAGTGTATGAACATACTCTGACGGGACTCTGAAAGCATAAGTGAAATGAAAAGGTATTCCGCTACATATAAGATAGTTACAGCGTTACTGACGTTGTACTACCTTTTGTCGTTGTGCGGGTTCAACGTGCACCACGATACCGTATGCGGAAGAAGTTATCTGACCTTGCTCTATCTGGGGACCGATTGCAGCGACATACATCCGGACAGCTCCTGCTGCCAGCACTCCGGGACCTGCACACATTCCAACTGCAGTCAGCACTCCGAGGTCTGCACACATTCCAACTGCGGCAAGCATTCCGGGGACTGCGGCAACTCCAAAGGCCGCGAGATTGCCGGAGCCTTTAGCGGACACTGCAACCACTGTTTTAACGAATCCGGCATCGCGGACGATACCGCAGAGCTGCGTTCCGAGAGAATTCGTGACCGGGAGCCGCTGGCAGCCTTGGCTACAAGACTGAACGACAATACTTTACGCAATAATCCATCAGCCTTCTCAGCTGAGGCGTTCAAGCGCCAGGACGGAGGAAGGCTACACGCAATACCATTGTCAATGCTTTGTGTTTCAAGGACTTGATTAGCAGGTCCCTTTTTTCGGGATGCTTCAGAAAAGTCAATGTCAAATAGAAACACAAAATATCATTATGAAAGCAAAAACAATCATATCTACTCTTCTGCTGAGCGCTCTTGCAGCCATACCGGCTTTTGCTCAGCAGCAGGAGACCGGAGAACGCAAGGACACCCTTGACGCCACCGTAAAGGTAGAGCGCAGGGCGACTAACTTCCTCTCCAAAGGCAAGGATATACGCACCGAGGTCATTTCTGCGGCAGGACTCTGCAAGATGGCCTGCTGCAACCTTGCAGAGAGCTTCGAGAACAGCGCGAGCGTCAGCGTCAGCTATGCCGATGCCGTTACCGGAGCAAGACAGATCAAGCTCTTGGGACAGAGCGGAATCTACACTCAGATGCTGGATGAGAACAGACCTGTGATGCGAGGTCTTTCCGCCCCTTTCGGACTCACCTACGTGCCGAGCCAGTGGCTTGAGAGCATCCAGATAGGAAAGGGTGTGCCGTCCGTCATCAACGGCGTGGAGTCTATGACCGGCCAGATCAACCTCGAACACCGCAAACCGACTGACGAGAAACCTCTCTATATCCAGGCTTCGGTAATGGATGACACAAAGACAGACATCAATATCGCAAGTTCGCTCCAGCTCGATGAAATGGGCAAGTGGAGCACCGTGATCCTCGCCCACGCCGATGCCAACTTTATGGATATGGACCACAACGAGGACGGATTCCTCGACGACCCGAGATCCAGACAGTTCTCGCTTGCAAACAGGTGGCTTTACTACGGGCTGGACGGCACGCAGGTAAGATTCGGTTTCAAGGCTCTTGTGGATGACCGCGAGGGAGGACGTTCAACCTGGTTCGAGGACCCTTGGAGAACAAAGATTCAGAACCGCGACCTCAACGCATATCTCAAGGTCGGAACCCCTCTCAATGAGGACAACAGCCGGAACATTGCCGCGGTTGCCGACTATAGCTTCCAGAGGATGAACAGCACGTTCGGACTGACTCCTTACAATGCGGACCAGCATTCTGCATTTGTGAACCTTCTCTATCAGGACACTTCCAATGAGCATCTGCACTATACCGTCGGAATCAGCGATATGTTCGACCTGTACAACGAGGCCCTGCTCAGGTTAACCAAGAATGAACTTCTCGGCGGCGAGATCATCAGCGATATCCCGCTCGGCTCGCCGAAGATGATTCTCAACGACCTGGGTGTATTTGGCGAGGCCACTTTCAAGGAAGAAGACAGGTTTACGGCTATTCTCGGTGTCCGCGGAGACTATTATGGAAACGACGGATTCAGGGTATCTCCAAGAGCCACAATCAAATGGATGCCTCACAAGGACTGGGTGTTCAGGGCAAACGGCGGAAGGGGAATCAGATATTCCAACCCTGTGATCGACAACATAGGCATACTCTCGACCAGCAAGTCGATATACGGTCTCGGAGCTTCGGACAACACGATAATCCACCCTCTCGAGGACTCCTGGACCATTGGAGGAAACCTTACCTGGTATGTGCCTTTTGACAAGGACGGCAAGACGTACATCAGTCTGGATTATTTCCACAGCAACTTCACCGAGCAGCTGCTCGTTGATAACACCAGCAATGAGATTCACCTCTACCTTCTCAGCGACGTTCCTGATTCATACTCCTATACCAACAACTTCCAGATAGACTTCAGTACTGAGCCTGTAAGGGGTCTTACACTCACTTTCACAGGACGTTACACGGATGCAAGGCAGACTCTGGTCAATCAGGAGAGCGACATCAAGCCGATGACGAGCCTGTACAAGGCGGTATTCAATGCCCAGTATGCGACACGTCTCAACAAGTGGATATTTGACTTTACCGCTTCGCTCAACGGACCTTGCAAGCTCTGGGACTTTATGAAGGATCAGAGCAGCCAGTACAAGGACGGATACTCTCCTGCCTATCCGCTTGTCTATGCCCAGATTACCAGGAGGTTCAAGGGCTTTGACATCTATGCCGGAGTTGAGAACCTGACAGGATTCACACAGAAAAATCCTATCATCGGCTATCTTAACCCTTGGCAAAGCAACTTCGATGCAAGCTGCATCTGGGGTCCGATCATGGCGCAGAAATTCTACGCCGGTCTAAGGTTTACATTATGGAAATAAAGAATTTAATAATATGAAAAAGTCAATAATAGCAATCATCTCAATCCTGCTTGTAGCAGGCTCATCCACCGTTTGTCAGGCAGCAAGGAAGAAGGCAGCAAAGAAGGTCGTTTACAGTACAAGCATGCACTGCAAGGCCTGCGCAAACAAGGTTCAGGACAACATAGCATTCGAAAAGGGCGTTCAGGACCTGAATATCGATATGGAGAAAAATACCATCACGGTGGAATTTAACCCGGCAAAGACCGATACGGCAAAGCTGGCCGGAGCGATACGCAAGCTGGGATACAAGGCCAAAGTCATTGAATACAAGGACATTAAATAAATGGAAGAAGAAGTTAAAAAACTGAATTTCCTCGAGGAAATAATCGAGGAGGACCTTAAGAGCGGCAAGTACGAAAGCATACTCACCCGCTTCCCGCCGGAGCCCAACGGCTACCTGCATCTCGGACACGCCAAGAGCCTGTGCATAAACTTCGGTCTCGCACAGAAATACGGAGGCAAGACCAACCTGCGCTACGATGACACCAATCCTGTCAAGGAGGATGTCGAGTATGTGGACTCCATCAAGGAGGACATCAAGTGGCTCGGTTTCCAATGGGAAAAGGAGTGCTACGCTTCCGATTATTTCGACCAGCTTTATGAGTGGGCCGAGGATCTCATCAAACGGGGACTCGCCTATGTCGATGACCAGACTCAGGAAGAAATTTCCAAGGGTAGAGGCACCGTTGACAAGCCCGGTATTGAGAGTCCGTACCGCAATCGCAGCGTAGAGGAAAACCTCAAGCTCTTCCGCGAAATGCGTGACGGAGTTTATGCAGACGGTGAAAAGGTGCTCAGGGCGAAGATAGATATGGCGCATCCAAATATGATGTTCCGTGATCCTCTCCTCTACCGGATCAAGCACGCAAGCCATCACCGCACGGGTGACAAATGGTGCATTTATCCTATGTACGACTACACCCACGGCCAGTGCGACTCCATAGAGCATATCACACACTCTATCTGTACGCTGGAGTTTGACGTTCACCGTCCTCTCTACGACTGGTTCATACAGACCCTGGGCATTTTCCCGTCACACCAGTACGAGTTTGCCCGTCTCAACCTGACCTACACCCTGATGAGCAAGCGCAAGTTGCTCGAACTAGTGCAGAAAGGCCTGGTTGCCGGCTGGGATGACCCTCGTATGCCAACGCTCTGCGGTGTGCGCCGCAGGGGCTATACTGCAGATGCCCTTAAGATGTTCTGCGACAAGATAGGCGTTTCCAAGAGAGACCAGCTTATCGACCTGCAGCTTCTCGAGTGGTGCGTAAGGCAGGACCTCAACGCGCGAGCAAACAGGTATATGGTTGTCCAGGACCCTGTTAAGGTCACGATTACCAACTATCCCGAGGAACAGGTGGAGTGGTTCGACTGCCCTCTCAATCCTGCCGAACCGGAAGGCGCTTCCCGTAAGGTTCCGTTTACCCGCGAGCTTTGGATCGACCGCGCCGACTTTATGGAGGACGCTCCGAAGAAATTCTTCCGTCTCAAGCCCGAAGGCGAGGTTCGTCTCAAGTACACCTACATCATCAAATGCGACGAAGTGGTCAAGGATGGATCCGGAAACGTAGTCGAACTCAGGTGCAGCTATGACCCGTCAACCCGGCCGGGAAGCGGCGAGTGGCGTTCTGTAAAGGGTACCATCCATTGGGTATCGACCAGATACGCCAAAGCTCTGGAACTGCGCAATTACGACAAGCTCTTTACTCTTGCCGATATGAGCCAGGTACCTGAGGACAAGGACTACAAGGACTTCCTCAACCCGGAATCGCTTACGCTCGGAAAGGGACTTGCAGAGCCTGCACTGCTCGAAGACAAATCGGGCATTGCCGTTCAGTTCGAGCGCACCGGATACTATGTATTGGACAAGGATTCCACACCGGATCACGCCGTATTTAACAGGACAGTGACCCTCAAAGATTCCTACAAACCGGAATAAGAGTCTCCGGATAGCATCATCTGCCTGCGTGCCTGGATTTCCCAAGTGCGCAGGCGGTCTTTATACAGGTTGTTGGCATTGACTTTGTCCACGCTGAGAGCCGCATCGGAATTGCCTCCCCATCTGCGGCAGCAGTAAAGCGAGTCATAGATGCGCCCTATGCGGTATTCCCTGCTGATTCGAAGCGCGACAGCATAGTCCTCTCCGTAAGCCGTGACAGGGAATCCTATCTCACGCAGCACAGGCACGAAGAATCCTCTCGGCGCCCCCAATCCATTGATACGCAATGCATTGTTATGACCGTTCTCCTGAGTCCACTCTCTATGGTCCACAAGTCCCGGAGGCAGAGGATTAAGATCAAAATCCGTAATCTCATAACTGCCTATCACCATAGCGCAACGCTGAGCATAAAATGCTTCGACAAAGCGCCTTACCGTATCCGGACCGCTATACATGTCGTCCGAGTCGAGCTGCAGCGCAAATCGTCCGCAACGCGGGTCAAAGATGGCCGCATTCCAGTTCCCTCCTATGGCGTGAAACGAATCGTCCTGGGCAATATAAACGAGTCTCGGGTCATCAAAGGACTTGATGACATCCACGGTCCCGTCGGTGCTGTTATCGTCCACGACTATGACATTGTACGGAAAATCAGCAACTTGCGAGAGCGCCGAGCGAATCGCATCACCTATCGTGGCAGCACGGTTGCGGCAAGGAATGATGACCGAAGCCTCGCAGGAGAATTGTCCCTCGGAAAAACCGAAGTCCACCGTTTTTTCGACCGGCGGCAGCCAAGCACCGACGGCCTTGAGGTGGGCGGTACAGGCCGCTTCCATCTCGATCTGCACCTCGCGATTGCGCGGGTTCACATAATCGAACTGCTTCTCCCCCGACGTGCGCGTGTCGAGCAGGAGGTCGTAGTAGAGGAATTCGTTTATATGGACAAATTCTCCCAGCCTCGAGAGAGCGAGAATGAGCTGGTACATACCGGCATAGCGGTACTGCTCCCAGTTGCCGGAGACTGCCTTCCGGAGGGCGTCCGTGCGGACCAGGATGACGCTGCCGAAGTCGAAGTCGTCCCTCAGCGAGCCCTCCTGCCAGTCGATTACGGGATGCGGCTCGATTGAGGTGCCGCTATCGCTGAATCGGTCCGAATAGCAGAGTACTGCGCCGGTGTATCGGGCGACCTGCAGCATACGCTCCAGCCCGCGGTCAACCCAGCGTATGTCATTACTTCCGAAATGGAATAAAGTATAGTCAGTTTCCGAAGAAAGTGCGAATTTTTTAACTTCGGAAGACATAGAATGAAATGGAATATCAAATATACGAATCATACTGCTGACAAATATATGCATTTTTAAGTATATTTGTGACTTGACACTATATTGAATCGGATATGAAACTGAACAGAACCATCATTTGCCTTGCTGCAATTCTAGCAGGAGCCGTTTCGTTTGCCGGTACAACTCCCGGCTGGATAAGGAAAAGTTCCATTTCGCCTGACGGACAGAAGATAGCATTTGCCTGGCAGGGAGACATTTATATCGCCCCGATAGGTGGCGGTACGGCAATCAAGCTGACCTCCAATCCGGCAATGGACAGCGATCCGCTCTGGACGGCAGACGGCAAGAATATAGTATTCTCCTCTGACAGGGAGATTTCGAAGGACGTGTGGACCGTGCCTGTCGAGGGCGGAATCCCGCGCAGGCTGACCACCTACGGAGGCAGCGAGGTCCCTCTCGCGGTGAGTGCTGACGGAAAGGTTTATTTCTCGGCAAACATTCAGCCGGACGTAAAATACGACGGATTCCCGGGTGACCCTCAGCTCTATGCAGTTCCGTTCGAGGGCGGAAGACCTGTGCAAGTGAGCTCCATTCCTATGAGCAACGTAAGTATCAATGCTTCCGGAGACATACTGTACGAGGATATCAAGGGCTATGAGGACTCTATGCGCAAGCATCATACATCTTCCGTTACCCGTGACGTATGGAAGTTCAGCCCGGCAGCGGGTTCCTATACCAAGATGAGTTCCTTCATAGGCGAGGACCGCAATCCGGTTTGGGCCGCTGACGGTGACAGTTACTACTACCTGAGCGAAGAAGGGGGCAACTTCAACGTATGGCGTTCAAGCGTGAGCCGTCCGCAGGAAAAGACCCAGGTGACTTTCCTTCCGGAGCATCCCTGCCGCTATCTGAGCATCGCCGGCAACGGAACCCTGCTCTTTTCATATAACGGTGACCTGTATCGTAAGACCGAAGGCGCTGATCCTGAAAAGATTGAGCTGACAGTCAACGTTGACAAGAACAGTCGCGACGTAATCAGGCGCAGCATTATGTCAGGAATCAGCGACATTTCTGCTGCAGAGGGAGGCAAGGAGCTTGCCGTAGTGGCTCACGGAGACGTGTTTGTCACCGCGGTTGACGCAAAGCTTACACGACGCATCACTAACACTCCCGAAGAGGAAAGGGGCGTAAGTTTCTCAAAGGACGGCAGGTCGATATTCTATGCTGCCGAAAGGAACGGACACTGGGGCATTTACAAATGCAGCCTGGTCAACAAGGATGACAATCTGTTCTCACTGTCCTACGAATTCAAGGAGGAGCAGTTCAGCGAGGGCAACCAGACCTGCTTCCAGCCTCAGGTAAGTCCGGACGGCAAGTGGGTGGCATTCCTGCGCGACCGTACAGAGCTGGTAATCAAGAATATAGAATCGGGCAAGGAAAAAAGCCTGCTCAAGGGGGTCAACTACTCATACAGTGATGGTGACCAGGAGTTCGAATGGGCTCCCGACAGCCGCCACATACTTGTGAACTACGGTGCGGACGGTGGCTGGAACAATCAGGACATAGCTCTCATCGACATCGACGACTGCAAGATTACCAACCTCACGCGCAGCGGCTACAGCGACGGCGGATTCCGCTGGGGTCTCAAGGGCAAGGTAATGACCTGGAGCACCGACCGAAACGGTTACCGCAGCCACGGCAGCTGGGGTGCCGAAAGCGACGTTTACGCAATGTTCTTCGATGCAGAGGCTTTTGCCAAATTCATCTGCAGCGAGAACGAGGACAAGATAGCTAAGCTCGGAAAGAGCGAAAAGGAAAAGGCAAAGGAGGAGAAGAAGGAGGAAAAAGACTCGCTCAAAGCCGAAAAGGGCAAGACCGAGAAGCTCAAGCTAGACCTCGATAACCGTGACGACAGGACTGTCAGGCTGACACGCGTTTCCGGCCGTATGGGAGACCATTTCCTCAGCCCGGACGGCACCAAGCTCTTCTACACCATGCGTCTTGAAAAGGGTATGGACCTTTGCTGTCTCAACATCAAGGACGGAAGCATCTCCGTTGTCAGCAAGGGCGTTCGCGGACCTTTCATTGCAGACAGGGACGGAAAATACCTCTATACCCCAGGCCTGCTCGGTATCAGCCGCATCGACATGAACACCGGAAAGAAGGACAAGAGCATCTCATTCTCAAGCGAATACGACTACAAGCCTGCAGAGGAGCGCGCATACATCTTCGAACACTGCTGGAAGCAGGTCAAGGAAAAATTCTACGACGAGAACATGCACGGAGTTGACTGGGATGCGCTTCACGACAACTATGCTCAGTTCCTGCCGTTCATCGACAACGGATATGATTTCCAGGAACTTCTGTCGGAATTGCTTGGAGAACTGAACGGTTCGCATACCGGAGCCCGCTACTATGCAAGGAGCGGAATAGGAACGGGACACCTGGGCGTGCTGTTCGACCAGAATTGGAACGGAGAGGGTCTCAGGATTGCCGAGATTCTGCCGGGAAGCCTGCTGCAGATCGCTTTGCCTGAGCTGGAAGCCGGAGACATAATCACGGCCGTTGACGGTGAAAAGATTGGCAAGGACAAGGCCTGGTACGATGTCCTGCTCTACAAGTCAGGCAAACGCACACGCCTTGACGTCAAGCATGGTTCCAAGACACACAAGGTATTTGTAACTCCTTCATCAAGCGACTCTCAGGGCCTGTACAAGAGATGGGTGCGCAGTCGCGAAAAGATGGTCGAGAAGCTCTCCGGAGGCCGCGTAGGCTATGTACACGTAAAGGGCATGGACTCAGACAGTTTCCGTGAAGTGTATTCAAAGGCACTGGGACGCTACAGGACCTGCGAAGCGCTTATCGTGGACACCAGACACAATGGCGGCGGCTGGCTGCACGACGACCTCGTGACCTTCCTCGACGGCAAGGCTTACATCGAGTTCCGCCCTCGCGGACAGTATATCGGCACGGAACCGTACAGCAAGTGGACCAAGCCGTCCTGCGTGCTTATGGGCGAAGACAACTACTCTGACGCCTGCGGATTCCCATATTGCTACAAGGCACTCGGAGTCGGCAAACTTGTAGGCGCTCCGGTGCCGGGCACAATGACCGCAGTATGGTGGGAATACCAGATTGACGGAAGCACCGTATTTGGCATACCTCAGGTGACGTCGTGGGGACTTGACGTGAACCGTGCTCTTGAGAATTATCAGATAGAACCTGACGTGCTTGTATATAACGAGCCCGAAAAGGTTGCTGAAGGAGTTGACCAGCAGCTTGAAGCTGCAGTCAAGCTGATGCTCGGGGAGTAATGTTCTGAGGGTATGAAACGGTTGTTGGTAGTATTTGTCAGCTTTCTTTTGTGCCTTGCGGCATCGGCCCAGGGCACAAGGGAGGTGACAGGCACAGTGAAGGACGAGAACGGAGAGGCTCTCGCGGGTGCCAGTGTCATTGTCAAGGGAGGGTCAAAGAAGAATTATGCCCTGACTGACATTGATGGTAAGTACAAGCTTAGCGCAAGGCTGGACGCGTCCAGCGTGCTGGTGTTCTCTTATCTGGGAATGCTTGATGCTGAGGTGGTTGTGGGAAACAAGAAGCAATTGGACGTAGTGCTCAAGGCAGACAGGAATGCTCTTGAAGAGGCAGTCATCACCGCCGGCTACGGTCTCGCGCAGAAGCGTTCGGATATGACGGGTTCGGCTTATCAGGTGACTTCCAATGAGTTGAGCACGCTTCCTGCTGCGCGCATTGACAATATGCTTAACGGACTTGTGCCGGGTATGGTTGTAGACGAGAGCGGGGACGGCGCTGCAAGGTCCAGGTTTAAGATAAGGATACGCGGAGATGCCTCGCTGAGCGCCAACTGCGAGCCTCTGTGGGTGGTTGACGGTGTACCTGTATATACAGGAAGCAATACAAGCAGCACCATTATAGGTATGTCAACAGGTGTCAGTCCCCTGTCCTTCCTCAACCCTGACGATATAGAGTCCATAACGGTGCTCAAGGATGCGGCGACAACTTCCATTTACGGTGCGGACGGAGCCAACGGAGTCATCCTTGTGACCACACGTCAGGGCAAGGGCGATGACAAGGTCAGAATCAGCGCGGATGTACTTTACGGAATATCCTACGTTGCACCGGAGACCATGACCAAATACTGCAACGCCGAGCAGTGGATGTCACTTGCTCAGGAGGCTTGGACTAATGCCGGATATCTGATGGAGAATTTCCCGTATCGGGACAACGAACACAACAGCTACTCCACCACCGACACAGACTGGCAGAAGGTGTATTTCGGAATGGGAAGCACCCAGGAGGTGAATCTCAAGGCCGATTCAGGCACAAGCAAGGCAAAGCATTATCTTTCAGCAAGTTTCAACCGAGACGAGGGAACCGTCAAGGGCAATGTGCAGAACAGGTTCTCGATAAGGGAGAGATCCGTTTACAAGCTTGGCAAGAGGGTCAGCGCAGACATCAACCTCAATGCTTCCTACAATGTCAACGACCTGTTCTCGATTTCCAAATCATATCTGGAGGTGATTCCGATTTTTTCACCTTATGATGAGGACGGAGTCACTCCGCGCCTGTACAACTACTACTCACAGGATGTAAACAACTACAATCCCGTGATGAAGAAATTCTTCGACAACGAGGTTCCGAACCGTGACCTGAATGACAACAGGCAGATGGCACTGAGCGCCAACGGCACTGCAAACCTCAAGATAGAAATTGCCGAGGGACTGACCGCTACCGTTATGGGAGGTATCAACACGCTCAACTCCAATGAATTGATATACTATTCCAAGAACACCCTGGACGGACTTACCAGCATAGACCAGGACGGAGTGTCACGAAGGTCAAATGCCTACTCGATGGTCTGGAACAACATAGACCGACTCAACTTCAACCGCAATTTCGGCAAGCACAGCGTGGGAGCGATGGCCGGCATCGAACTTGTCAGCAAGGAGCACAGGTCGCTGTATGCCACAGGATACGGATTTGCCAATGACAACATCAAGGAGATAGGATACTCCCAGGAAGCGTCGCGCAAGGGCTACAGCAGTGCATCCAACGGCCGCTCCCTCTCCTATCTGGCGAGCCTCAACTGGTCATACGACAAGCGTTATTATCTTTCGGCTTCCTACAGGCGTCAGGGAACGTCTTCATTCAGCGAGTACGCCAAATGGGGCGACTTCAGTTCGATAGGACTTTCCTGGAACGTGCACAACGAGCGTTTCTGGAAAGTGAAGTGGATGGACAAACTCAAGTTCAAGGCAAGTTTCGGCAACAGCGGCAACTCGAGGGTTGACACGGGTTCGGCCTATGGTACATACTCCTACGGTTCTTCCTATGCATACGGAGGAGCCATAGGCGCCATTCAGAGCGCCGCGCCTAACCCCGGCCTGAGCTGGGAAAACACCTGGATCACCAACCTGGGTCTTGACATCTCACTCTTCGACGGCAGGATTGAACTCAACACCGAAGTATATGACAAATACACCACGGACCTGCTATACAAGGGATTCGTATCATCAATAATTAGCGATGACAAGGTGATGCGTAACGTGGGTGAACTGGAAAACCGAGGCTTTGAGCTGGAAGTCATCAGCAAAAACATAGTCAGGGACAATTTCAAATGGACCACTTCGTTCAACGGTGCCGTGAACCGCAACATCATACGCAAACTCTATAACGGAATGCATACCGGTTTTTTTGACTATGTCTGGATGGAAGGCGCAAGCAAGGATGCCTGGTGGCTCAGCCGCTGGGCGGGCGTCGATCCGGTATCGGGAGCGCCTATGTGGTATGATGCCAACGGAGACCTTACCTACAGTTTCTCCTACAACAACAGGGTGCTGCTCAGCCAATACGACAAGCAGCCTGACTTCCGCGGAGGTATGCGCAACACAATAAGCTGGGGCGACTGGTCCCTGGTGGTATTCCTTACCTACACCATTGGCGGCTGGGATTATGTCAATATGTACAGTGACGGCTACGACATAATCAACGAGAACGTAATAATCGAAGAACTCGACCACTGGCGTAAACCGGGAGACATTTCCGCCAACCCTCGCCACGCGTACAAGGTCAGCACAAGTTCCGCAATGGGATCAACGCGCTTCCTCTACAGCAAGACCAGCGTACAGCTCAACAACCTTGCACTCAGCTACAACCTGCCAAAATCAGTGTGCCGCTTCATCGGAGCAAGCAGCGCTACTGCCACGCTGATAGGCAACAACCTCTTTTTCTGGACCCCGGACCAGAGCCGCGACCGGAACAGCTACAAGACATTCTGTTTCACTACCGGAATGACGAGGAACTTTTCCGTCCAGCTTAGCGTCAACTTCTAAAACGATCAGGATATGAAGAACTATAAAGCATTCATTCTAGCAGCCACCTGCCTGATATCATTCGGCTGCACTTCATTTCTGAAGGTAGATACTCTAGGCAAGAGCACCATAGGAGGATTCTTCTCCGACATAGACGGTCTGCGCAGCGCCGGCACAGGCCTGCACTACCTGATGCTCGACTTTGTCGATGACGAACTGTTCTTTATCGGAGAGGTCGCTGCTGACAAGACCAATGTACTGCGCATCAACGCCGACCTCGAGGAGACCAAGATATTTGACTTTGACAACCTTGCCGAGGACACTGCCGGCTACCCGAGAACCACCTGGAAGTCCGGATACGAAATTTGCACCAATGCCAACAACATACTGACTTACGGCAAGCCGCTGCTGGAAAAATACCCTGAGAGCAAGGATATCATCAATAGCCATTTCGCCTACGCCCTGTTTGCAAGGGCTTATATAATATTCTGTCTTACAAACATTTATGCCCAGTGTTACGGCTACACCCCTGATGCCTCGCACCTTGGGGTCGTCCCAATAGACCACATCCCCGGCTTTGACGAGACGCTCAAGCGCAGCAGCGTCGCCGACTGCTACTCCATGGTCATAAGAGACCTCGAGGAAGCGCTTCGACTCTTCGGCTCCGACTCCTGCCCGGACCCTCACTACATCAACGGCCTCGCCTGCGAAGCGCTGCTCGCCAGGGTAATGCTCTACAAGGGAGAATTTGCCCGCGCCTCCGAACTGGCTTCCAAGGTCATAGAGGCAAAGCCACTGACCCCGAGGGAAGACTACGTAAATATGTTCCGCAAGGCGCAGGACGTCACCGGCAGCGAGGCAATACTAAGGCTCAACTCCTACAATATGACCTGCACCATAGGAAACAAGTGCAACCCTACCTGGAGCACTTCCGCTCTCATACCGGAAGACAGCTTCCTGGCATCTTTCGAGTCGGGTGACATACGCAGGGAGCTTTACACCTATTATGCGGAAGAAGCTGACGGAGAGCAGTTTACAGGACTTGTAGCCACACGCTGCTGTAAATATATTCCGTTCAAGGACGGGGTTGAGGACAAACTTAACAGAAGATGCGACCCGTTCGTACTGCGCGTGTCGGAGATGTACCTGATAAGGGCTGAGGCGGAGTGCAGACGGGAAGGCGGCAACCTTCAGCTAGCAGCAGATGACCTCAAGACCATCAGGGCGAGGGCGCTCGGCAAGGATAAGGCGGAGGTAGCGATAAAATGGGATTCTTCCTCAGACCTGGACAGGCTCATCCAGGAGGAGAAGGCGAAGGAACTGTATCTGGAGGGGCACAGGTTCTTTGACATCAAGCGCAGGCAGGAAGACCTCATCAGGCCTGCGGGCAGCACTTCCCTTCTGAAGACCCTGAAATATCCCGACTACCGTTTCGCTCTGCCTATCAATCAGTTGGAAATGGAGGCAAATGTAAATATCATTCAGAATGACGGTTATACCGGACGAAAAACTTTAGACTGATGAGAATTGATATCAAAAAAGCAATGATTGCACTGCTGGTCCTGTTGTCGCTGCACTCCTGCGAGAAGCATCAGGAGATACTTTTCGATACTCCTTTTGTCAGCATCAGCGATGAGACCGGCACAAGCAGCACGATGACCATAAGCAGTACCGCGAACAACCTGCTGACCTCGCTCAAGGTAGATATCAACGTAAGCGCCGCCAGGTTTACTGACGACATTACGGTTGAATACGAGGTCGTTGCAGGTGACGGGCTCAGGGAAGGAGTGGACTATGTCATCCAGAGCAGCACACTCAGCCCTCTGGTATTTGAAAAAGGCACTTTCAGCCTGCCTGTAAGACTGCTGTGGAAATACAATGCCGGATTTGACCCGGACAAGGACAATACACTGATTATCAGGCTCAAATCTTCGAGCATGGAAGATATGGTCATCGGTTATCCCGGACCATCGGCCCTCAGAAGTACATTTATATTTACAAAAAAATAAACTTTGTTATGAAAAGAATTGTTTCATTAGTATCAGCCGTGGCATTGTTGGTGTGCTGCGCTGCTTTTACCTCCTGCGACCCTTCAAAGAAGGCTGACAACGAGGTTGCAATCAGGTCTATCAAACTGACCGCTGAACTCAACCCGGGCATCTCCAAGGATATCACCGGGACCATCAGCACGGCTGACAAGACCATGAGCTTTGCCATTCCGGTTTCTCTTGCCAACCGCAATCTCATCCCTACGTTTACCGTCAGCGATAATGACTACATCACCCAGGACGGCAACAAGATTGTTAGCGGAGAAAGCACCATACTTGTAGAAGAGGGTAAGAGCCTTACCGTTTCCGATGACGTTTCCGGTCTTTCCGTAACCTACACCATTAAGGTTATCGACAATGATGAAAAGGCCGTGCTCAACTCCGTACTCTTTGCTGCCGCAGATAACGAACTTCTTGAGGCAGACGTGGTTCCTGAGCAGATCAGCGAAAATATGCTCGTCAGGGTTCCTGGCAACGCTTTCCTGCAGACCCTCGTCATCAGCGTCAGCTGCGGTGAGGGAGACGTGGTAAAGGTCAACGGGTCCGAGCCGGTTGACGGAAAGCTTACCGTAGATACCGCTTTCCCTATCGACATCACCGTGACCGACGAGGTTGCCGGCGTTACTTCGAAGTATGTTCTCAAGGTCGGAAAGATTCTCGGCTATGTGGTAAGCAAACTCGGAGAGTATTCCAAGCCTGATGCCAAGATGAATGACTATCACGCTCTTGCCATCAACCCTGTTGACAAGCTTCCTTATATTCTTTTCACCGCTACTGACAACCACACCACAAAGGCAAGGTTCAACGTTGTAAAATGGGACGGCTCTGCATTTTCACTTGTCGGCGAACCGTCTTTCAGCGATACCACCGCCACCGCATCGACACCTTCCATCTGCTTTGACAACAACGGAACTCCTTTCGTAATGTACAAGGGTGGCGAGGTAAGCAGTTTCTACTCAGTGCGCAAACTCGAAGGCGGCAAGTGGAACCGCGTGGGCGAGAGCACCTCGACCGTAAAAGTCACCTCACAAATGATTGATCCGGAACTTTGCATAGATGCAAAGGGCAATCCATACCACTACTTCTCAGGCAACACAAAGAACACACCGAGCTACAGAAATACGACTCTGACATACTTTGACTCGAACAGCTGGAACGAAAGCGTGGTATCGACCCTTCCGACCTACGGCAGCGGTTCAACATCAAGTTCAGGCACATACTACGGAACCAGATTTGCGAAGTGCGGGTCCGACACCTACGGGCTGTTCCACTACAATCAGTTCGGATTCTACATTATGAAGGTCAACGACGACCGCAGCCTCAGTCCTGTTGTCGAGAATTACATTCCTGAAGGTGAGTCTTATGCGCTTCCTGGCAATGCCGATATCTGCGCAGACGACGAAGGACAGCTCTACGTCCTTGAAGGCAGCCATCAGGCAGGCAAGATGCAGATTTACAAGATTGACCCTGAAAAATCATCGGTAGCAGCATATGGAAGCCCTATTCCTGTAACCGTAGGCTCAAGCGGAAGCATCTCAGAAGACCTTGTGTTTGCAATCAACGGCAGCGACAAGACCATCGTGCTGGTCAAGGGAGCAGAGGAAGGAGACCTGGATGTGTTAAGCATTGCAATCGGCGATGAAAACGCACAATTTGCCGAATTCCGCAGACTCGGCGAATCGTCATACAAGCGAGTTCCTCATCTGGAATATGCGTCAGACAACACCTTCTACGCAAGCTACGTAGCCTACAACGCTACAGACAAGATCTACTGGATCGAACTCTACAAGATAGCACTCGAAGAAGACATCATCCCAGGCGAATGATAGTCACAAGGAGGTACCTTCAATTGAGCTAAACCTCGGAAACAACAAGCAAGGGGCCGAACGGTAACACTGTTTCGGCCCCTTCTTCAATTTCGGGAAACCGTGCAATTCAGGCGCTGTCGGAAAAATCAGGCGGGTCAAATTCGGTAAAATAGGTTTGGAAAACTATGATAATTGAGTATATTTGTGGTATGGACACAAAACTTGTAATCATTCCGACATACAACGAAATTGAAAATGTCGAAAAAATCATAAAGGCGGTTCTTGCTTTGGAAGAGGGCTTTGACATCCTGATCATTGATGACGGGTCCCCTGACGGAACTGCTGCGGCCGTCAAAAGGCTTCAGGCTCAATTTGAAGGTCGTCTTCACCTGATAGAAAGGTCCGGCAAGCTGGGGCTCGGAACTGCCTACCTGACAGGATTCAAATGGTCGCTCGAGCACGGATATGACTACACCTTTGAGATGGATGCTGACTTTTCTCACGCGCCTTCCGACCTTCCGAGGCTGTATGCCGCCTGCAGGGACGGCGCTGATATGTCGATTGGTTCAAGATACTGCAAGGGTGTTAGCGTTGTGAACTGGCCGATAGGCCGAATCCTGATGTCTTATTTTGCATCCGTTTATGTGCGTACGGTTCTCCGTTTCAAAATTTACGACAGCACGGCAGGATTTGTTTGCTACACAAAGCGGCTTCTGGAAGCCATTGATTTTGACGCCGTTCAGATGAAGGGCTACGGTTTTCAGATAGAGATGAAGTACACCACCTACAAACTCGGATACAAGATTGCGGAAGTTCCGGTTATCTTCATAAACCGTCAGGAAGGCACTTCCAAAATGTCAGGAAGCATATTCGGCGAGGCATTCTGGGGCGTGCTCAAACTTCGCTTCAGGAAGATAACGGCAAGAAAATAGCCCGGTCGTCACCGTACAATGAAACTGTTTCTTCTGCTGTTTCTAACAGCATTCAGGGTTGCCTTTGTAGGTGACCCTCAAGTTGACGACAGCACCGAGCTCGGCTTTGCCAGGGCATCGGTGTTTGCCGAGTTACTCGAGAGGAAAGACCTTGATCTGGTGGTGATTATGGGAGATCTGGTCAACGAGAAAACCGAACTGCTTCCCGCCTGCTTCGGCATACTGGACTCGCTGCCCTGCCCCTGGGTCAGGGTTCAGGGCAACCACGACGGCAAGGCTATTCCCGCTGACAGCAGCTTCATTGCCGGAGGAATTCGTTTTGTCCTGCTGAACAGGGAAGACTCTCCCCTGCCACGAACCAGAGCCGGCGAAAAGACAGTATTCTGCAGCCACTACCCATTCGGAGCGGTTGCCGACAGCAGCTCCAACTGCCTGTATGTCAGCGCACATCTGCACACGGTATTCCGGGAAATGAAAGGCGGGGCGCAGCATCTGGGGGTCGGCGCAAGCTGCGGAACCTGGTGGCGCGGGATCCCCGACCGGCACGGCATTCCCTATGCTCTGATGAACTGCGGAGCGCGTCGCGGCTACTTTGTAGCACAATTCTTCCCCAAGCGGAGGCGCAACTGGTTCCGGCTGGAGTACAAGGTCATAGGCGAGAACGAGAGCGTGCAGGGAAAGGCGTTCGTAAACGACAGTTCATTGGTAATCAATCTGTTCGGCGGTGCTCCGTTCGGGTCGCTGGAGGTCAGGACGCCGCGAGGCTGGCGCAAGGCAGAGCGGCTGGAGGCGATAGACCCGGAGGTTCAAGGATTGATTGAGCTTAACCGTAATACTCCGCGCGAGCTCAAAAAGCGGAACAGGAGGGCTTATATCCCTATGTTAAGGCGGAATTCGCCTCATCTCTGGGAGTTGCCGCTGGAGGAGTTAGCAG
Organism: Bacteroidales bacterium; assembly: GCA_004556005.1. GTDB lineage: Bacteria > Bacteroidota > Bacteroidia > Bacteroidales > UBA932 > Cryptobacteroides. Next base: position 10,030 of record SFJA01000014.1, on the reverse strand, counting down.
GGAAAGACGGCGAGAAGCGGCAGAAAGCCGGCGCGGCGCCGGACAGCGGTGGACGGCAGGCAACTGAGAAGCGGCAGGCAGATTGCGCGCTGCCGGCAATAGGAGACAGAATAAGAATCAGATACAGAGACGCTTCGATGAGAGTGAAGTGCGAAGTGGAAGTTCAGAAATAGTATGAAAGAATTGTATATCAAGCATATAGCAGGGCTGATGGATTTGCGGCCGTGGCAGGTGGAGAATTGTGTGGAAATGTTTGCGCAGGGCGATACCATTCCGTTTATCAGCCGTTACCGCAAGGAAAAGACGGGAGGGATGGACGATGCGGACATTGCCCAGGTGAAGCATCTTGCAGATGTCTATGATGATATGGATAAGCGTAAGGCCACCATAATCAAGACTATAGACGAGGCGGGAGCACTGACGGACGAACTGCGGGAAAGGATAGAGAATCTTACCGACCAGACCGAACTTGAGGACTTGTACCTGCCTTGGAAGCCAAAGCGCAGGACGAGGGCAACCGCAGCGCGCGAACTTGGCCTGGAGGGGCTTGCAGACCTGATTTGGCAGCACAGAAGCCGAAATCCCGAGCTGGATGCCCAGCGCTTCGTCTGCGGAAGTGCGGAAATGAAAAAAGCCGCGCTGCAGGGTGCTCCGGATGCCGAATCGGCACTCTCAGGAGCAAGGGATATCATTGCGGAAAGAATCAGCGAAGAAGCACCCATACGCGAAGCGATGAGAGCTTCGTTCAGGCAGCGGCGTATCGTATCGAAGCTCAGAGGCTCGGGCAAGGACAAGGCTGATGCGGCCAAATACCGCAGCTACTTCGATTACAGTTTTCCTCTTGCCCGCATTCCTTCTCACAATCTGCTCGCCATCCTAAGGGCCGAAACTGAAGGCATAGTAAGCGTCAGCCTTGATACCGATGCCGAAAAGTGCTGTGCCAAAATATATTACGAGTGGGCCCAGAAGCACGGATACGCCCCGGAAAGGAGTGCATCTCAGATAAAGGAAGCGATTGCGGACTCTTTCAAGCGCCTTATCGAGCCGTCAATCAGCGCGGAGGTAATCAGGGAAGCCAAGGAAAAGGCGGACAGGGAAAGCATAAAGATTTTCGGAGATAACCTCAGACAGCTGCTGATGGGCGCGCCTGTAGGCCAGAAGCGGACCATGGCTATTGATCCGGGATTCCGCAACGGTTGCAAGATTGTCTGTCTGGACAGGCAGGGTGAACTTCTGCACCACCAGATAATCTATCCTCACCCACCCCAGAATGAGAAGGTCAAATCGATAATGGCGCTGCAATCGATGATTGACAAGTATGGCATCGAGGCGGTCGCCATAGGCAACGGAACGGCATCAAGAGAGACGGAAGAACTGATGCGCAAGGTCAGCCTGCCGGAAGGCTGCAAGGTCTGGACGGTGAGCGAAGACGGGGCTTCGATATACTCCGCATCGGAAGCCGCCAGGAAAGAATTCCCCGACCAGGATGTTACCGTAAGGGGCGCCGTGAGCATTGGCCGCCGGCTTATGGACCCGCTTTCAGAACTGGTAAAGATTGACCCGAAGAACTTGGGAGTCGGTCAGTATCAGCACGATGTGGACCAGACTATGCTTAAGCGGGAATTGGACGAGACCGTGGAGAGTTGCGTCAACCGCGTCGGAGTAAACCTCAACACTGCCTCTTCTTATCTTCTTGCCTATGTGGCCGGAATAGGGCCTTCGCTCGCGGAGAACATAGTCGCCTACCGCAATGCCAACGGAGCCTTTGCCAGCAGGGACGAACTGCACAAGGTGCCTCGGCTGGGGCCTAAGGCATTCCAGCAGTGCGCAGGCTTCCTCAGGGTCCAGGGGGCAGCCAATCCTCTGGACAATTCTGCCGTCCACCCGGAGTCCTACGGGATTGTTGACAGGATGGCCTCAGACCTTGGTGTAAGTACCGGCGAACTTGTTGGAAATGAGACTCTTTGCAAGGGAATCAAGGCAGAAGACTATGTGGAAGGAGAGGCCGGACTGCCTACCGTTCTGGATATACTCAAGGAGCTGGCAAAGCCGGGCAGGGATCCGAGGGAGGCGGCAGTTGACTTTGCCTTTGCGGATGACATCCACGACATCGAAGATCTCAAGCGCGGGATGCAACTTCCGGGCATAGTGACCAACATAACCAATTTCGGAGCCTTCGTTGATATAGGTCTGCACGAAAACGGACTTATACACGTGTCCCAACTGGGTCCGAGAGGTACAGAAACGAGCAAGGTCCTCAAACTCCACCAGCATATAAAGGTTGTGGTGAAAGATGTGGACCTTGAACGTAAGAGGATTGCCCTCGCTCTAGTACCTGAAAGGACTCTTTCTTGACTTTTGTTCTTCCTGGACAAATTCTGCCGAATCAGGCTCTGCCGGCTGCTTCGGTTCCCCCTTGATCGCAGCGTCAAAAGTATCTGCCACCCTTGACAGGAAGCCCTTGGCTGAGTCTTCCTGGGCTTTTTCGGCAGGCTTTTCCAGAGACTTGGCATCAGCTGCAGCGCTGGCAGCGGTTTCCGCTTTTTCGAGCTTTGCCTGAACCGGAGAAGAGCTCTGAGCCGGAGCAGCCGCCTTGACTGCAGAAGGTTTGTCAGTCTTGAGCGTAACAACCTGAGAGGCAAGTTTGCGGAACTGATCCTCGCTTATCATGGAGCAGGTTCCGTTGAAGCTTGCGCCCATCTCGACCTGAAGCTTGCGCACGTTGATATTGCCGTTGATTACTGCGGTTGCCTTGACCGAGAGCAGGTTGTTGACATAAACGTCACCTTCCACCGTTCCGAAGAGGTCAATGTCGTTGCAGATGATGCTTCCCTTGATTTTGGCGGTCTCGCCTATCACTACCCGGCCTTCGGAGTAGAGTTTGCCCTCCATCTGACCGTCTATCCTGATATCGCTGCGGGAAGAGATGTCACCGCTGATTACTACGCTTTGTCCGATGCGGCTGACCTCACCCGCGTAAGCTGCTGTGTTGCTTTCTGATGGCTTCATATTTGGTTTACGATTCTAGATTTTTCCTTTTCCGTGACAGGCCTTGTATTTCTTTCCGCTTCCGCAAGGGCAAGGGTCGTTGCGTCCCACAGTCTTTTCAACCTTTATCGGTGCGCGCGACTTTGCCTCGCCGTTGGTACTGAGGTCCTGGTGACGGGTCTGCATATTGCTGAAGTCCTGCTTGTGCTGTACCGCACGCTGAGGCTGCTGGTTCTCTCCCTCGGAGAGATAGAGGAATGAACGGAAGAGGAACGAAAGAACGTCCTTGTTCAGGCTCTCCAGCATTTCCGCAAAGAGGTTGTAGCTCTCAAGCTTGTAAACCACGATTGGGTCCTTCTGTTCGTAAGAAGCGTTCTGCACGCTCTGCTTAAGGTCATCCATCTGGCGGAGATGTTCCTTCCAATGATCGTCTATCTCCTTGAGAATGATGGTCTTGGTAAGAGTCTTGACCACCTCGCGGCTGGCGCTGTTATATGCCTTTTCAAGATTCACTCCCATCCTGAGCACCTTGCGGCCGTCAGAAACAGGGATGGCTATATTCTGGTAGATTGTACCCTGAGTTTCGTAAACGTGCTTGATTACAGGCGCAACCTTTTCCACTATAGCCTGCATTCTGCGGTCGTAAACGGACTGCATCTGCTCTACGATGCGCTCGGCGATTGCATCAGTCCTGGACTTGTCATAGAACTGGGCATCAAAGCCGCAGTCGATTGAGTAAGAGGCCATAAGCAAATCCTGGAACTCCTCGAACGGCAGGTCCTTGTACTTCTTGACAAAGAGGTCGGCTGTATCAAGCATCATATTGCGGAGGTCGATTTCAACCTTCTCTCCGCTGATTGCGTTGCGGCGGCGGGAGTAGATGGCCTCACGCTGATAGTTCATCACGTCATCATACTCGAGCAGGCGCTTGCGGACACCAAAGTTGTTTTCCTCAACCTTCTTCTGGGCCTTTTCAATCGCATTGGAAAGCATAGGAGCTTCGAGCACCTCGTCATCCTGCATTCCGAGCTTGTCCACGACTCCGGCAATACGCTCAGAGCCGAAAAGACGCATCAGTTTGTCCTCGAGCGAGATGTAGAAAGTCGAACTTCCAGGGTCTCCCTGACGGCCGGCACGTCCCCTGAGCTGGCGGTCAACTCGTCTGGAGTCGTGTCTCTCGGTTCCGAGAATGGCAAGACCTCCCTTGGCCTTTACCTCCGGAGAAAGCTTGATATCGGTACCACGGCCAGCCATATTGGTGGCAATCGTGATGGTACTTGACTCTCCGGCGTGGGCTACTATCTCCGCTTCCCTCGCGTGCTCCTTGGCATTGAGCACGTTAGGCTTGATTCCGCGGAGCTTGAACATCCTCTCGAGCAGCTCGGAGGTATCGACGTCGGTTGTACCGATAAGCACCGGCCTTCCCTCCTTCGACAGGGCTATCGCCCTCTCTATCACTGCGTTGAACTTGGCCCTCTTGGTCTTGTATATGAGGTCGTCCTGATCGTCGCGAATTACCGGACGGTTGGTCGGGATAACCATCACGTCTAGCTTGTAGATGCTCCAGAATTCGCCTGCCTCGGTTTCTGCGGTACCTGTCATTCCGGCGAGCTTGTGGTACATTCGGAAGTAGTTCTGCAGCGTTATGGTTGCGAAAGTCTGTGTGGTGGCCTCGACCTTGACGTGTTCCTTGGCCTCGACTGCCTGGTGCAGACCGTCACTCCAGCGGCGTCCTTCCATGATACGGCCGGTTGACTCGTCCACGATCTTGACCTTTCCGTCAGGTGATATGATGTAGTCAACGTCCTTTTCGAACATTGAGTATGCCTTGAGCAGCTGCTCCACAACGTGCACGCGCTCGCTCTTGATGGAGTAGTCCTCGAGGAGCTCGTCCTTCTTCTGCTGCTTCTCGGCTGCGGAGAGGCTGTCGTCGTGCATTATCTCGGCAGTGCGCGCGCCCACGTCAGGAAGCACGAAGAAGTCCTCCGCGCCAACGGCCTTGGCAAGAACCGCGTCTCCCTTGTCGGTCTTGACTACAGAGTGAAGCTGTTCATTGATAACGAAATACAACTCGTCGGTCACGACCGGCATCTCGCGCTCGTTGTCCTGCATATAATAATTTTCCACTTTCTGGAGCAGCACCTTCATTCCGGGCTCGCTGAGGAACTTGATGAGAGGCTGATATTTAGGCAGACCCTTATGCGCACGGAGCAGGAGCTTTCCGCCCTCGTTCTCGTCGCCGGCAGCTATGAGTTTCTTCGCCTCGTTGAGAGTCTGGTTCACGAGCAGTCTCTGAGCCTTGTAGAGTTCCTCGACATATGGGTTAAATTCGCCATAAAGCTTGTCATCGTCAAATTCCGAGTCGCGCTGCACCGGTCCGGCGATGATGAGCGGGGTTCGGGCATCGTCGATGAGCACCGAGTCCACCTCATCCACGATGGCGAAGTGATGCTTGCGCTGCACAAGGTCCTCTGTCGAGAAGGACATATTGTCGCGCAGGTAGTCGAAGCCGAATTCGTTGTTTGTTCCGAAGGTTATGTCGCAGTTGTAGGCGCGGCGGCGGGCCTGGGAGTGCGGCTCGTGCTTGTCGATGCAGTCAACGCTCAGTCCGTGGAACATATAGAGCGGGCCCATCCACTCGGAGTCACGCTTCGAGAGGTAGTCGTTGACGGTCACCACGTGCACACCCTTGCCTGCAAGCGCGTTGAGAAATACCGGCAGGGTCGCTACGAGGGTCTTACCTTCACCCGTCGCCATTTCCGCAATCTTGCCCTGGTGGAGTGCTATGCCTCCGACAAGCTGAACGTCATAGTGGACCATGTCCCAGACTATCTCGTTTCCACCTGCAACCCAATGGTTTACATATATTGCCTTGTCGCCTTCGATGCTGACGAAGTCCTTGTTCTGGCCGCAAAGGTCGCGGTCAAACTGGTTTGCGGTGACAACCACCTTTTCGTTTTCTTTGAAACGCCTGGCGGTTGACTTCATTATGGCGAATGCTTCAGGAAGTATCTTGTTGAGACACTCTTCGATTGCTGCGTCCTCATCCTTGACGAGTTTGTCAGACTCTCCGGCAAGTTTTTCCTTTTCGGAAACAGGGATGTCCCTGTCAAGTTCCGTCTTTATCTCCGCAATGCGGTTCTCGAACGGAGCTTCTACTTCACGAAGCTGCCTCTTGAGCTCTTCGGTGCGTGCCCTGAGGTCATCGTTGTTAAGGGAGTCAATTGAAGGATAGATATCCAACACCTTCTGCAGCAAAGGTTTGACTGCCTTGTAGTCGCGGTCGGCCTTGGTGCCGAATACCTTGGAAATTATTGATGTTAGTGACATAATTCCGTTTTGTTACAAAATAATTCACAAATATAATAAAAATAATGCTATATTTGTAATCCGATTGCAGGATTAGCACATCGGTAGTGCATTGGCTTCCCAAGCCAAGGAGGCGGGTCCGACTCCCGTATCCTGCTCAAAAATAGACGGGACGCGTGTGCGTCCCTTGTTTTTTTATGGGCAATTACCTCAAAAAGTGGATTGAGCACGCCAGACCGCGTTCTCTTATGCAAAGTATGATGCCGGCGGTGCTGGCAACAATATGTGCAATCGGTTCCGAAAAGTTCAATATCCTTTGCGGGTTTGCAGCAATCTTAGGCGTCGTGTGTGCCCATCTCGCACTTAACCTTGCCGATGACTGGTTTGACTACCGCATCGATATGATGGGCGACCGCGACAAAGTCATACGTCAGGGATTCAGGGCAATGAGCGTGAAATATCCGTATTTCACCGATGGCAGCGAGACTCCGCGCAGCGCTGCGGCAGCCATTGCAACGTTTGGCGGGATTGCCCTCACCTGCGGTTTGGGCATCTTCATCTATCGTACCGTAGGTTGCGGTTTTGGAGGGGCACAGGGAAGTTGGATCATTCCGGCAATTACCGCCGCCTGCGCATTTCTCGGGATGTTCTACTCCGCTCCGCCGCTCAAGCTGTCCTTCCGCGGGCTCGGAGAAATGGTGATAGGATTTATTTTCGGCCCGCTGCTGATGTGGGGAGTATATTACTCTACCGCAGGAAGCATAGATGCAGGCATCAGCTTCGTTTCCATTCCCGTAGGACTGCTGGTGCTCAACATCCTGTTTACCCACTCGTTCATCGACATGGAGGGTGACGCGGCATCCAACAAGATGACTTTTGCCCGGCTTCTCGGTAACCGCAAGCTCTGCCTTGCCGCCTCCTATATCTTTACCTTCGTTCCTTTCATTATGATTGTCATTGCAGTTGCCACAGGAGTGCTGCACCCTATATACCTGATTGTACTGCTCGTAATCCCGAGGGGAATATGGCTCTGTCATTCCCTCCACTGCTTTTCGGCTGACAGTTCTCACAAAAACGAAATCCCGGACCAGCCATACAGATGGCTCGGACCTATGGCAAAGAACTGGGACATTGTGAGGGAAAAGGGCTTAGACTGGTTCCTGATGCGTTGGCTCTGTGCAAGGAACATTCTTTCCGGATTTTGCGCAATGATGATTATTTCCAAAGTTATTACATTGATTATAAGATAATTATGTCAGCAATCAAACAGGCATTCTACCTTCCTTTCTGGTGGTTCAGAGCAAAGTTTTTCGGACGCACGGCTCCACTTCAAAGCGTGATATTCATTTCTGACCGATGCAACCTTTCCTGCAAGCATTGCAGCGTTTACAACCATAAGGCACCGGTTTCCAAATCCTGGGACCAGATCAAGGAAGAACTCGAGTATTGCTACCGTCTGGGATCACGTTTCATCGACTTCGAGGGCGGAGAACCGTTCCTCTGGGAAGACCCGTCACATCCTGTCGGATCGCGTCCGGCAAACGTAAATGACCTCTGCGACCTTGCACGTTCGCTCGGGTTCTACTCCTGCACGATTACGACCAATGCCCAGAAAGCTTTTGCAGGCTCCCACGCCGACAGCATATGGGTTTCAATGGACGGCGTAGGTGCATATCACGATACCATACGAGGAGAAGGCACCTTTGCAAGGCTCGAGAAAAATGCTTCGGAAAGCGGATGCAAGCACCTGTCCGCCAATATGGCAATCAATGTCCATAATGCCGACTCGGTGGCTGCAGCCATTGAATATGTCAAGGAAAAGCCGTATTTCGAGAGCATATCGCTCAACTTCCATACACCTTTCCCGGGCACCGAGCATCTCGCGCTGCCTATGGAAAAGCGCAACCGGATCATAGACCTCATCCTTGACTACAAGAAGAAGGGTTATCCGATCATGAATTCGAAAAGCGGCCTCAAGGCAATGAAATCCAACAAGTTCAAGAAACGCTGCTGGATGACCAACTTTATTTACGTTGACGGTACGCGCGAGCCTCAGTGCGCAGGATACAAGATTCCGGGCCTGTGCGACAAATGCGGATTCTGTATGGCCGGCGAAGAGGATGCCGTAATGAGACTGGCTCCAGACACCATCCTCGCCGGATTCAAACTCAGAAGATAGACTGAACTTGCTTCATAGCGTCAGTCAAGTTCAAACTCCGTGATGCCCTTGATGCCCGGAAATCCGTAATAGGCACCAACAAGGTCGCCCTTGAGCAGCACCCTGTGACCCCTGTTCGACGGATTGTCCATAAGATTGAGGGCATCACGCACGTCTCCCAGAGCAAGTTCGACGCTGAGCACGTAGTCCGGATTGACCGTTGACGAACGCAGTCCAAGAAGAATATTTGTATTTTTGCTGAAAGGCGGTGTCAGGGACATTTTTGAAGTGGAAGTGGCAACGCCTATGATGTAACCTTCCACCCATACGTCCTTTTCCCCTATATGGTCTCTTGCAGTAAGGGTAGTATAGGCATTTGACTTGTCGGAGCCGGGATTCTCGCCTCCTACGACAAATTCTTCATAGCTCCACACTCTGGAAGTGTCAAGCTGAAGCACTATGCCGGAGCCTGATCCTGAAACAAGCTGCTCGGATGCCGAAAGCTTGAGTTTCAGCATCGATCCGGCATCCAGCATACGGGAACACAGGCACTCGTCGCCATCAGTACCGTTCATGACCAGTGTCACAATGCCCGGGTTGAAATAGCCCGTTCTTTTCTCGTCAGGGGTCCATAGCAGGTTGCCGCCTGATGAACGGATCATTATCTCTGCATCCGGGAAAGCCGCGCGGAAAGAAGCGTCTGCAAGCAGTTCCAGGCCACAATTCAGTTGTTTGCATTGCAGTATCACCGAAGTTTCCTTATCGGCTGTCACACTCACAAGACGCGAGTCTCCGAACTGTGCCTTGTCATAGCAGGGCTCTTCAAAGACACAGGAACTTGCAGTCACGAGATAACTGCCGGCAGGGAGTTCAAATCGTTCAGGAGAGTCGGCATACCTGCCTTCATAGACCTTGCTTCCCGAGGAGTTGCTGATGGTAATGAGGAAGGACCCCACATCCGGCAGATAGCCAGATCTGGTAAGCAGCGATGCACTGGAATCGAAGGAAAGCACCAGGGCACCGGTACCGCTGGTCTTTTCACTGAAAAGATTGTTGCAGGAAGTCATACCTGCACAGAGAAGGAGCAACAGGGCTCCGGCAAAACGGATTGAAGCTTTCATAACTCAAGTATTTTTTACAACCACAAAGTTACGTCCTCTTATCCGTTTCTTACAAAAAGAATCCGCTAATGCTTCAAAAAATTCGCGGGACACTTGCACTCACTGCAGGCGCCCCGCTACTTAACCTAAACTTAAACTATGAAAAACTTCAATGCGAAGATAATACAAATCTTTGAAATAATCACTCTTTATCTCAAAAATATGTAATTTTGCTAGGATTTTTGTACGCCCTAGGCGAATCGAACGCCTATCGTAGGAACCGGAATCCTAAATTTTATCCATTAAACTAAGGGCGCAAATGCAGCGCAACTATACAAAAAAAATTATGATTAAAGCTTATATTTTTCCAGGACAGGGATCGCAGTTCAGCGGAATGGGCAAGGAACTGTATGAGAGCAACCATCAGGCTCGAGAAATGATGGACAGAGCTGATGAAATATTGGGATTTAAACTG
>SFJA01000077.1 GCA_004556005.1 Bacteroidales bacterium | reverse complement strand
GGCTGTGATGCCATGTCCGCTCTTGCCAACAAAGATAGTATGGGGTCTTGATTTTTATCTAAACCGGCCTAAAATCGCGAGATTTTATATATATTTACGAGATTAAAAAAGTGAATGAAATGAGAGCCTTGTTTCTGACAAATACTATGAGCCACAACAAGGAGTTGTTTACTCCTGTCAACCCGGGTCACGTAGGAATGTATGTCTGCGGACCTACGGTTTATGGCGACGCGCATCTCGGACACGCCAGGCCGGGTGTAAGTTATGACGTTTTGAGCAAATTCCTCCGCCACCTCGGCTACAAGGTGCGCTATGTCCGCAACATTACGGACGTGGGTCACCTTGAGCACGATGCCGATGAAGGCGAGGACAAGATTGCAAAAAAGGCAAGACTTGAAGAACTTGAGCCTATGGAGGTCGTGCAAACCTACACGCTTCGCTACCACGAGGCGATGAGATTGCTCAACGTGGCTCCACCAAGCATTGAACCGCGGGCAAGCGGGCATATACTCGAACAGATCGAGGCTGTAAAGAAGATTCTTGACAGCGGATATGCTTACGAGTCAAACGGAAGCGTATATTTCGACGTTGCAAAATACAACTCCGACCACCACTACGGTGTTCTGAGCGGACGCAATCTCGACGACACGCTCGAGGGCACCCGCAGCCTTGACGGACAGAGCGACAAAAAGGCCCCTTATGACTTTGCAATATGGAAAAAGGCTGAGCCTGAGCACATTATGAGATGGCCTTCACCTTGGGGAGAAGGTTTCCCCGGATGGCATCTCGAGTGCTCGGTAATGGGAGAAAAATACCTCGGAGAAGTATTTGACATACACGGAGGCGGTATGGACCTGATGTTCCCGCATCACGAGTGCGAGATTGCGCAGAACGTTGCCTGCCGCGGGACACAGGGCGTGCACTACTGGGTTCACAACAATATGATTACCATCAACGGTCAGAAGATGGGCAAGAGCCTGGGCAACTTCATAACGCTGCCTCAGCTGTTCAGCGGTGAGCACGAGAAACTCGAGCGGTCGTACAGTCCGATGACGGTCAGGTTCTTCATACTCCAGGCGCATTACCGCAGCACGCTCGACTTTTCAAACGAGGCCCTGCAAGCAGCGGAAAAGGGCCTGAAGAGACTGATGCAGGCAGCGCGCGACCTTTACGCGATGGCAGGTCGCAAGGAACCGCAGTACGCCTACGGGGAAGAATTGTTCGGCGTAGCTCCGGACAGCTGCAAGGCAGTAAACGAGGCTGTCAGGAAGGTATTTGACGGAGTATATGATGCCCTTTGCGACGATATCAACACCCCGATATGCCTTGCCCATATTTCAGAGGCGGTAAAGATTATCAATTCGGCAAAGGCGGGTCAGGTAAATCTGGGAAAGGAGGATATCGATACTCTCTGCCAGTTGTTTGACGACATAGTGTTCGGAGTACTCGGTCTCAAGGACGAGGAACTTTCAGGAGGAAGTACCGGTGAGGTGATTGGCGGTCTTATGGAAATGGTGCTGGAGCAGCGCGCAGCGGCAAAGGCAGCCAAGGACTGGACAACATCCGACCACATACGCGAAAAGCTCACTGCGCTTGGCATCAAAGTCAAGGATACCAAGGACGGAGTTGAGTGGAGCATTGACCAGTAATTGTCTGATACCATGAAGTTTATCAGTTGGAACGTCAACGGGCTGAGAGCCGTGGCCGGCAAGGGTTTCTCGGATGTCTTTGCCGATCTGGATGCTGATTTTTTCTGCATCCAGGAGACGAAGTTGCAGGCCGGGCAGATAGACCTGGAATTTCCGGGCTACCGTTCTTATTGGGACTATGCCGAAAAGAAGGGATACTCGGGCACGGCGATATACACCAGGCACGAGCCTATAAGTGTCAGATACGGGATTGGACTGGAAGAACACGACAAGGAAGGAAGGGTCGTCACTCTGGAAATGGATAGTTTCTTCCTGGTAAACGTTTATGTACCAAATTCCCAGGATAAGCTCAAGAGACTTGACTACAGGATGAGCTGGGAAGACGCTTTCAGGAAGTATGTAAGCGGACTTGCAAAGACCAAAGGCGTGGTCATCTGCGGGGACATGAACGTCGCTCACAACGAAATAGACCTCAAAAACCCCGATACGAACCATTTCAATGCCGGATTTTCGGACGAGGAAAGAGGGAAAATGAGCGAACTTCTTGCAGCTGGATTCCACGATACCTGGAGGGAAGCTCATCCGCAGGAGCAGAAGTACAGTTGGTGGTCCTACAGGATGGCGGCCCGCGAAAGAAACGTGGGCTGGCGCATCGATTATTTCCTCGTTTCGGACTCTCTTGCAGACAAAGTGTCTCACACTGACATACACAACTCTATTTTCGGCTCCGACCACTGTCCGGTCGAGCTAGTATTGGATATTTGATAGAACGATAAATACATATTTTTCACTATGAACAAGATACGCATTTCCATAATCTCGCTGGTTCTGTTTATTGCAACAGCCTCATTATCAATGGCTCAGGACACCCTGAGAGTATTGGCCATAGGAAACAGCTTTTCGCAGGATGCCGTCGAGCAGAACCTCTACGAAATTGCGGCAGAGGACGGAAAGGTCTTTGTCATAGGCAATATGTACATTGGCGGTTGTTCGCTTGAGCGTCATATTAACAATGCCCTGACCGACAAGCGCGACTACGATTACCGCAAGATTGGCAGCGGGATCAAGAGAGAATTTAAGAGAACCACTCTGGACGAAGCCCTGAGGGACGAAAAATGGGATGTTGTGAGCCTGCAGCAGGTAAGCGGAAAGTCCGGTATGCCGGCCTCCTACGAACCTTTCCTCGAGGATCTGGTAAACTATGTCAAGTCTTATGTGCCGGATGCCAGGCTGATGTGGCACCAGACCTGGGCGTACGCGGACAATTCCGTACACCCGGACTTCAACTATTACGACAACGACAGGGAAAAGATGTATGCCTGCATAGTGAATGCCAGCCGCTTAGCCTGCGAGAAGTACGGATTCGGCATCATTCCTTGCGGAACGGCGATACAGAACCTTAGGGGAACGGATGACGGAGAGAATTGTACCAGAGACGGTTATCACCTCAACCACAGCGTAGGACGCTATACTGCAGCACTCACCTGGTACGCAGCTCTTACCGGCCGCAGCATACTCGGAATCAGCTACCGCCCTGCCATACTGTCGGAAAGAAGGGCATCTCTTGCCCGCAAGGCTGCACAGGCAGCAGTGGAGAGTCCTTATGCGACAAGCGACCTCGGGCTCAGAAGCCGTCCTGTCGGCGAACAGATGGGAATTCCCGTACTCCCCGACCTGACTGCGGAGATAAAGGACGCGGACGGAAAGGTCATTTCGCCTAAACTGCGCAGCATAAGGGCCTGGGACTCAAGCCGGAGGCCATCCATTATCAAGAGCCTGACAGAAAAGAACTTCGGAACCGCCGCTGAAAGGGGCGAGGTGAAAGCAGAGATTATCAGCGTGGACGACAATGCCCTTGGCGGAGCCGCGACCTGCAAACAGATAAGAGTCCTGTACAATGAAAAGGGCAACAGATACCTCACGCTGCTTCTCTACACGCCAAATTCCGTGGATAAAGCCCCGGTATTCCTCGGGCTCAACAGGGACGGCAACGAGACGGTAACAGCAGATACCAAGGTCCTCAGGGCCGACAGAAACGAGCTCTCGCGCTACGGCGTACACAGGACGGGAACGAGGGGTGAAGCGGCCGGAGAGTGGCAGCTTGAAGAATTGATTGCACGCGGATACGGACTTGCAACCTTCTGCGCGGATGATGCCGCTCCGGACTTTGACAATTCGGGAGTTCTCGGACTCAAACCTCTCTTTGACAAGAAATTGACCTGGGGATGCTATGCCCAGTGGGCCTGGGCTTTGAGCAAGGCAATGGATTATCTTGTAAGCGACGAAGATGTAGATGCATCGAGAGTTGCTTTGGTTGGTAGCGGAAAGCACTCTGTATCGGCCCTTTGGGCAGGAGCCACGGATGAAAGGTTCGCATTGGTGGGCGCTGTGGGGATGCAATCCTGGCGCGATATGGTGCCTGAACAGATACAGCATCGCTTCATTACGCCTGCAGTGTATTGCAAAGCGCAGTGCAGCAGTTGCATTTCATCGGGTCTCGTGGTGCCGGAAGCAGAATACAAGCTTTTCTCTCTGATAGCGCCGCGTGCCCTGTATGTTTCCGCATATGACAATGCAGCCTGGCTGGGCACAAATGTCACAGAAGCTGCTAGGGTTTACAGACTCTGGGGGCCGAAGACACCTGCCAAAATCAAGTTCAGCAAAAAAGAGAACAAGGATACCGGAGCCGAGGACTGGAATGCACTTATGGACTTCGCAGACAGGTGGATGCCGGCTCCGCGCAAGTAATCTGAACTATCTGAGCTTTTTATGCTTTGACCATAAGCCGTAAACCTCACTGACGTTGCCGGCGGTGATGAACGCCTTGATGTCCCGGTCCTTGATGAAAGCCATCAGGGAAGAGAATTCTTCCTTGGTAAGTATGGCCTCGACCTCATAGCCCTTTTCCTTGGTATAGCCCTTTTCTATGGCGAATAGGGTGCAACTGCGCTGGATATGGTCGCAGATGTAGGAGCGTATCTCATCGTACTGGTCGGAGACTATGCAGACACGCCTGCGCTTGTTCAAACCTGCCGTGAAGTAATCGACCATCAAGCCGTTGATCCAGGTTCCGATGAGTCCGATGATGACCAGACGGAAAGGATTGACGGCGAAGGCGGTGCAGCAGATGACCACTCCGGCGATGGTGACAGACATTCCTATATCGAAATGCAGATACTTGTTGACTATCTTGGCAAGTATGTCAAGGCCTCCGGTAGAGGCATTTATGCTAAACATTATTGTCTGTGAAATGCTGAGTATCAGCACGAAACATATAAGGTCGAACCAGAGGTCCCCCATCACGGAAGGGACAGCGGAGGAAGGATCGATGAGCTTTTCGTACGGACAGATGACAGCCCAGAGGTCCATCATTGGGCCGAGTATCAGCGCCGTGTAGGCAGTTTTGATCCCAAATTCCGAGCCTATGAGAAAATACGCCAGAACAAGAAGTATGGCATTGATTATCAACACAACGGTCGAGACCTTCACCACAATCCCGAACTGCTCAAAAATGGCGCTGACAACAATTGAAAGACCTGATATGCTACCTATTACGAGCTTGCTTGGAACAAGGAAGTAATAAACACCGGCAGCAGCGACGAACATACCCAGGGTAAGGATGAGAAATTCTTTCCAGAATTTCCAGGTGCAGGCATATCTCAAACCTGACTTGAGGTAATTGGTAATAGTGTCCATAACTTTATGATGCGGCACAAAGTTATCAATAATTTGCTTACCTTTGTGCAATTTTGATTCAAAAAAACATGTACTCGATCCTAAGCAAAGAGATGTTGACTCCCAACATCTGCAAGATGAAAGTCTATGCTCCGAGACTTGCGGCAGCAGCCGGCCCGGGGCAGTTCCTCATCGTGAGGGCAGACGAAAAAGGAGAACGTATTCCCCTGACAATCAGTGATTATGATACTGCTGAAGGTTCCGTGACCATAGTGACGCAATCCATTGGTGCATCCACCATTGCCATCAACTCAAAAGAGGTCGGAGACTGCTTTGCCGACGTTGCCGGACCTCTCGGAAACGCCTCCGACATGTGCAAAATGACAGAAGAGGAACTTAGCAACTCAAGATACGTATTTATCGCCGGCGGCGTGGGAACCGCGCCGGTATATCCGCAGGTGAAATGGCTGCACGAACACGGAGTGCCGTGCGACGTCATCATCGGAGCCCGCAACAAGGATCTTCTTATCTACACTGAAGAGATAGCTTCCGTTGCCGACAATCTTTACCTGTGCACCGATGACGGTTCGGTGGGATTCCACGGTGTAGGAACCGCAAAACTCGAGGCTCTGGTGGCAGAAGGAAAGCAGTACACCCGCTGCGTGGCGATAGGACCTATGATAATGATGAAATTCGCCACTCTCACCTGCCGCAAGCTCGGAATCCCCGTGACTGTCAGCCTCAACACCCTTATGGTCGATGGTACCGGAATGTGCGGCGCGTGCCGTGTGACGGTCGGTGGCAAAACCAGGTTTGCCTGCGTCGAGGGGCCGGAATTTGACGGATACGAGGTGGACTTTGACGAGGCTATGCGCCGCCAGACAATGTACAAGAGCGAAGAGACGGCGGCCCGCGAAGATCACGTATGCAGAATTGGCAGAGGTCAGTAAAGAGAAAGGATTATGGCTACAGAAAGAATTGGCAGGGTTGCCTGCCCTGAACAGGACCCGGCAACAAGGGCGCATAATTTTGACGAGGTCTGCCTCGGATATACTCCCGAGCAGGCGGTACTGGAAGCAGGAAGATGCCTGCACTGCAAGAATCCACGCTGCGTGGCTGCCTGCCCGGTGGGCGTGGACATTCCGGACTTCATAGCCGCCGTAAAGGAAGGCGACAATGCAAAGGCGGCGGACATCATTGCGCGCGACTCGACACTCCCTGCAGTTTGCGGAAGGGTATGTCTACGTGGCAGACTGGGCAAGGACAAACGGATACAGCACCGACGTCAAGGCCGAAAGCAACGGACACAAGGTTGCCGTGATAGGAAGCGGCCCTGCGGGTCTCGCCTGCGCGTCCGACCTTGCAAAGAAAGGCTACGAGGTCACCATCTTCGAAGCGCTTCACAAGGCCGGCGGAGTGCTGCAGTACGGCATTCCGGAATTCAGACTTCCGAAGGAGAGCGTGCTTGCCCACGAAATCGGCGAGGTAAAGGCTCTAGGCGTCAAGATAGAGACGGATGTCATTGCAGGACGGACAGTTACTGTTGACTCGCTGCTCGATGAAGAAGGATTTGACGCGGTATTCATCGGCACCGGAGCAGGCCTGCCGAAATTCATGGGAATCCCGGGCGAGAACCTCAACGGAGTATTCTCCGCGAACGAATTCCTCACGAGAAACAACCTGATGATGGCATTCCGCGACGACTACGCGACGCCTATCAGGGCCGGTCACAAGGCGGTGGTCGTAGGTGGCGGAAACGTGGCAATGGACGCTGCCCGCACGGCGCTCAGGCTCGGGGCACAGACCAGCATAGTTTACCGCCGAAGCGAAGTCGAGCTGCCGGCACGTAAGGAAGAGGTACACCACGCCAAGCAGGAAGGGATCGAACTGTGCCTTCTGACCAATCCGGTCGAGATACTTGACGACGGAAAGGGCTGGGTTCGCGGAATCCGCTGCATAAGGATGGAGCTCGGCGAGCCGGACGAAAGAGGACGCCGCAGTCCCGTACCTGTCGAAGGAAGCGAATTCGACATCGAATGCGATACCGTGATAATGGCGCTCGGAACCTCGCCTAATCCTCTGATTGCGTCAACGACCAAAGGGCTTGAGACTACAAGGAAAGGAGGAATTGTCGCTGACAATGAAGGCGTTACGAGCAGGCCGGGAGTATTTGCCGGAGGCGATGCGGTTACCGGCGCGGCTACCGTGATTCTAGCGATGGGCGCAGGCAGGACGGCTGCAACGGCTATCGACCGCTATATCCAAGGATTGCAGGCTAAAGAAGCTTGATGGCGCCGAAAACGCCGAAAGAAGCTGCAAGCATTATCGCACCGGCGAGCAGAAGCCCGCAGATGACAGCGATAATGCTTTTTTTGAATCCTATGTTGAGCAGGCTGGCAGCAAGGGTACCCGTCCAGGCTCCGGTTCCGGGAAGCGGGATGCCGACAAAGAGGACGAGCGCTACGAAAGTGCCCCGGCCTGCCTTGGAAAGCAGTTTTTCGCCGGCTTTTCCGCCCTTGACGAGACACCAACGACAAAAACCGCCTATGTACTTCTTGTCCTTGCCCCATTCGAGGATCTTCCTCGCAAAAAAGTAGATGAACGGAACGGGGAGCATATTGCCCAACAGCGCGGTAATGACCGACGGAACTGTCGGAAGGCCGAATGCTACCGCATAGGGTATGGCGCCGCGGAGTTCGATTATCGGCACCATTGCTATAAGAAAAACTATAAGGTATTTCTTAATCATTTGATTTTCTGAAGAATATCTTTTATGGTCGGGATATAGACCGTCTGGCGGGAGAGCACGTCATCGCTTTTCTGCCCAATGATTACGAGGTCATAGACATTCCCCTCCATTGGAAATATCCCTACCTTGAACTTGGCGTGGCTATATCTGGCCTCGTAGCAGGCGGCGAAATTGTCCGGGCCTGCAAGGGAAAGGAAAAGGTCGTCATCAATGTCCTCAGGCGGCTCACCCTTGTGCGGACGCGCCTTTTTCATCTTTCCGTACCAGTTCAGTTCATATTTCTGAGGGCAGAGGAAGCGGACTTCTATGCCGTACGGCTTGAAGAACTGCTGAAGTTCCCGGCGCGCCGGGTCCGCATCGGCATCTTCGTTGTCAAGAAAGACCGTTGCCTTGCGCATGGACTCCAGAGACAGGATGCGTGTCGGTGCCACGTCGGGATGACGCAGCATCGAAAGTTTCTGAGCCAGAGTCACAAAGGGATTGATCATCTGCCGCCCTCCGTCGCGATAAGAGTCCGGATTTCGGCTACGGCATCGTTCCAGCGGCCGTCATCGATCTTGGTTCCGATAATCTCCACAACCTTGGCAGCAAGGATGGAACCTATTTTTCCGCAGACATCGACAGGCAGTTCCTGAGCGAGACCATAAAGGAATCCGGCCGCATAGGTATCCCCCGCCCCGGTGGCATCCAGCGTCGCTGCCGGCCATACGGGGATGTAGTGCACGCTGTCCCCCGCCTTGACCCAGGAACCGTCCTTTCCGACCTTTACGACAGCGATGCTGCAGTAGCGCGAAATCTCCTCGAGCGCCTGACGCGGGTCATCGATCTTGGTAAATGCCTTGGCCTCAGTCTCGTTTGCAAATACTATATCGACATAATTCTCCACTATATCGTGCAGAAATGCGAGATTGGACTCCACTACGTTATATGATGCCATATCCAGGCTGATACGGCAGCCGGCGGCCTTTGCCAATTCTACCGCACGGCGCAGAAGAGCCTGATTCTGAACGAGATACCCCTCAATATGACAAAAGTCGTAGCCCTCAAAGAAGGATGGCTTGAGGTCCTCGGGAACCATTTCGAGCGCGGCTCCCATATAATCGGCAAAAGTACGTTCGGAATTTCCGCCGCTGATAAACACCATGGCGCGGCCGCTTCCGAGCGTTCCTTCCAGGAGAATGCTCTTGATTCCTGTCTTTTCCTGGTCTCTTTTGAAGGTGCGTCCGAGTTCGTCATTGCCTATCTTGCCCACATATCCCGAAGGCATGCCGAGCCTGGAGGTGCAGCTGATGGTATTAGCTGCGCTTCCTCCAGCCACATATTTGGCTCCGAGGGGTTTGAGGGCGTTGAGTATCACGTTTCCCGTCTCAAGGTCAACGTGTTGCATACTGCCCTTTGGAAGATGGAATGTGCCGAGCAGGCTGTCGTCAGGCAGCACGGCAAGAATGTCGGTAAGTGCGTTTCCTATTCCGAGTATGGATTTCATTTGTCTATGCGTTTAAGATGCAAAATTAAGAAATTTATTGTGATATATTGCTTAACTTTGTCCCCGTATGAAAGCTGAAAGCAAGAAAATTCTCAAGATAGCACTCTCGTTCGCTCTGGCGGGCGTGTTTGTGTTTTTCGCGTTTCGTGGAATTGACTGGGCCAGCTTTGCCCAAGACATCAGGCAGACTCGATGGATCTGGGTACTGGCGTTCTGTGTGGTGTCTGTCGGAGCGCTGATATTCAGAATGTTGCGCTGGCAGGCGCTGTTAAGGCCGCTGCACAGCGGTGCTGACGCGGCGGAGAGCGGGTCCGGCGGCAGTGCTGCGGGCGCTGCAGACGGTGCGGACGGCAAGGTGAGCGCGCTGCGGGTCTGGGATGCCAACAACGTCGGCAACATCGTCAACGTGGTCATACCCGGGTCAGGAGAATTCGTCCGTTGCGGCTATATGACCGGTGGCAGGGCAAGCTACGACAAGGTCCTCGGCACGGTCGTTACCGAACGCATCTGCGACGTGCTGGCGATAGTGCTGCTGATGGCGATTGCAATACTGTGCGGAAGCGAGCAGATGAAACAATTCTTCCGTACCAATATCGCAGGTGCTGCCGCCGGGCAGCTTTCGCTGCTATGGGTGCTCGCGGGCGTTCTGCTGCTTCTGGCGGCGGGAATCTGGGCGCTGTGGCATTTTAGGGAGCGCAATGCGTTCTGCGGGAAGATTGCGGACAAGCTGAAGGGCTTTGCGGGCGGCATGACCAGCTTTGTCAGGATGCGCAAGAAATGGCTGTTCATCATTTATACCATAGGCATCTGGACTATGTATGTGCTTATGTCATACAGCATTATCAAAGCAATGCCCGAGCTTTCGCACCTCGGGGCGGCCGATGCTCTGTTCCTCTGCGCAATAGGCAACTTCGCATCAGTAATTCCTGTTCCGGGCGGCATCGGGGCATATCACTACCTTGTAGCCCTTTCGCTTTCAGGCATTTACGGCGTCAGCTGGGAAACAGGCCTGCTCAATGCCACCCTCAACCACGAACTTCACGCCATACTTATACTTCTGCTTGGAGCGGTTTCGTATGTCAGTCTCACGCTTCAAAGCCGCAAGGCAGCAAAAAAAGCCATGTAACATATGTGAAAGTTGAAGATTTTGACTATATTTGCAGTCTATAACAAATGGCCGGTTCGGTAGCTCAGTTGGATAGAGCAACAGCCTTCTAAGCTGTGGGTCTTGGGTTCGAATCCCAACCGAATCACGAAACGAAGCAAATCGCGCAACCGAAGGTTGTGCGATTTTTTTGATATGCGAAGCGTCGAAAGCTCGCTTTCGTAAGCGGAGCTGTATCAAAAAAACGGATTCTGCGCAAGCAGAATGCCGATTTGCTTCAGTTTTGATGATGGCCCGCGGAGGTAGGGAAAAAGCCTCGCAGAGGCTTAATCCCAGCCGTAAAACGATAATAATTTGTCCGATATTTGTCCGATATGTGATGCAGGAAATCGCTCGAATAGGTTATGTCGTAAGCCGGTGCAAGGCTCCATACGCCATCCCTACAGATAAAACTGAAGTTCTTGGCATGGTCGTCCTTGTTGTCGCATACTAGATTGAAAACCATCCTTCGATACATTTCCTCAACTTGCACCGGATCCTGAGTCAGATATCCTGTCAGGGCAAGAAGATTCGTGTAGTCAACGTCCTGATTCCTGAAATCTGACTTCAGAAGAGCAGCGGCTGTCACCACATGCAAACCCTTTCCGTTTTCTATGTCAAACCGTTCTATCGCAAAGTACCTGTCCTTAAGCAGCCTTGTACGCGGAACATTGATACCACATTTTGCCGCGGTATTCATATACAGAAACTCTTCCCTGCCGATTTCCGCAGAGTCATAGGTATGACGGAACTTGACCAGCCAATGCGATCCGTCTGAATCCGCCATTACTATCTTCGGTCTAGCTCCTCCCGAGTTGGCACTGTTGTAATATAGCAGAGACTCATCTCCCTCTCCCTTTTCGGCTAGAATCTCAAGAGCCTTTCTCTGAATGTCATCCAGTTCCTCTATACTCACACCAGTCCTGACATTGTCAAGATTGACTGTCGGTTTATATCTGAGAGCCCCCATCCCCGAAGAGCCGACGATGGCAAGCTTCTGAAGCGGAGTGAGATTCCTGAGCTGGAAGCCTGACTTTCGCAGCATCCTGTCAATCAGATACAGACCATATCCGTCAGGCATGCTGTCCTCAAATACTGCAAAGTTCCTATCGAACTTGTCAGGGTCAGAGAAAACTATGCCCGATGTCAGCGGAAGTTCAAGGGGCGAAAGTGTAAAGCCTTTCGCAAGCCACTCACGCGAATACTCGAACACACACATACGTCCGTCCGATGCCATCTGAAGGATTCCGACAAGATCGCTGTTGTGGAATACCGTTATCTTGCTTACCTGTGGTATCATCTTCCTTTGATTCTGTTCTTGTTCCTGTTGATGGCCTCCAGTTCGCTGCCGGTGGTGTATTTCGGCTTGGAAAGAATCTCGGACATTTCCTGGAAGTAGTCGAACTCCACGACAATGGCGCAGAAGGATTCGAGGGAAATCTTGCCGGTCTTCTCAAATCTTTCTATAGTCGGTGCCGGAACGCCTGTTCTCTCTGCAAGAGTTCTTCTGCTGTATCCTCTCTCCAGTCTCCTATCCTTGCAGTGTTTGGCCATCATTTCCATCAGCCGTTCAGGTTGCCTCGCATAAATATCCAAAGTGTATTCCATAATATAATATGTTATATGTTACTATAACAAGGTATATTCCATAATATTATATGGCAAATATAGCTATTATTTCTAAAACTCCGGATAGTCATTTGCCCGAACCATTCCAACTACCGTTTTTCAGTTGCAAAACTGTTCAATAAATGCTAATCCTGTCTCAGTCAATAATCACCGCCGTTCCGGAAGCCGTTACCATCAGCATACCGTTGTCGCTTCCCAGAACCTCATAGTCGATATCTATGCCGATAACGGCGTTCGCTCCCATACTGCGGGCACGCTGCGCCATCTCGTCCATAGCCTTTTGACGTGCCTCTACAAGTTCGTTCTCATAAGATCCGGAGCGTCCGCCTACGAAGTTGCGGATGCTGGCGGCAAAGTCCTTCAGAAAGTTGACTCCGGTGATTACCTCTCCGAAGACGACTCCCTTGTATTCCCTGATTGTGTGGCCTTCAATGGCCGGTGTAGTTGTAAGTATCATGTGCTTTTAACTAATTAATTGTGTTAAATATTTGTCAACCAATATTATAAATACTTCTCTGCCATACTTATTGTAATATTTTCCAGAATTCCTCCGGGAGAGTCACGTTACCCAGTTCCGAGGCCTTCCCGAACAGGGGAGCAATTTCGCTGTCCTTCCAGCCTGCGATACCGCATCCGATGCGTGTGACCAGGAAGGTCAGCTCGGGATGGGCTGCAGCATATTCCGTGAAATCGTCCACGTGTTTCCGGATTATGTCAAGACTTCCGTCCATCGTCGGTATCGCATAGCAGCGTCCTGTCATTCCTACGCCTTCGCCCCATTTGGCTCCGAACTTCTCGTATGCAATCCTTGCGGCACCTCCTCCGTGCCATCCATCCTTGTTGCTGCCTTATGTAAACGTTTACATAAGGCAGTGTATGTAAAGTCTGAGATTATGTAAAGATTTGAAACTTCTTCCATTGGATGTCTTCTTCCCAGACACTTCAAATACTTGTTTGGGAGCCAAACTTTACATAACGTGTTTCCATAATAATTTTGCAGAAAGAATTATTGTATTATGGAAACAGAACTCAAACAACTAAGACAAAAGGCTGAATCTTACCTACATGAAGGAAAATTCAGCGCCGAGTGTATTCGCCGATACAATTATTCTTGGGATAGGCTGAAAAAGTTTATGTCCGAGAATGAGTATCAGCAGTTCAATCAAGAAGTGGAGGATGCATTTATTATGCATCGTTTCGGCACTACCATACGCAAGGGAATGCAAAAGTGGCAGAAGTCAGAATGCCATCATATCGACATTCTCCTTGACATTCAGACGGGGATGCCAATCCGCCTTTGGGATGTTAAGCACAAGACTTACAACTTTGATGGCCCGGAGAAACATGTGTACGAAGAATTCATAGATGAGATTTCAAGGCTTAAGGCAAGAACATCCATATGCAGCGATATTGAACGACTGTATCTGCTCTATTCATTCCTGCAGGAGCATAGCATATCAATTAAGGAACTGACACCTGCCGACCTCGTCCAATATCTTATTGAACTTGATAAAAGAAAGCCAGGGCCAAGCCGTAACAACTACATTTCTTTGACACGCTCCTTCTTCAAGTATCTGTGCAGAAACAAACTGTTGAATGATAATAAAGAAGCG
>SFJA01000076.1 GCA_004556005.1 Bacteroidales bacterium | reverse complement strand
TACAGATGCTGTGAGTACTCCATAGAGAAGAATTTGCCACCGAACTGGTATGCGGAAACCAGGCTGAGGTCAAAGTCCTTCCAGCGGAGGTTGACGGTAAGACCGCCGATCCAGTCAGGGGTAGCGGAACCCATCTCATAGTGTGATGCATCAGCTACTACGTTGGTCTTGACGTTGTCACCGACCTTGTAGCCTATATAACGTCCACCGTGCTCGTAAACACCCGTATTTTCGTTAAGGTTCACATCATAGTAGGTAACGCGGTGCCAGTAGAGAGGAAGTCCTGACTCAGGATCGACTCCGGCATACTTAGGCATATAGATATTGAACAGGTCCTTGCCTTCGCCACGGAGGTAGAAAATACCACGTCCAGCGTGACCTGCGGTACCTGCCTGGGCCATATCCTCGGTCTGGGCTGTCCAGCATCCTTCAGGAAGGTCCATAGTCTTGTCATAAGCAGGAATCTGATCTGCTGGAACGCTTACAAGGATAGAACGGTAGTGAGTTCCGTTGATACCCACGTTGAGGGTAAAGTCCTTGGTGCGGATGATGTCGGCATCGAGCTCGATTTCGAAACCTCTGTTGCGTACCCTTGCAGAGTTGGAGAGAAGGGTGGTCTGGCCGTTCGATGCAAGAGGAGAAACGCTCTTGTTGAAAAGGGAGTTGACTGTTACGTGGTCGTAGAAGTCAACGGCACCCGTGATGCGGCTCTTGAGTACGCTGAAATCGATACCGAGGTCAAGCTGGTGAACGTTTTCCCAGGTAAGGTCGGTACGCACAAGACCGTTGTCCTTGATTGTGGTGGTAGAAGGAACACCGGTACCGTTTGAACTTTCCTGCCAGGTAGAGACGCCATAGTACCAGTAGTGGTTGAGGTAGTATGAGGTCAAACCGTTCGCATTACCGGTAACACCGTAGCTTGCACGCAGTTTAGCATTGTCAAGCCAGTTTGCATCCTCGAGGAAAGGTTCCTCGGAGAAGCGCCAGCCGGCTCCGACTGACCAGAAGGTACCCCAGCGGTTATCCTTGGTGAACTTGGAAGCCGCATCGCGACGCAGTGACGCTGAAAGATAGTACTTCTGAGCGTAATTGTAGTTTGCGCGGCTCAGGTATGACTCTGTCCTGTAGATGTCAAGTCCCCATCCCGGAGATGCGGAACTCTCACCGCCCTGGTTCACATAGCGGCCTACGAAGTTTCCGGCAATAGGATATCCTGGGATGAGCTCGTATGAAGTACCGAAGTTGAGAGACTCCTTGTTGAGGTCCTCATACTCGTGTCCGACCATAGCGTCAACGTGGTGCTTGCCGAAGTCCTGGCTGTATGAAAGGAGCTGCTGGGTGTTCATGATGCGGCGCTGGTGGGTCTTGATACCGAGACCTCCGTTAGGAGTACCGCGACCTGCAATATGGTTCCAGTACATAGTACGGCGCCAGTGCTGCTCGTCAAGGTTGAAGTTGAAGGTGAAATTGAAATATTTCAGGAAGCTTGCGCTGGCATACATTCGGCTGGTCCAGGTAGAAATCTCCTGACGCTCGATGTTGGTGTTGGCAACGAAGAGATAATCAGATGAGAAGTTGCGGTCAGCATAATGTCCTTCGCCGAGCGGAGAGTATGAGTTGTTGTTGACGTTGAGAATCTTGTCACCGTTGGCGTCAAGTCTGAATTCGCCATTTTCATCTATCTCGTAAACCGGATAGATAGGCAGCCAACCCTTTACCTGGAGCATCGAGTTACCGGAAGCGCCGCCGATCTGACGGGCACCCCAGCGGCCTGCCTGTGCGCGGGTGTTGGTTCTGGTGTAACCCACGTTGGCACCAACCTTGAGCCAGGAAGTAACGTCCGCATCGAGATTTGCACGTCCGCTGTAACGCTTGTAAGAGCTTGCAATCAGGTATGAAGGGTCATCCTGCATACCGAAAGAGGCAAAGTAACGCACCTTGTCGGTACCGCCGCGTGCAGATACGTTGTATGACTGGCGGAAAGCATTCTGGAACATAAGTTCAGAAGCATCGCCGCTGTACAGAAGTCTGGCCTTAGGATTGATGCGTCCCGTTTCAGGATCGACGAGGAATGCTCCGGTCATAGTGGAGCTGGAGTTGGATCCTGATCCGGTATTGGTATAAGTGGCATCCGGAACGAAATATGCCATGTTGTTCTTCAGGGCATTTTTCTGGAATGCGGTCTCGCTGCCGTTGTAGTCGAAAAGGTGCATACTTGCAAAGAGGCGTGCCTCCTCGTCGGTATGGTTAGGATTGGCTACGTTGGTATAGTAGCGTCCGTTGGCATCGACTCCCGGGAGACCGGTACCGTTTACACCGTAACGGTATGAGTTATAGATACTCTTCCAGGCATACTCGTAAACCTCAGCTGCGGTGTCCATGGAGTTTACGTTGTAGTCACCGATGGAATTCCATCCCCAGCGACCCTGGAAAGAGATCTTTGCCTTTCCCTCGGCACCCTTCTTTGTGGTGATGAGGATGACACCGTTACCTGCGCGTGAACCGTAGAGAGCAGTTGATGCTGCATCCTTGAGCACGCTCACTGAAGCGATATCCTCGGAGTTGAGCTGAGAGAGAGGGTTCTCATAGGTGGATGTTGCCTGCTGTGCGACACCGTCGATAACGATGAGCGCAGAAGCGGACGCACCGTTGGTCGAGCTCACACCACGCAGACGGATTGCCATATCGAATCCCGGCTGACCGTCAACGGAAGCCACCTGGAGACCAGGAGCCGTTCCTTCGAGTGCACGGGACACAGTGGTGGTGTTCTGAATGGCAACGATTTCGGACTTGACCTCGGTCATCGAACCGGTGAGGTCCTTTCTTTTCTGGGTACCATAGGCAACGACCACAACATCATCGAGATAGTTGCTCTCCGCCTGAAGAGTCACGTTCAAAGTAGCAGGGGTGCTTCCGACAGTGATTTCCTCAGTGGCGAAACCGATGCAAGAAAAAACGAGCACACTACCGCTCTTTGCAGAAAGAGAGTAATCGCCGTCCAAATTGGTCATCGTTCCCGTCTTTGTGCCCTTGATGAGCACATTGACGCCTACGAGAGGTTCACCCGTGGAGTCTGTGACCTTTCCAGTCACTCCCCCCTGGGCGAAAACCTGCCCTGTCATTGCGAGCAGAGCAAGCATAAACATTACTAGACGTTTGTACATACTTTATTTGGTTAGAGTAGAAGGCAAGCGGTGTTATCAATTACGAGGGAAGACAAGTGTGCAATCAAAGCAATAAATACAATAACCACAGCATCCTGCACTCGCAGCAGAGCAGTACCATTACTTTAAAAGTACTCTAATAGCCTCCCACGCTGCAAATGTATGACAAAATAACGAAAGAAACAAGTAATGAAAAAATACAATAACTCACCTACGACGCTACCTCGCAGAGGAACTTGATACGCACAAGGCGGACGGAAAGTTCGTCATAATCCGCTCCCAGTTCAGCCAGCGCATCGGCAACGGAATCAGACTTGGCGTCCTCCTTGAAATAATCCATAATGTCATCAACCTCATCCTCATCCATTACTTCATCAATATAGTAGTTGAGATTGAGTTTGGTTCCGGTCGATACAAT
Source organism: Bacteroidales bacterium (assembly GCA_004556005.1). Lineage (GTDB taxonomy): Bacteria > Bacteroidota > Bacteroidia > Bacteroidales > UBA932 > Cryptobacteroides. The sequence goes on along the minus strand of SFJA01000076.1, from coordinate 3,869 downwards.
CGCTTCTATTTCCTTGATAAGTTCATCCATCTCAAGGTCACGCGCGATTGCTATGTCTTCAAGGTCCATTTCACGGTCAATGCTCTGGATGATGAAGATCTTGTTTGCAGACTTGTTCGGCGCGGACTTGACCACAAAGTCATCAGGTCTGATGATATCATCGTGTTCGTCCAGATACTTCTTGATAAGCTCGATAAATTCCTTTCCGAACTTGCGGGCCTTGCCTTCACCCACACCCTGGCAGTTCTTGAGACCATCGTAGCTGATAGGATACAATATGGACATATCCTCAAGCGCTGGATCCCCGAACACAATCCACGGCTGCAGGCCGTTCTTCCGGGCAACATCCTTGCGCAGGTCCTTCAGCATTGAGAGAAGCACAGGATCGCCCCCTCCGCCACCGCCCCTTGCCGGAGTCTCCTGCTCGGAGTCTTCTTCCTGAACAAAGGACCTGTCCTCCACAAGCGTGACGGACTGCGGCTTGAGAAGGAAATTCTCACCTGCTTCAGTGAGACTTATCAAGCCATAGGACTCAATTTCCTTGATAAGCAGCCCACTTATCACGCCCTGTCTCAACACATTGCGCCAGAACGCATCGGAACGCGGCTTGCCTGCTCCAAAGAGTTTGAGCTTATCGTGCTTGTAGGATTTGATAATGGCGTTGCTCTCTCCTGCAAGTATGTTTGCAAGATGCCCTATCTTGAAATGTTCCGGAAGAGACTTGACAAGGGTCAGCGCCAGAACCATTTCTTTACGCCCGTCAAATGAACGGAGAGGGTGCATACAGTTGTCGCAGCACTGGCAGTTGGCAACGTCGTAGGATTCGCCGAAATAATTGAGCAACAGCTTCCTGCGGCAAAGACCGGACTCGGCGTAGGCCACGACCTCGTCAAGCAGCTGACGGTTTATCTCCTGCTCTGCAACAGGCTTGCTCTGCATGAATTTTTCCAGCTTGACGACATCCTTGGGACTGTAATATGCTATGCATCGGGCTCCCATGCCGTCACGACCCGCCCTGCCGGTTTCCTGATAATAGCTCTCGATGCTCTTCGGAATGTCATAGTGAATGACAAAGCGCACGTCCGGCTTGTCTATTCCCATTCCGAATGCTATGGTGGCGACTATCACCTGAATGTCCTCCCGCAGGAAAGCATCCTGATTTTCACTTCTCACCTTGGCATCCAGACCCGCGTGATAAGGCGCGGCCTTGATGCCGTTGCGCTGCAATGCGGCGGCAAGGTCCTCCACCTGCTTGCGGCTGAGGCAGTAGATGATACCGGAAACGTCCCCGGCATCGCGTATGTACTTGATGATTGACGAATAGTTTTCCGAGTCTTCCGCCTGTTTTGCGCGGATTTCATAATAAAGGTTAGGTCTGTTGAACGAAGCCTTGAACACAGCGGCATCGCTGATGCCGAGATTCTTCACGATGTCGCTCTGCACCTTCATCGTGGCGGTAGCTGTGAGAGCAATGATAGGAGCCCTTCCTATCTGGTCCACAAGGGTGCGAATGCGCCTGTATTCCGGCCTGAAGTCGTGTCCCCATTCGGAGATGCAATGAGCTTCGTCAACCGCATAAAACGAAATCCTCACGCCTCGAAGCAGACTTATATTCTCCTCCTTGGTGAGGGTTTCAGGTGCAACGTACAGGATTTTGGTGCGTCCCGCATTAAGGTCGGAACGCACCTCTTCCAACTGTACTCTGCTCAAGGATGAGTTGAGGAAATGGGCTATGCTGCCGTCACCGGTTTCAAAGCCGCGAAGAACGTCAACCTGATTCTTCATCAGAGAAATCAAAGGCGAAATCACGATCGCCGTTCCCTCCATCACGAGCGCCGGCAGCTGATAGCAAAGCGACTTGCCAGCCCCGGTAGGCATAAGCACAAAGGCATCGCCCCCGTTGATGAGATGGGTGATAATGCGCTCCTGGTCCCCTTTGAAGGAATCGTAGCCAAAAAACTCCTTGAGAGTTCTTCTGATTTTCTCTGTATCCGCAACCATCCTGTAAAATGATTAATCCAAAGTGTGTATTGCCAGTCCTGACCTGAGCTTAGGCTCGAACCAGGTAGTCTTAGGCGGCATGATCTTGCCGCTGTCGGCTATGTTGATGAGCTGGCGCATCGAAACCGGATAGAGTGCGAACGCCACCTTCATCTCTCCGCTGTCAACACGGCGCGCAAGCTCGCCCAGGCCTCTGATTCCGCCAACAAAATCAATTCTCTTGTCAATGCGCAAATCCTTGATACCCAGCAACTTGTCAAGCACCAAACTAGAAAGCACGGTAACATCGAGCACTCCGATAGGATCGCTGTCGTCATACCTGCCCTCACGCGCGGTAAGCGAATACCAGCTGCCGCCGAGGTACATTGAGAAGTTGTGCAGCCCTACAGGGTGGAAAATCTCCTCCGAGCCCTTGTTCTCAACGACAAAATCTTCCTGAAGAGCGGCAAGGAACTCCGCCTCGCTCATTCCCGCAAGATCCTTTACGACACGGTTGTAGTCGATAATCCTGAGCTGGGACTCAGGGAAGCATACGGCCATGAAGTAGTTGTACTCCTCATTGCCCGTGTGGTTTGGATTCTTTTTGCGCTTTTCCTCTCCAACTCTTGCCGCAGCGGCCGTACGGTGGTGTCCGTCAGCAACATAAAAGGCATCTATCTCTGACGAGAAGATATCGCTGATGCGGCTGATGGTTGCATCGTCATCAATGACCCAGAGTTCGTGCCCGAAGCCGTTTTCGTCCACGAAACGGTACTCTGACGGTCCCGAAGCAGCCTTGCGCACTATTGCCGCAAGTTCATCGTTGTCCTTGTAAGAGAAAAACACAGGTTCGATATTGGCATTCTGTATGCTCACGTGTATCATTCTGTCGTCTTCCTTGTCCTTGCGTGTAAGTTCGTGCTTCTTGATTACACCGTCGGCATAATCATCGGTATGAGCGCAGAGCACAAGTCCGTACTGGGTACGGCCGTCCATAGTCTGGGCATACACGTAATAGCAAGGTTTGCTGTCCCTTACAAGCCAGCCACGCTCCTGCCATAGGCGGAAATTCTCCACCGCCTTGTCATATACCTCAGGGTCGTGGTCGGGAAGTATCGGATCAAAATCTATCTCAGGCTTGGTAATGTGCAGAAGGGACTTTTCCCCTGCCATCGCCTTGGCCTCCTCGGAGTTGAGGACATCATAGGGAGGTGCTGCAACCTCCGGGGTAAGATCTTTTGGCGGACGTATGGCCGCGAAAGGTTTTACTCGTACCATAACTATTTGTTAACCTGGAATCTTGTATTGCCTGTTTCAAAATAAGAGACGATCTGACGGGCCGCCGCGAGACCGGCATTGACATTGGCTTCCGATGTCTGAGCGCCCATTTTCTTAGGTGTCGCGAACACTCGGAGACCGAATTTATTCTTCAGAGTTTCATAATTGTCAGGAGCGACGTCGCTGATGTATTTGAGGTCAGGACGGTCCTCAAGCGCCTTTTCAAGGCCGGATTCGTCAATAACCTCCTTGCGTGCCGTGTTGACAAGTGTTGCGCCCTTTGGCATGGAAGTGATCAGTTCATATCCGATGCTGCCTATGGTTTGAGGTGTAGCCGGAATATGAATGCTGACATAATCGCAGGTAGAGTAAAGTTCCTTCAGGTCCGTCACCGGCTCAGCTCCCGCCTCGGCAATCTGTTCCGGCTTGAGGAAAGGATCTATTGCCTTGACCTTCATTCCAAGTGCAGCAGCCTTTGCACCGACTAGCCTTCCGACATTGCCGAATGCTTGGATTCCTATGGTCTTGCCCTGGATTTCGGTACCTGTAGAAGGTGTGAACTGCGTGCGCGCCATAAAAATCATAAAGGCGAGCGCAAGCTCGGCAACGGC